>NZ_VIUK01000013.1:0-190040 GCF_007828295.1 Pseudomonas sp. SJZ080
GCGTAACTCTTTGTTTATCAAGGAGTTTTCCGTTTCGACTGCGCCGGAAGTGGGGCGAATTATAGACTTCCAGAATCTGCCGTCAACCCTTAATTACGCTTTTCTTGCAGAAGATGACTTTTTAGCGGTTAACCGTGGAATGCGGCGGTTAACCGGGGGTAAGCGCAGCACTAATAGCAACACCCCTATAGAGGCATAAACCGCCCACTCCTTCAGATCGGCACGCACAATCCACAACATATGCAGCAGTCCGAGCCCGAGAACTACAAAGACCAGTCGATGCAACTTCTTCCAGCGAGATCCCAAACGCCGCTGACTGTAACGATTGGAGGTCAACGCCAACGCCAGCAAACAAAGGAAGCCAAGCATCCCGACAATAATGTACGGCCGTTTGCGCAACTCGACACCCAGCTGGGACCAATCGAAACCAAGAATAAACGCCGTGTAACCACTCAAATGCAGAACCACGTACGCGAAGCACCACAAACCCAGTTGCCGACGGACAGCAATCCACCCCGCCCAGCCGGTGAGCTTCTGCAAAGGCGTCATACTCAGTGTAACCAGCAGCAGTACAAGCGTCCCCAACCCCAACCGATCAACCAGCACCTTCCCCGGATCTGGCCCAAGCACATCCGCCCAAGCCTGATAGAGCCAAAGCAGCGGCCATACCGCCGCCGCGATAAAGACGGTCACTCGCCACAACGGATATCGCATCAGTAATTCTTCCGCAGATCGAGCCCTGCATATAAAGAAGCGACTTCATCCGAGTAGCCGTTGAACATTTGCGTGTCGCGCACATTTGGCTTGAACAGACCGCTAGGTAAACGCCGCTCCCGGGCCTGGGTCCAGCGTGGATGATCGACAGTCGGGTTCACGTTGGCATAAAAACCGTACTCGTCCGCAGCGATGCTTTGCCAGGTGGTTTTCGGCTGCTCGCTGACCAGGCTGATCCGCACGATGGATTTGATGCTCTTGAAGCCATACTTCCACGGCACCACCAAACGCAGAGGCGCGCCATTCTGGTTAGGCAATTCGCGCCCATACATGCCCACCGCAAGAATCGCCAACGGGTTCATCGCCTCATCCAGTCTTAGTCCCTCCACATAAGGCCAGTCGATCAAGGCAAAACCAGAGCGTTGACCCGGCATGCTCTTCGGATCCTGCAGGGTTTCGAAGCGAATGAACCTGGCCTTGGAAGTCGGCTCGACTTCCTTGAGCAAGGCCGAAATGGGAAAACCGATCCACGGGATGACCATCGACCAGGCCTCCACGCAGCGAAGACGATAAATGCGCTCCTCCAACTGGTATGGCTTCATGAAGTCTTCCAGCGCATATCGACCCGGCTTGCCCACCTCCCCATCCACCACCACGCTCCAGGGTTCAGTTTTCAGCGCGCCAGCGTTGGCCGCCGGATCACCTTTATCGGTGCCGAACTCATAGAAGTTGTTGTAGTGGGTCGCATCCTTGAATGGCGTGATCGCCTCATCCTTGACGTTGACCGCTCCCCACTTGGTAGAAGGCAGTTTCTCGGCGAACCAGGAAGGCGCCTTACCAGGCTCGACCTCCGGATAGCGCACGGCATCATCCGCGCGAGCCCAGCTCGGCAAGCTGCTCACCGCCAAACCGGCAACGGCAGCACCCAGCACATTTCGACGAGACAGATAGAGGGATTCGGGCGTGACATCCGACTCATGGCAGTCGGATGTCTTGGGGACTTTGATCAGCATGGCAACTCCGCAGCATTGGAGAACAGATGCACCAATAGACTGCAGAGTATGAGGGAAATTACGTGTTTTTGTGCCGACGAAGACGTAACAGATATTGAATCGGACCCGATGCTGCGTAGGCGAGGAAAACCAGCAGCAGGATGCGCGGCGGATCACTGAATACGACAGCGAACACCAGCACGACAGCAAGGATTGCCACAAAAGGTACGCGCCCTTTCAGGTCCAGCTCCTTGAAGCTGTTGTACTTGATGTTACTGACCATCAGCATGCCCGCGGCCGCGACCATCAGCGCTACCAGGAAAGACATCTTGGAACCCTGGATGCCGTAATCACTGAACGCCCAGACAATGCCTGCAACCACACCCGCTGCAGCCGGACTGGCCAAGCCGATGAAGTAACGCTTGTCAGCGGTGCCCACCTGGGTGTTGAAACGGGCCAGACGCAATGCAGCCCCAGCGACATAAATGAAGGCGACCATCCAGCCAACCTTGCCCATATCGCCCAAGGCCCAGCCAAATGCCAGCAGTGCCGGCGCGACACCGAAGGCGACCATATCGGACAGCGAGTCGTACTCGGCACCGAAGGCACTCTGGGTGTTGGTCATGCGGGCAACGCGACCGTCGAGGCCGTCGAGCACCATGGCGACAAAAATGGCAATCGCGGCAAACGCAAAATACTTGCTCGCACCAATCGCATCGCCAGCACTCAACGCGCTCTGTGCGCTCATCGAGTTGATGATGGAGTAGAACCCTGCGAACAGGTTCGCAGTGGTAAACAGATTCGGCAGAAGATAGATACCACGATGCCGGACTTTACGACCTTCAGCGTCATGCCCTTCTTCGATGTGCTCATCGATGGGCAGCAGGCTTTCGGCGTCAGAAGCCTGGTTTGGCTCTTCGGGACGTTCGCTCATGGACAATACCTTGCAACGGGGTGGAAAGTTTCGACAGGTGTCTGGGACGAGGGTTCGGCCGCAAACGATGCAGCTTTATACCAGAACCGGACTCCCAAACGAAAAAACGCGGCTCAGGCCGCGTTTTCCGTACAAGTGCGCGACTTAGTTTTTGGCTTTGTCGACGATCTTGTTGGCACCGATCCACGGCATCATGGAGCGCAGTTGCTCGCCGATGATTTCGATACCGTGAGCGGCGTTGTTACGACGCTTGGCGGTCATGGAAGGATAGCCGGTTGCGCCTTCGCTGATGAACATCTTGGCGTATTCGCCGTCCTGAATACGTTTCAGAGCGTTGCGCATAGCCTGACGGGATTCGGCGTTGATCACTTCCGGACCGGTCACGTACTCGCCGTATTCAGCGTTGTTGGAGATCGAGTAGTTCATGTTGGCGATGCCGCCTTCGTACATGAGGTCAACGATCAGCTTCAGTTCGTGCAGGCATTCAAAGTAGGCCATTTCCGGCGCGTAGCCAGCTTCAACCAGGGTTTCGAAACCGGCTTTCACCAGCTCAACGGTACCGCCGCACAGAACGGCTTGTTCGCCGAACAGGTCGGTTTCGGTCTCGTCCTTGAAAGTGGTTTCGATGATGCCGGTGCGACCGCCACCCACGCCAGCAGCGTAGGACAGCGCAACGTTTTTGGCGTTGCCGGAAGCGTCCTGGTAGATAGCGATCAGGTCAGGGATACCGCCGCCCTTGACGAACTCGGAACGTACGGTGTGGCCCGGTGCTTTCGGCGCGATCATGATCACGTCGAGGTCAGCGCGCGGAACAACCTGGTTGTAGTGGATCGCGAAGCCGTGGGAGAAGGCCAGGGTGGCGCCTTTCTTGATGTTCGGCTCGATTTCGTTCTTGTACAGGGCAGACTGGAACTCGTCCGGGGTCAGGATCATGACCAGGTCGGCAGCTGCTACAGCGGAAGCAACGTCGGTCACTTTCAGGCCGTGAGCTTCTGCCTTGGCAACAGTTGCCGAACCTTTACGCAGGCCGACAGTGACATCAACGCCGGAATCTTTCAGGTTGCACGCTTGAGCGTGGCCTTGGGAACCGTAACCGATGATGGCAACTTTCTTGCCCTGGATGATCGACAGGTCGCAGTCTTTATCGTAGAAAACTTTCATGAATTTCCCCTATATATCCAGGCCGTTCAGGCCATTCGCTAATTTGGTTTAGATGCTGAGTACTTTGTCGCCGCGAGCGATACCGGTTACGCCGCTACGGACGGTTTCCAGAATCGACGCGGTGCCGATGGACTGAATGAAGCTGTCGAGCTTGTCGCTGGTACCGGTCAATTGAACGGTATACACGCTAGCGCTGACATCGACGATCTGCCCACGGTAAATATCGGTGGTGCGCTTGATCTCGGCGCGCTGGGCGCCGGTGGCCTTGACCTTGACCAGCATCAGTTCGCGCTCGATGTGAGCACTTTCCGACAGGTCGACCAGTTTGACCACTTCAATCAGCTTGTTCAGGTTCTTGGTGATCTGCTCGATGATCTCATCGTGGCCCACCGTGGTCAGCGTCAGACGCGACAGGGTCGGGTCTTCGGTTGGCGCCACAGTCAGGCTTTCGATGTTGTAGTTGCGCTGCGAGAACAGGCCGACTACACGAGACAAAGCGCCGGGTTCGTTTTCCAGAAGCAAGGAAATAATATGCCGCATGATTAAGTACGCTCCGTCTTGCTCAGCCACATATCGCGCATGGAGCCGTCTTTGATCTGCATCGGGTAGACGTGCTCGCTGGTATCGACCGAAATATCGAGCACCACCAGGCGATCCTTCATGGCGAACGCTTCTTCCATCTTCGACTTCAAATCTTTCGATTCGGTGATGCGCACGCCGACGTGACCATAGGCCTCGGCCAGCTTGACGAAGTCAGGCAGCGATTCCATATAGGAGTGCGAGTGACGGCTGCCATAACTCATGTCTTGCCACTGGCGAACCATACCCAGAACACCGTTGTTCAGGATGACGATCTTGACCGGCAAACCATATTGCAGGCAGGTCGACAACTCCTGAATGTTCATCTGGATACTGCCCTCGCCTGTCACGCAGACGACGTCGGCATCCGGAAAGCTCAACTTGATGCCCATGGCCGCCGGAAAACCGAAGCCCATGGTGCCCAGGCCACCGGAGTTGATCCAGCGGTTCGGCTTGTTGAACTTGTAATACTGCGCCGCGAACATTTGGTGCTGCCCCACGTCGGAGGCCACAAAGGCATCGCCCTTGGTCACTTCGCACAGGGTTTCGATCACGGTCTGCGGCTTGATGACGCTACCGTCGCCCTTGTCGTAAGGGAACAGGCCGCGATCACCGCGCCATTCATCAACCTGCTTCCACCAGCTGGCAACGGACTCCTTGTTCGGGGTCTCGCCGATTTCCTTGAGGATCGCGACCATTTCGGTCAGGACGCTCTCGACCGGACCGACGATAGGTACGTCAGCCTTGATGGTCTTGGAGATCGAAGCCGGGTCGATGTCGATGTGAATGATCTTGGCATTCGGGCAGAACTTCGACGCGCCGTTGATCACGCGATCGTCGAAACGTGCGCCGACTGCGAGGATCACGTCAGCATGGTGCATCGCCAGGTTAGCGGTGTAGCTGCCGTGCATGCCGAGCATGCCGATGAACTGACGGTCGGTGCCAGGGTAGGCACCCAGCCCCATCAGGGTATTGGTCACTGGCAGGTTGAGCATCTTCGCCAATTCGGTCAGCGGCGCGGAGCCAC
Organism: Pseudomonas sp. SJZ080; assembly: GCF_007828295.1. Taxonomy (NCBI): domain Bacteria; kingdom Pseudomonadati; phylum Pseudomonadota; class Gammaproteobacteria; order Pseudomonadales; family Pseudomonadaceae; genus Pseudomonas; species Pseudomonas sp. SJZ080. The sequence goes on from NZ_VIUK01000013.1 coordinate 5,408, forward strand.
CACCGAGAATCACGCCACCGCCTGCGTACATCACAGGACGCTTGGCCGCCAGGAGCATTTCGGCTGCCTTGCGGATTTGCCCGGAGTGGCCGCGAACGGCCGGGCTGTAGGAACGCAGCTTGGCTTTTTTCGGGAAGATGTATTCGTACTTCTCGGCCGGGTTGGTCATGTCTTTCGGGATATCGACAACGACCGGACCAGGACGACCGGATTGCGCCAGGTAAAACGCTTTCTTCATGACCTCCGGGATTTCCGAGGCGTGCTTGATCATGAAGCTGTGCTTCACGATCGGCCGGGAGATACCGATCATGTCGGTTTCCTGGAACGCATCGGTGCCTACCATGGTGCTAGGCACCTGGCCGGAAATGACCACCATCGGAATGGAGTCCATGTAGGCCGTGGCAATACCGGTGATAGCGTTGGTTGCGCCCGGGCCGGAAGTCACCAGTACCACGCCGGCTTTACCGGTGGCACGGGCATAGCCGTCAGCCATATGGGTCGCAGCCTGCTCGTGGCGAACCAGAATGTGGGTCACTTCCGGTTCTTTGAACAGGGCATCGTAGACATGAAGAAGAGCACCACCCGGGTACCCGTAAATATATTTGACGCCTTCGTCACGCAAAAAGCGGACGAGCATCTCACCGCCAGATAAAAGCTCCACGTTGTTCACCTCTAAAACGCCAGAATACCGTCCACATAAAAGGGGGACGGGTCTTAATAGGTTTACTTCTCGGCAGAGCATGAGCGACGGTGGTCGCCGACTACGTCAGCACTGACTGAGCAAGTATTGGGATCGTCCCAAGTGTTGCGGGCCTTTCCCACCCAGCGCGAGGTAACGCGTTGCGGGTGTAACAGGTCGGCGCGGATGTGCGCCTCATGATCTGCCGAGTGGGTCTGCTTCTGGCAGTCCCTCTACAGCGGACTTTGGATTCTTCTGTTTCGTCCCCTGCAAGTCAAGTCGTCAATGTGCTTTATTGAAGTAAGCACATGAGAAAGCAAGAAAAAACCGCGAAACAGCAACTGTGTTAGCTTCAATTGCGCAACCCAATACAAGGAAATGGCATGCGAACGTTTTTCCTGACCGCCAGCCTGCTGATCGGCATCAGCCCTGTGACCATGGCCGCCCAGATCTACAAATGGGTCGATGAGCAGGGCGTTACCCATTTCGATGCGCAACCGCCCCAGGGCCGGGAAGCCACCACCGTGGTCACGCCCTCCCCCTCTGCGGGCAAGCCGGCTACGCTGCCACGCAGTAACGCCATCGGCGATCAACAGGCCATCGACAAGACAGTGAAAAAACAGGTCGCCGAGCAGCAAGCCCAGCTGAAGGTGTTCTGCGAGCAGGCGCGGACGAACCTGGCTCAACTGCAGAACAATCCGCGATTGCGGGAGGATGTCGACGGTGAAATGCGTCGCCTGACTGACGAGCAACGCCAGGAACGCACCGCCGAAGCACAGCGACAGATCGCCGATAACTGCCAGTAACTCCTGCAGGAGCAGAGCCTGCTCGGCTCCTGCAGAATGGCGGGGTTAGCGGGAGGCGGTGATCAGCAGGTCGAACTCTTTGAGCAGAACCTGCAACTGCCGATCCCTGCCCTGAACATTGCGGGCGGCGAAGACCATTTCGGCCATCTCCTGAATGCCCGAGGCATTGGGCAGCGGCAAATCCTGCTCGAGGATTGTTTTCATGCGTGGCAGGAAGATCCATTGCAGCCACTGCTCGAAATCCAGCGTATCGACCGAAAAAGGCTCGACACTGGACAGCGCTTCAGCAGATGGCGAGACATCGTCCCACCATCCCTGAACACGCAGCTCGCGCTCGATCAACAGCAACTGCTCGGCAATCTTTGGAAAGCGTGCGTCCATCACGACGAAACCTTGGCCTTCTGACGAGCCAGGGACGCACCTGCGGAATCACCCTGCTTCTCACGAGCTTGCGCAATCAATTCCCACAGACTGGCCTGAAGCGCCGGACGACCATTGGCGAACGTCAGACCGCGACGAGAGAACTGTTCGGCTTGTGCAGCATCGCCTTGAGCCATGCGGACCTGAGCCAGACGATAAAGCACTTGCGGCTCACGCGGCGCGACACGTTGAGCGCGCTCGAGGCTGGAAGAGGCACCATTAAGGTCGCCACCGGCCTGTTGCTGCTGAGCGGTGGTCAGCAATGCCAACACCGGGCCATCCAACTGTTCGTCGGCAGACAGGCCGCCGGCGCTCGACGAAGGAATCCCGCTTGGAGTCGACGGCATGCTGTAGCTGCCCTGATTGATCGGGGCCGACTGAACCGACGAGGTGTCGATCGGGCCTGAGGTAATCGGGCCAGGTGTAATCGGCGAGGTGCTGATCGGTGCCGAGGCAACGGCGCCACCACCTGGCACCATCACTACGACGCCGGTGTCACCTTGCGGAATCGCTTGCGCCTGGGCTTGCACAGGACGCTTGGTCGTCGTCTGACGATAACCGCCATTCGCCGAAATCCGCTCACTGTTGGAAACGGCGCTGCCGGAATCCACAACAGGGATCGAACCGCGCTGTACGCTGGAACAACCGCTGAGCAAAGCCACGGCGGTTACCGCTGGAATCAACCACTTGTTCACTTGAAACCCTCTTTGCTTAATTCATCCAGCCCTTGACCCAATCCATCACCGTTTCACCGTTAACAGGGCTTTCGCCACCGCACGCGGCGCCGGGAGGCGGTTCGCTGCCGCGAATATACGGCATCTGCACGGCACCTGGGCAGTTGGCATCAGAGCCTTGTCCGGTATGCGAGTCGACCCAGGCCTGCACCACATTATCCGGCTGCGGCATGTCCAGCGGCAACGGATCGGCCTTGCGCATGAAACTGGTCCAGACCTGCAATGCGCCCGTGGCACCGGTAAACGGTGTCTTGCCGTTGTCGTCGCGACCCAGCCACACCACCGCCAGCAAGTCCTGACTGAAACCGGCGAACCAGCTGTCTCGCGAATCGTTACTGGTACCGGTCTTGCCCGCCAGCGTCAGGGTTTTCGGTAACACGTTGTAAACCGAACTGCCGGTGCCTTCACGCATGACCCGCTGCATGGCGCTCTGGATCAGGTAAATGGAAGCCGGATCGAAACGCTGCTGAATCTGGAACGGGTACCGTTTGAGCGGCTCGCCTTCGGCGGTCAGAACGCTGCGAATCCCGCGCATCGGCGTATTGAAGCCACCGTTGGCGAGGGTCTGGTACATGGTCGCCACTTCGATCGGGGTCATGCCGCCCGCGCCGAGCAACATCGACGGGAACGCCGGAAACTCGCGACTCACACCCAGGCGAGCCAGCGTCTTCAGGACATTCGGCACGCCCACCGCCAACCCGAGACGCGCAGTCGACAGGTTGTAGGAATGCGCCAGGCCTTGATACAGGAAAACCGTGCCATGGGAGCGGCGATCATAGTTCTGCGGTTTCCAGACCTGACCATCCGCCCCTTTCACCGAAAAGGACTCGTCCGACAGCCAACTGGTCAACGTGTACTGGCTCGGCTTCTCAAGGGCTGTCAGATAAACCGCTGGCTTGATCAACGAGCCGATCGGTCGGACAGCATCCAGCGCCCGGTTGAAACCGGCGAAGCTCGCCTGACGACTGCCGATCATGGCCTGGACTTCGCCGGTTTCCGGGTTGGTCACGACCATCGCCGCTTCAACATCATCGGAGCCTTTGCGTCCGGACAAACGCTTGAACGTATCGTTGACCGACGCTTCCGCCTTCATCTGCAGAATCGGGTCGAAACTGGTGAAGATCCGCAGGCCTTCTTCGGTCAAGTCTTCGTCGCGATAGTCTTCGCGCAGCTGACGTTTAACCAGATCGATAAAACCAGGGAACGAGCTGTCGGCCAACTTGCCGCGCGTCGTCACACCCAGCGGCATTTTCTTCGCGGCAGCAATCTGCTCGGCGCTGGCGACGCCTTGTTGCTCAAGTACATCGAGCACCAGGTTGCGTCGCTCGAGCGCCCGCTCCGGGTTGCGACGCGGGTTGTAATAGGACGGCCCCTTGACTATGCCCACCAGCATCGCGACTTGATGCAGTTTCAACTCGGACAACGGCTGCGCAAAGAAGAACTGGCTGGCCAGACCGAAACCGTGCACCGCACGCTGGCCGTCCTGACCAACGAACACTTCATTGAGGTAAGCCTCAAGAATTTCTCGTTTGTCGTAATGCAGCTCCAGCAACATCGCCATCATGGCTTCGGTGAGCTTACGGGCCAGGCTGCGTTCGCTGGTCAGGTAGAAATTCTTGACCAGCTGTTGTGTCAGCGTACTACCGCCCTGGGTCATCTTGCCGCCAGAGGTGTTGACCCAGATGGCGCGGGCGATCGACTTGGGCGACACACCCCAATGGCTATAGAAGTCCCGGTCTTCCACGGCAACCAGGGTTTCCAGCAGATACGGCGGGACCTGATCAATCTTGATCAGAATGCGGTCTTCGAGGTTCTTCGGGTAAATCCCACCGATCAGCAGCGGTTCCAGCCGTACTACAGAAAGCTTCGAACCGTTGGTCGACGAAAGCTCGGCGACATAATCACCAGAGAAGCGCACACGCACGGGCTGGGCGTTCTCCAGGCCCTCATAGAATTGAAAACCACGGGTATTCAAGTCGACGGTGTTGCCGTTGACCGACGCCGCGCCGGGACCGTTGCTCACGCTTTCGCGGCGATAGCCCAAGGCGTCGAGCTCGGTGAGGAAGTCTTCCTTGCTCAGCTTCTGCCCGGTGAACAGCTCGAGCGGGCGCGCATACACCTTCGCCGGGATGGTCCAGCGCTTGCCGGAGAACTTCTCCTGCACGATGGCATCGAGGTAAACCGCGAATCCGGCGAGCACCACGAGGCCGACCAGACTGAGTTTAATGGCCCAGCCCAGCCAGGGGCTCAGGCCTCTGGAAGGTGGTTTTTTGGGGGTGCGGGGGGATCGAGTACGAGTCATGGCGCCGGATTATACGCACTTTATTCATACTCAACAGGAGCCCGCCGAGGTTTGCGTCGGGCGGACTTGCGGCCATAATGGCGGCCGTGAATTTTCCCAGACTCTGAAGGAATGCCTGTGAGCCAGTCCCTGATCGCCGCCCTGCAAAACCCGGCCCTTTACCCACATCCGGTAGACGGGTTCCAGGTCATCGAAACCCACATCTCCTGGGTGATTCTCACAGGCCCGTTTGCCTATAAAGTGAAGAAACCGGTCAATTTCGGCTTCCTCGACTTCACCAGCCTCGATGCTCGCGAGCATTTCTGCGGTGAAGAGCTGCGCTTGAACCAGCGTCTGACCAATGATTTGTATCTCGAAGTGTTGCCGATCACTGGCAGCGCTGAAGCACCACAATTCGGTGGCGACGGCCCGGTCATCGATTACGCCCTGAAAATGCGTCAGTTCCCACAAAGCCAGTTGCTCAGCACGTTGCAGGCCAATGGCGAATTGACCACCGCGCACATCGACGAGATGGCCGCACAGATTGCTCAATTCCACCTCACCGCGCCCAAGGTACCTGCCGAACATGAAGCCGGCACCCCGGACAGCGTCATGGCACCGGTGCGGCAGAACTTCGAACAGATTCGCCCATTCCTGAGCGACAAGGCCGACCTGCTGCAACTCGACGCCCTGCAAGCCTGGGCCGAAAGCAGCTTCGAACGCCTCAAGCCGCTGTTCGCCCAACGCAAGGCTGAAGGTTTCATCCGCGAGTGCCACGGCGACATCCACCTGGGCAACGCTACCGTGATCGATGGCAAGGTCGTGATCTTCGACTGCATCGAATTCAACGAACCGTTCCGATTCACCGACGTCTACGCCGACACCGGTTTCCTGGCGATGGACCTTGAAGACCGCGGCCTGAAAAGCCTGGCCCGTCGCTTCATCAGCCAATACCTGGAGTTGACCGGCGATTACCAGGGCCTGGAACTGCTGAACTTCTATAAAGCCTACCGCGCACTGGTTCGCGCCAAGGTCAGCCTGTTCAGCATGCCGGCCGAAGCCGATCCGGTGCAGCGCGCCACCACCCTGCGCCAGTATCGCAACTACGCCAACCTGGCGGAAAGCTACAGCACCATTCCTTCGCGCTTCATGGCCATTACTCACGGCGTCTCCGCTGTCGGCAAAAGTCATGTGGCCATGCGTCTGGTGGAAGCGCTGGGCGCGATTCGCCTGCGCTCCGATGTAGAACGCAAACGCCTGTTCGGCGAGCAAACCGTCGCGAACGATCCGCAAGCCGGCATTTATAGCGCCGACGCCAGCGTCGCGACCTACACCCGCCTGCATGAAATCGCCGCCGTTATCCTGCGTGCCGGTTTCCCCGTGGTGGTCGATGCCACCTACCTCAAGCGCGATCAGCGTGATGGCGCAGCGAAAATCGCCGAAGCCACCGGCGCGCCGTTCCTGATCCTTGATTGCAACGCGCCACAAGCGGTGATCGAAAGCTGGCTGGCCCTGCGTCAGGCAGACAAAAAGGATCCGTCCGACGCCAACCTGGCCGTTATCGCTGCTCAGCAAGCCAGTCGTGAAGCCCTGACGCCTGAGGAGATTCTGTGCAGCAAGCGCGTTCAGACCAATGAAAGCGGAACCCTCGACACCGTCGTTGCGCAAATTCGCCAACGCTTGCCGGGGCTGTAAGGAAGTATTTCAGCCGTGGAGCCCTCGCCGGCTTCACGGCTGTCAAATAGTGGCACTATACTGGCGCCATAAAACCAACAGGTGATGTGACATGAGCCAGCCCAAACTTCTCGATACCCCGCTTTATGCCTTGCTGCACAAAGACGACATCACAGGTTTCAACAACGAACGTCCAAAAGACGGACCTATCGACATGGTCGGTGGTGATTTCCGAGGTCTGGACCTGCGTGAGCTGAACGCCGACGGCGTCGACTTTACCGATGCCTATTTCCGTTCCGCCGACTTGCGCGGCATCGACTTCACTCATTCCAATCTTGAAGGGGCCAGCCTGGCCCACGCACAGATTTCTGGCGCCTACTTCCCCCCGGAACTGAGTGCCGACGAAATCCTGATGTCGATGAATTTCGGCACACGCCTGCGTTATCGCACCCGTTAAAAACGACCGATAACTGACATGTCCAGCGCCCCCGCGTTGCGCTGGACCGTGGGCATTTTCAGCTTGGGAACCTGACGTCCTCCTGCCTGTTCCCATCGTTTTCGCGCACTTTTACGCCGCCTACCGGACTTGCCTCTTAGAAGCATTTGCTCCGAAACCGACCAAACAATCACGCTTTTCCTACTGATGGCTACACTCCTCAGAAGCTTGCCCACGCACCGTTCGGCCGTCGCAAGGAGGCTTGATGAATGATGAACTGCAGCACCTGAAGAATCTTGGCAAGACGTCAGCGCAATGGCTGCATGCCGTGGGCATCCACAGCGCCTCGGACTTGCGTCGCCTGGGGGCGGTGGATGCTTATCGGGCTGTGCGCACACGCGGGTTTCGGGCATCCAAGGTGTTGTTGTATGCGATCGAAGGCGCATTGATGGACGTGCACTGGAACGACATTCCCGCCGAGCGCAAGGAAGCCCTGAATAAACAGCTGGAAGCGATCTCGTCACGCCACAAGAATTGAACGGGTACGACCGCCATGGACTTGCTGAGCCAGCAAGTTATACAGAGCGCGCTCAGGAGCACACCTTGAAACCCAGTGTTCACGGGGCTTTCCGGCGATCTGTAGATGAATTTCAAACAAATGAAAAATCAGCGGTTGACTTGGTAATGAGAATCGCTATGATTATCACAACTGGTCGCGAGACTGGTCGATATTTGAAAAGCCCTTGGTTCGGACTCTCAGATATCTCCTCATCAGGCTAATCACGGTTATTTGACCCGGCTCTTGCCGGGTCTTTTTTTGCCTGTCTGTAGGAGCCGGCTTGCTGGCGAAAGCACTCGCGCAGCCAAAGCATTAATAAACTGACCCGCCGCCTTCACCAGCAAGCCGGCTCCTACAGGAGAGCGGCGTGATGCCGATTACATGCTCACTCATTGTCTTTGCTTAGGGTTTTGCGCATCTCTGCACAGTAATCCGGCGCCGGCGTGGCAGGTGTATACCAGACGTAATCGGCCATCGCCGCCGTGACCTCACTGCCCTGCTGCACCAGCATCAATACCGTTGGCGCTTCGGACGCCCCCAGATCAAGCGCGTGTATCGGCACACCCACATCCTTGCGCGCATGATAAGCGCCGGCAAACAGCAATGCAGGCGTGGGTGCCGCCAGCAGCCGCTCAACCATGCGTCGATCACGTTGTTGCTGCACCGCGAGCATCGCCGGCATTTGCGAGGCGGGCAGCAGGCCGCAGTGGGACTCGCTGATCTGGGTCAGCAACTCAGCCTTCACCGATGCGGTATTGGAGCGAGCACCGCTCAATATCGGCGGTTGGGCGTAGAAAGCACGCACCTCGACGGTGTTCAGATTGGCGGCCAGCAGTGGATACGGTTGGGTCAGGGCGAAACGGACGACCGGGCCGTAGAGATTCCAGTCCCAGCCAGGCTCCCAGGCCAAAGCATCGGGCAAATCGGTAGGCAGCGTCGAGGCATGACGAACGTCATCGACGCGCTGCTGTTGATCCGGCGTGATCATTTCCAGCAGCAGGCTGCCTTGCGGGCGCTGCTCTCCCAGCGCCTGCAATAACCAGCGTTGCAGCGCATGGTGATCACGATTGTCATGCTGCTCCCCCACGATCAATCGCGAAGGCTTGGCCAACCGCATTACCAGTTCCTGCGCCGTCAGCGTCTGGCCGGTGCGCAGGTCGCGGATCTCGCCTACGATCGGCGGCGGTACTGAAACATGCTGGCAGGCACTGAGCATCAGCACCGCCAGAATCATCATTAAACGCATGAAGTCCCCCTATCAAAAACCTAGCGGGCGATGATCAGCGGATGCCCGCGCTCCGGGTGCTGTTGGACCAGCACTTCCAGCCCGAATACTGCCTTGAGCGGCTCAGGACGCAACACCTGCTCGGGAGTGTCGAGCGCCACCGGGCGCCCGCCTTCGAGCAGTAACAGGCGATCACAATAGCGCGCCGCCAGGTTCAGATCATGCAGGATCACCAACACGGACGCACCGCGATTGGCGAACTCACGCACCGCTTGCAATGTGGTGTGTTGATGCAGCGGATCAAGCATCGAAGTCGGCTCATCGAGCAACAGCGTTTGCCCCGCTTCGCCCGGCCAGAGTTGCGCCAGCACCCGCGCCAGATGCACCCGCTGACGTTCGCCGCCGGACAACGCCAGATAGCTGCGGCCGCTCAGATGCCCGGCATCGGCGGCCTGCAACGCGGCGGCGACGATTTCGTCGTCCCGGACCCGGCCGCTCTGATGCGGCAAACGGCCCATGCCGACGACTTCCTCGACGCGAAAAGCGAAGTCCAGTGTCGAAATTTGCGGCAATACCGCCAGACGCTGGGCTCGCTGTGCACCGCTCCAGTCACGCAACTCGCGGTCATCGAGCCACACGCTGCCATGATTCGCCGGCAACTCACCGCACAAGGCACCCAGCAACGTACTTTTGCCGGCACCGTTAGGCCCCAGCACGCCGAGGACTTCCCCCGGTTTGAGCTCAAGCGTGATATCCGTCAGGACGATCTTGCGGCCACGGAGGATTTGCAGATTTTGCGTTCGCAACATCAGGCACGCCCTCGGAGCAATAAATAGAGGAAGAACGGTGCGCCGATGAATGCGGTGACGATCCCGATCGGCAGTTCGGCAGGTGCCAGCGCCAGGCGCGCCACCAGATCGGCGAACAACAGGAGACTGGCGCCCGCCAGCACCGAGGCCGGCAACAACACCCGATGATCGGGACCGGCCAGCAGACGCACCAGATGCGGCACCACCAACCCGACAAATCCGATCATTCCCGCCGCTGCCACCGCAGCCCCGACACCCAGCGCCGTGCAGAACACCAATTCGCGCTTGAGCCTTTCGACGTCGATGCCCAGGTGACCGGCCTCCGACTCTCCCAGCAACAACGCATTCAAGGCCTTGGCCCTTCGCGGCAACCACAGCGCCACGCCGACACTGATCAGCAGCAATGGCCAGAGTCGCGAATAGCTGGCGCCATTGAGACTGCCCAGGTTCCAGAAGGTCAGCGTGCGCAGGGTCGCGTCGTCCGCCAGATAGGTGAACAGTCCCACTGCCGAGCCTGCCAGCGCCGTCAATGCAATACCCGCCAGGAGCATGGTCGCGACGTTGGTTTGTCCGTTACGCCGACCCAGTCGATACACCAGCGCGGTCACGCCGAGACCACCCAGAAACGCGCACAGCGATAGCAGATAAGGCCCGAAGGATTCCGGCAATCCGCCAAACAGGGAACCGCCGACAATCGCAATCGCCGCGCCTAGTGCCGCACCGCTGGAAACACCCACCAGGCCCGGATCGGCCAGCGGGTTGCGAAACAAACCCTGCATCGCCACGCCCGACAGCGCCAGCACACCGCCCACCGCCAACCCCAACAAGGTACGCGGCAGGCGAATTTGCCCGAGGATCAGTTCGGCCTGCTCCAGCCCGTCAGGCGCAATGGGCAAGCCGATCATGCGCAACGCCGCACACAAGGTGTCGAGCAACGGCAGGCTCACCGGCCCCAACGCCAATGACAGCCAGATCGCCAATAAACACAGGAGGCTCAGGCCAATGAACAGCGTTCGCGGTTTTACCAGAACGGTCATTGGGCAGCCGTGCCCGGATAGAAGCCGTCACTGATCTTTTTCAACGCCTGCGGCAATCGCGGGCCAAGCCCTCCCACCAGCAGCGTCGGATCAAGCTCCATGACGCGCCCGTCCTTGGCAGCGCGGGTCGAGGTCAGAATCGGGTTTTCCGTGAACAACGCTGCACGCGCCGCTTCGCCGGTCAATGCACGATCGGCGAACACCAGTACTTCAGGATCAAGACTGATCAAGGATTCGTTGGAAAAAGGTTTGTAACCGGTGTGCGTCGCCAGATTATGTCCGCCGGCCTTCTGGATCAACCAGTCGGCTGCGGTGTCCTTCCCGGCGATCAGCGGTTTGCCGCCTGCGTGACCGAGCAGCACCAGTACGCCTGGTGATTTTTGCGTCAATTGTGCCTTGGTGACACGAATCTTTTGCTGATCGAGTTGCTGTTGATAAGCCGCGAACAATTGCGCCGCCTTGTCTTCTGCGCCGAGTAACTTGCCCAACTGCTGCAAGTTACCCTGCAACGTCGGCAGATCGGGCCGGGCCGAAAACAGTTCGACTTGCACGCCCGCCGTACGAATCTGCGACAGCACCGGCGGTGGGCCCATTTCTTCGGTGCCGACCAGAATTTGCGGGCGTAAGCTCAGGATGCCTTCTGCGGACAACTGTCGCTGATAGCCGATGCCGGGCAACGCCTTGAGGGATTCCGGATGCTGGCTGGTGGTATCGACACCCACCAGTTTCGATTCGCCGCCCAGCGCACTGACCCACTCCGACAAGGCCCCGCCGGCGCTGACCCAGCGTTGTGGCAACTCGGCCGCCGCGGCGTGGTGGCTGACGAGGAGTCCGACACACAGCGCGGCAACGCGGGTACTCAGACGCATAAACAGCTTCCTTTAATGGTTTTCCCAGGCATTGAAGTGACAGGCCAAGTATCCTCGGCGTCCGGCACCTACACCCGACGGGCAAGGCAGCCATTTGATAATTGTTTGCATTTGAACGTCAAGCTCGGACATATCCAGTCACGAGCCGACGGGGTTGAGGATAGACATGAAGTTTCTTTGCGCAGGCTCTGAACTGGCCGAATCCGGCAGCCGCGGTTTCGACCTCGACGGCCAGAAGCTCTTTGCCGTGCGCCGGGCCGGCCAGCTCTATGTGTACATCAACCGCTGCCCGCACCGTGGCGTCGGGCTGGAATGGACGCCCGACCAGTTTCTTGACCCCAGCAACAGCCTGATCCAGTGCGCGACCCACGGCGCACTGTTCTTGATCGAAGATGGCGAGTGCGTCGCCGGCCCGTGCGCCGGGCAATCCCTGACCACCGTTGAAAGCCGCGAAGACGATCAGGGCATCTGGATCAATCTTTAACCGCCGAGCACCACCTCCAGACGCCGCTCGACCACCATTTCCTCATGGGTCAAGCGCACGCCGTAAGCCAGCACCTCGACCCCGCACGCCACCGCTTCTCGCAAAGCGGCGGCGTAGATCGAATCGATTTCGTCTGCAGGACGCACGGCATCGATGCCGGTGAGGTTCACGCAATACAACTGCACCGCGCGAATTCCATCCCGGGCCAAATGCGCCAGCTCACGCAAATGCTTGGCGCCACGCTGGGTGACCGCATCGGGAAACGCCGCGACCGATGAGCCATCGAACCCCAGCGTGACGCTTTTGACTTCCACATACGCCGGCCCGCTCGGGTAATCGAGACGAAAGTCGATGCGACTGCTTTCCTGACCGTAGGCCACTTCACGCTTCAGCTCGGTGAAACCGTTGAGTTCGCTGATGACGCCGGCCCTGAGCGCCTCTTCGATCAAACCGTTGGCTCGGCCGGTGTTCACGCAAAACAGCCGACCCTGAGGGGTTTCGCCGACTTCCCAAGTGCCCGGCAACTTACGCTTGGGGTCGTTGGAACGACTGAACCACACCTGCCCGCCCTCGACCTGGCAATTGAGCATCGAGCCGGTGTTCGGGCAGTGAATGGTCAACAACTCGCCGTGAACGGTTTCGATATCGGCGAGAAAACGCTTGTAACGCCGAATCAGACGACCTTCTTCGAGTGGCGGATGAAAGCGCATCAGCCTTGCCAGCTCTTCAAGCCGCGAGCAATGCGTTCGACCGCTTCCTGGAGGCGCGGCAGACTTTGGGTATAGGCAAACCGAACGTGATGGCCGGCCTGATAACGCCCGAAGTCGAGCCCCGGCGTGATCGCCACGTGCTCGGTTTCGAGAAAATGTCGACAGAATGCGAAGGCATCGCCACCGAACTTGCTGATATCGGCGTACAAATAGAACGCCCCTTCCGGCTCGACGGCGATACCGAAACCCAACTCACGCAGGGCGGGCAAGAGGAAATCACGGCGACGGCCGAATTCGGCGCGGCGCTCTTCCAGAATGGCGATGGTCGCGGGCTCGAAACAGGCCAGCGCTGCGTGCTGGGCCATGCTTGGGGCGCTGATGTAAAGGTTCTGCGCAAGCTTTTCCAGCTCACCGACCGCCGCTTCGGGCGCCACCAGCCAGCCAAGCCGCCAGCCAGTCATGCCGAAATATTTCGAAAAACTATTGAGCACGAAGGCGTTGTCGTCGACTTCCAGCACACTGGCCGCGTCGGTGCCGTAAGTCAGGCCGTGATAGATCTCGTCCACCACCAGATGGCCGTGGTGCGCCTTGATCGCGGTCGACAGCCCCGCCAGTTCGTCGCGGGTCAGAATTGTCCCGGTCGGGTTGGCCGGCGATGCCACCAGCGCGCCGACGCTGTCCTGATCCCAATGACGGTCGATCAAGTCCGGTGTCAGTTGATAACGCACGTCCGGCCCCACAGGAACAAGCTGCGCAGCGCCCTCCACCAACCGCAGGAAATGCCGGTTGCACGGGTAACCCGGGTCTGCCAGCAGCCAGTGTTTGCCCGGATCCACCAGCAAGGCGCTGGCCAGCAGCAATGCGCCGGAACCGCCGGGCGTGATGAGGATTCGCCGAGGGTCGATGTTCAAACCGTAACGCTGTTGATAGAAGCCTGAAATCGCTTCACGCAGCTCGGGGATGCCGCGGGCGGCGGTGTAACGGGTCTTTCCGGCAGTCAGTGCAGCCTGGCCGGCCTGGATGATCGGCTCGGCGGTGGTGAAGTCCGGTTCGCCGATTTCCAGGTGAATCACGTCGTGGCCGGCGGCTTGCAGTTCATTGGCCCGCGCCAGCAGCGCCATGACGTGGAACGGTTCGATCGCGCGACTGCGGGCACTGTAGGACTGAGCCATTAGCCTTCCTTCAACGGGAAAAAAAACCGATTCTACCCAAGCGCAGGAACGAGCGAGAACCTAAAGCGGTCAGACGCGTTAAGACCCTGACCACAAACGACTCATGCGAGTGCGCAAGGTTTGACTAAAATCATTAATTGATCAGGTCTCCAGCACCACCGGTCAAGGCTTTGCAATCATTTGCAAGCCCTTCGAGCCACTACCTCGACATCCGGGAGTAGCGCGGCCCGATTTGATCTGGTAAGTTCGCCCGCTTGCAGCCGCAGGGCCGGCAGGTGTCGGTGATGGAGCAATCCTGCGCAGATGGATTACAAGAGTAGAGGCGGTCCATTTCATGCCCACCCAAGCAAAGCAGCAAAATCAGTCGATCAGCGGCTTCGAACCCTACAAAGAAGTAAAGGGCGAGGAGTACATGGGCAAACCCATGCGCGCTCACTTCACCAAGATCCTGAATAAGTGGAAACAGGACTTGATGCAGGAAGTCGACCGCACGGTTGATCACATGAAAGACGAAGCGGCCAACTTTCCTGACCCGGCAGACCGTGCCAGCCAGGAAGAAGAATTCAGCCTTGAATTGCGCGCCCGCGACCGTGAGCGCAAGTTGATCAAGAAGATCGACAAGACGCTGCAATTGATCGAAGACGAAGAATATGGCTGGTGCGAGTCCTGCGGCGTCGAGATCGGCGTCAAGCGACTGGAAGCCCGCCCTACCGCCGACATGTGCGTTGACTGCAAGACCCTGGCGGAAATCAAGGAAAAACAAGTCGGCAAGTAATCTCGACTTGAACGAAGAACGGAGCGTGCGAACGCTCCGTTTTTGTTTCCGAAATTCATGATTTGCAGGAGCCGGCTTGCTGGCGATGGCGGCGTATCAATCGACAAAAATGTTGACTGACAAACCGCTATCGCCAGCAAGCCGGCTCCTACAATGTGATTTGCGCAATCCCTGACAAAGTACCATCGCCCTTATGACCTCCCCCGCCTACATCGGACGCTTCGCCCCCACGCCAAGCGGCCACCTGCATTTCGGTTCGCTGGTCGCAGCACTGGCTTCATACCTCGACGCGCGTGCGGTGGGCGGTCGCTGGCTGATGCGTATGGAAGACCTCGATCCGCCACGGGAAGAGCCCGGCGCGCAAGCCGCCATTCTCAAGGCGCTGGAAAGCTACGGTTTCGAATGGGATGGCGAGATGGTCCGACAGAGCGACCGACACGACGCCTACGCCGAAGTGCTCAATCGCCTGTTCAATCATGGCCTGGCCTACGCCTGCACCTGCTCACGAAAACAGCTTGAGCCCTATCACGGCATCTATCCGGGCCTGTGCCGCAATGCCGGCCATGGCTCTGAAGACGCCGCGATTCGCCTGCGGGTGCCCGAACTGGAATACCACTTCATCGACCGCGTGCAAGGCGAATACCGCCAGCATCTGGGTCGGGATGTCGGCGATTTCGTGATCCGCCGGCGCGACGGGCTCTACGCCTATCAACTGGCCGTGGTCCTCGATGACGCCTGGCAAGGCATCACCGATATCGTCCGCGGTGCGGACCTGCTCGACTCCACGCCACGTCAGCTCTATCTGCAGGAACTGCTGGGTTTCTCGCAACCGCGCTATCTGCACATTCCTTTGATTACCCAGCCTGACGGCAACAAGCTCGGCAAGTCCTACCGTTCGCCGCCGCTGACCGAAGATCAGGCCACGCCCTTATTACTGCGTGCACTGCGCGCGCTCGGGCAGAATCCGGGCGCCGAACTGGCGTATGCCACCCCACGTGAAGTGCTGAACTGGGGAATCGCCCACTGGGATGCATTGAAGATCCCGCGCACACTCACCTTGCCCGAAGCGCAACTACAGTGATCACACTTGCAGTGGCGCGCCCATCCGTTACCATCGCCGCACGTTTTCGGGCACGCGCATAAAAAAGAGAGGCCGGGATGTACATCTATCGCTTGGTCCTGCTCCTGGTAGTGGGGATTTATCTGTTCTCCCCGGCCATCATGGATTGGTGGATCGACGCCACTGGCGCCTGGTATCGCCCTTATCTGCTCTGGCTGATTCTGATCGTCGTGACCTTCATCCTGCAGAGCCAAAAAGATGCCGATGAGCTTTAGCCTGACCCAGATGATCCTGATCAGCGCCGCGTACCTGGCGGTGCTGTTCGGCGTAGCCTGGATCAGCGAACGGGGCATGATCCCCCGGGCGATCATTCGCCACCCGCTGACGTACACCCTGTCGCTGGGTGTTTATGCCAGTGCCTGGGCGTTTTACGGCACCGTGGGCCTGGCCTATCAGTACGGCTACGGTTTTCTCTCCAGCTATTTAGGCGTTTCCGGCGCATTTCTGCTGGCGCCGGTGTTGCTGTATCCGATCCTCAAAATTACTCGCACGTACCAGCTGTCATCGCTGGCCGACCTGTTCGCGTTCCGCTTCCGCAGCACCTGGGCCGGCGCACTGACCACGATCTTCATGCTGATCGGCGTGCTGCCGTTGCTGGCGTTGCAGATTCAGGCAGTGGCGGACTCCATCGGCATCCTCACCCGCGAACCGGTGCAGCATCGTGTCGCCCTGAGCTTCTGTGCGCTGATTACGCTGTTCACGATTTTCTTCGGTTCGCGCCACATCGCCACCCGCGAGAAACACGAGGGGCTGGTGTTCGCGATTGCGTTTGAGTCGGTGATCAAGCTGATCGCCATTGGCGGCGTTGGCCTGTATGCGTTGTATGGCGTGTTCGACGGCCCGCAACAGCTGGAACTGTGGCTGCTGCAAAACCAGACCGCCCTCGCCGCTTTGCACACGCCGCTGCAGGAAGGCCCGTGGCGCACGCTGCTGCTGGTGTTCTTCGCCTCGGCAATCGTGATGCCGCACATGTACCACATGACGTTTACCGAAAACCTCAACCCGCGCTCACTGGTCAGTGCGAGCTGGGGTCTGCCGTTGTTCCTGTTACTGATGAGCCTGGCCGTGCCGCTCATTCTCTGGGCTGGCCTGAAACTCGGCGCCACCACCAATCCTGAGTATTTCACGCTGGGCATCGGTATCGCCGCCAACAGCAAGGCCTTGGCGCTGCTGGCTTATATCGGCGGGCTATCGGCAGCGAGCGGGCTGATCATCGTCACCACCCTGGCGCTGTCCGGTATGGCGTTGAACCATCTGGTGCTGCCGCTTTACCAGCCACCGGCCGAAGGCAACATCTATCGCTGGCTGAAATGGACTCGCCGCGCACTGATCGTCGCGATCATTATGGCGGGTTACGGTTTCTACCTGTTGCTGGGCGCTGAACAGGATCTGGCCAACCTTGGCATCGTCGCGTTTGTGGCAACACTGCAGTTCCTGCCGGGCGTGCTGTCTGTCCTTTATTGGCCGACCGCCAACCGTCGCGGCTTCATCGCCGGTTTGCTGGCGGGGATTATGGTGTGGCTGGTGACTATGCTGTTGCCACTGGTCGGCAACCTGCAAGGGTTCTACATTCCGCTGCTGAACATGATCTACGTGCTGGACGACACCAGTTGGCACATGGCCGCGATCGCTTCCCTGGCCGCCAACGTGCTGATGTTCACCCTGATTTCGCTGTTCACCAACGCCAGTCCCGAAGAGGCCAGCGCCGCCGAAGCCTGCGCCGTGGACAACGTGCGTCGCCCGCAACGCCGTGAACTGCACGCCGCCTCGCCCCAGGAATTCGCCACGCAACTGGCCAAACCCTTGGGCGCCAAGGCTGCACAAAAGGAAGTCGAGCAAGCGCTGCGCGATCTCTATCTGCCGTTTGACGAACGCCGGCCTTACGCCTTGCGCCGCTTGCGTGACCGGATCGAAGCCAACCTCTCGGGCCTGATGGGGCCGAGCGTCGCGCAGGATATGGTCGAGACTTTCCTGCCTTATAAGGCCGGCGGCGAAAACTACGTCACCGAGGACATCCATTTCATCGAAAGCCGCCTCGAGGACTACCACTCGCGCCTCACCGGCCTGGCTGCCGAACTCGATGCCCTGCGCCGCTATCACCGCCAGACCCTGCAGGAATTGCCGATGGGCGTTTGCTCCCTGGCCAAGGATCAGGAAATCCTCATGTGGAACAAAGCCATGGAGGAACTGACCGGAATTGCCGCGCAGCGCGTGGTCGGTTCGCGCCTGAGCACCATCGCCGATCCGTGGAAAGAACTGCTGCAAGGCTTCATCAACTTGCCGGACGAACACTTGCACAAGCAACATCTGGCGCTCGATGGCCAGACTCGCTGGCTGAACCTGCACAAAGCCGCGATCGATGAACCGCTCGCACCGGGCAACAGTGGCCTGGTACTGCTGGTGGAAGACCTGACCGAAACCCAGATGCTCGAAGACAAGCTGGTGCACTCCGAGCGTCTGGCCAGCATTGGCCGCCTCGCTGCGGGTGTGGCCCATGAAATCGGCAACCCGATCACCGGCATCGCCTGTCTGGCGCAGAACCTGCGCGAAGAACGTGAAGACGATGGCGAGCTGAAGGAAATCAGCGGGCAGATTCTGGAGCAGACCAAACGCGTGTCGCGCATCGTTCAGTCGCTGATGAGTTTTGCCCATGCCGGCAGTCATCAGCACAATGACGAGCCCGTCTGTCTGGCCGAAGTGGCCCAGGATGCCATCGGTTTGCTGGCCCTGAACCGACGCAATTTCGAAGTGCAGTTCTACAACCTGTGCGACCCCGATCATTGGGTCGAAGGCGATCCGCAGCGCCTCGCCCAGGTACTGATCAATCTGCTCTCAAACGCCCGTGACGCCTCGCCTCCCGGCAGCGCGGTGCGGGTCAAAAGCGAAGCCGGCGAACACACGGTCGATCTGATCGTAGAGGACGAAGGCAGCGGTATTCCTTCGAGCATCATGGACAGATTGTTCGAACCATTCTTCACCACCAAGGATCCTGGCGAAGGCACCGGTCTGGGCCTTGCACTGGTCTATTCCATCGTTGAAGAGCATTATGGACAAATCACCATCGACAGCCCGGCTGATGTTCAAAGCCAACGCGGCACCCGTATCCGGGTGACCTTGCCGCGTCATGTCGAAGCGACGTCCGCTGTGAACTGAGACCGTCGAGAGTATCGAATCAATGCCGCACATTTTGATCGTCGAAGACGAAACAATTATCCGCTCCGCCTTGCGCCGCCTGCTGGAACGTAACCAGTACCAGGTCAGCGAAGCCGGTTCAGTGCAGGAAGCACAAGAACGCTTCACCATTCCCACGTTCGACCTGATCGTCAGTGACCTGCGCCTGCCTGGCGCGCCGGGCACCGAATTGATCAAACTCGGCCAGGGCACGCCGGTGCTGATCATGACCAGCTACGCCAGCCTGCGTTCGGCAGTCGACTCGATGAAAATGGGCGCGGTGGATTACATCGCCAAGCCTTTCGACCACGATGAAATGCTCCAGGCCGTCGCGCGCATCCTGCGTGACCGGCAATCGGTGCAGGCCAGCGGTGAACCTGCCGTCGGCAAAGCCGCCAATGGCGCGGCGAAACCGGGTATCGACAACAGCAACGGCGAAATCGGCATCATCGGCTCGTGCCCACCAATGCAGGATCTGTACAGCAAGATCCGCAAAGTCGCGCCGACCGATTCCAATGTCCTGATCCAGGGCGAGTCCGGCACCGGTAAAGAACTGGTGGCGCGCGCCCTGCACAACCTGTCCAAACGCGCCAAGGCACCGATGATTTCGGTGAACTGCGCAGCCATTCCGGAAAGCCTGATCGAGTCCGAACTGTTCGGCCACGAAAAAGGCGCGTTCACTGGCGCCAGCGCCGGACGTGCCGGTCTGGTGGAAGCGGCGGACGGCGGCACCTTGTTCCTTGATGAAATCGGCGAACTGCCACTGGAAGCACAGGCTCGCCTGTTGCGAGTGTTGCAGGAAGGCGAAATTCGCCGGGTGGGCTCGGTGCAGTCGCAGAAGGTCGATGTGCGTTTGATCGCCGCGACTCACCGCGACCTCAAGAGCCTGGCCAAGATCGGCCAGTTCCGTGAAGACTTGTATTACCGCCTCCACGTGATCGCCCTGAAACTGCCGGCCCTGCGCGAGCGTGGCGCCGACGTGAATGAAATCGCCAATGCCTTCCTGGCGCGGCAGAGCGCGCGGGTCAACCGTACCGACCTGAAGTTCGCCCCGGACGCCGAGCAGGCGATTCGTCATTACTCCTGGCCGGGTAACGTGCGCGAATTGGAAAACGCGGTCGAACGCGCAGTCATCCTGTGCGAAAGCCCGGAGATTTCCGCCGAGCTGCTGGGCATCGACATCGAGCTGAGCGGCCTGGAAGACGACGAGTTCATCGGCCTGCCGCCGCAACAGGGCAATGGCGCCGGCAACAACAATCATGAACCGACCGAGGACCTGTCACTGGAAGACTACTTCCAGCATTTTGTTCTCGAGCATCAGGACCACATGACCGAAACCGAGCTGGCACGCAAACTCGGGGTCAGCCGTAAATGCCTGTGGGAACGCCGCCAGCGCTTGGGCATCCCGCGGCGCAAGACCGGGGTGGCCAGCGAGAGCTGAGCGGGTAACACATGACTTTGTGAAAAAACTGTTACCTCAGCTTTTTCACGTAACAGAAGCCGGGGCTTACGGTAACGAAGCCCCGGTTTTTTTTGGCCTCGGAAAACCTGATCAGGTGACGTAACCCCTTGTTTTGCTGGGCCTCGCAAAAGTTGGCACGCACCCTGCTATATGTTTGGTACAACAACAATAACAAGCAATGCACAAGACAATAAAAATAAGACGAATCGACTCACGCACAATAAAAACAAGACGGCGAGAGGCGCAGCTAACTGATTCTTTTGGAGAGGCGTTGTATTTGGGGCTTGCCCCACGACCAGGCCGAGAACAACAAAAACTGTCTTGAGACAGAGCCTGAACTGGTTGGATCGCAACATCACTGCAGCACAGCGACCAAAGCAATCCGTTTGCTCTTGGCTCCCGATTGGGAGGGTCATGAAGGAAAACTTCATGACGCGGGCACTCAACAAAAACAAGAAGCCCGAAACCAATAACAAAAATAGAACATGCAACTACTTCTTGGGGAGCTTCGGCTCCCCTTGTAGTTTCTGCGATTTGGAAATCCCGCTTCCTGCAGGAGCTCGCTCGCGGAAACGCAGGGACGCCGCTGTGTATCGGGGTTGTCGCGTTATCGTCAACGACCTTCGTCGGAACGCCGCCCGGAGCAAGCTCGCTCCTACAGTTCCCTGCCTACAGCTCATATCTGCTGTGTCCTACACCATCCCCCGACTAAATGCTAGAATCCCCGCCCATCATGCGGTCATTCTTCGTTATGGCCGAACATTCCTTCAAACAGTGCATCCCATGCTGAAGAAGCTGTTCCAGTCATTCCGTTCTCCCAAGCGTCATACGCAACACATCCGCAGCACGCCTGAAGTGCTTAACAGCGGCCAACATTCGCTGCAAAAGGCGCAATTCAGCCGTTACGCGGTGAATATCGTCGAACGCCTGCAGAACGCCGGTTACCAGGCTTACCTGGTCGGCGGCTGTGTGCGCGACATGATGCTCGGCATCACGCCAAAAGATTTCGACGTTGCCACCAGCGCCACGCCTGAACAGGTTCGCGCCGAATTCCGCAATGCGCGGATCATCGGTCGACGCTTCAAACTGGTGCATATCCACTTTGGTCGCGAAATCATCGAAGTCGCGACGTTCCGTGCCAATCACCCGCAAAACGACGAAGAGGAAGACAGCAACCAGTCTTCCCGCAACGAGAGCGGGCGCATCCTGCGCGATAACGTCTACGGCACGCTGGAAGAAGACGCGCAACGCCGCGACTTCACCATCAACGCTTTGTACTACGATCCGGTCAGCGAACGTATTCTCGACTACGCCAACGGCGTACACGACATCCGCAATCACCTGATCCGCCTGATCGGCGATCCGAAGCAACGCTACCAGGAAGACCCGGTGCGGATGCTGCGGGCCGTGCGTTTCGCCGCCAAGCTGAATTTCGGCATCGAAAAACACAGCGCCCTGCCGATCCGCGATCTGGCGCCGATGCTGCGCGAGATCCCGTCGGCCCGCCTGTTCGAAGAAGTGCTCAAGCTGTTCCTCTCCGGCCATGCCGCGGACACCTTCGAGATGCTGGTCGACTTGCAGTTGTTCGATCCGCTGTTCCCGGCCAGTGCCGAGGCGCTGGAATACAACCCGACGTACACCCATACCCTGATCAGCGAAGCGTTGGTCAACACCGACCTGCGGATCAAGCAGAACAAACCGGTGACCCCGGCGTTCCTGTTTGCCGCCCTGCTCTGGCCTGCCTTGCCGGCTCGCGTGTTGCGTCTGCAGGAACGTGGCATGCCACCGATCCCGGCGATGCAGGAAGCGGCGCACGAGCTGATTGCCGAACAGTGCCAGCGTATCGCGATTCCAAAACGCTTCACCATGCCGATCCGCGAAATCTGGGACATGCAGGAACGCCTGCCACGCCGCAGCGGCAAACGTGCCGACCTGTTGCTGGACAACCCGCGGTTCCGCGCCGGTTACGACTTCCTGCTGCTGCGTGAAAGCGCTGGTGAGCAGACCGATGGCCTGGGCGAATGGTGGACGGATTATCAGGACGCCAACGACAGCGAGCGCCGCGACATGATCCGCGACCTCAGCGGCAAGGAAGATGGCACCGGCGCGCCACGCAAACGTCGTCGCAGCGGCGGCGCCAAGCGCAAACGCGCCGCCGGCGCACCGAGCGCTACGGGCGAGTAAGCATGGAACGCATCTACATCGGCATGGGCAGCAACCTGGCTGACCCCGCCGAACAATTGCGCAGCGCCGTCGAGGCGCTGGCGCAGTTGCCGCAGACCGAACTGGTCGGGGTTTCGGCGTTTTATCAAAGCGACTCGCTGCTGCCTGGCCAACCGCGTTATACCAACGCGGTCGCCGCCCTCGACAGCACACTTGCCCCGCTGGCGCTGCTCGATGCGCTGCAAGCCATCGAGAACGGTCAGGGCCGCAAACGCCTGGAACGCTGGGGGCCGCGCACGCTGGATCTCGATATTCTGCTGTTCGGCAATCGACTGATCGATGAACCTCGCCTCAAGGTGCCTCACTACCATATGCAGGAACGCGCGTTCGTTCTGTATCCACTGGCCGAATTGGCGCCGGCGGATTTGCGTTTGGCGGATGGGCGCAGCCTCAAGGAATTACTCGCGGAATGCCCGTTCGTCGGGCTGGAACGCCTCCTTCAAAGTTGACACAACACCACTGTGGGAGCGGGCTTGCTCGCGAAGGCGATGTGTCATTCAGCATTGATGCCGACTGATCCACCGCCTTCGCGAGCAAGCCCGCTCCCACATTAGTTTTGTGTCGTGCATAAGATCTGCGGCTGCTGAATCGCATCAGTTACTCCGGTAACACCCCACGCGTAACAACGCGGTAACACACGCAATTGACTTCCCGAGTTCTCCTCACGACTATAGGCGTCCCGCTGCCGCCAACGCGGCGTTGAAGGGCGCAATCCAGGCCTTAAAAGCACGACAACAGACCGTGCGCCTGTATTTAACGAAGAATCACGCGCGTTACTCGCAGTAGTTTCCACAGCGCCTGAATGAGGAACTTTTCATGCCAGCCATCACCCTGACCACTCTGCAAGGTCTCAAGCAAAAAGGTGAAAAAATCACCATGCTGACCTGCTATGACGCGACCTTCGCCCACGCCTGCAATGAGGCTGGCGTCGAAGTGCTGCTGGTGGGCGATTCCCTCGGCATGGTGTTGCAAGGTCACGACAGCACCCTGCCGGTGACCACCGCCGAGATGGCTTACCACGTCGCCGCCGTCAAACGCGGTAACACCGACGCGTTGATCCTGGCCGACTTGCCCTTCATGGCCTACGCCACCACTGAACAAGCCATGAGCAACAGTGCCCTGTTGATGCAGGCCGGTGCGCACATGGTCAAGGTCGAAGGCGCGCTGTGGCTGGCGGACTCGATCCGTCTGCTGGCCGAGCGCGGCATCCCGGTGTGCGCGCACATGGGCCTGACGCCGCAATCGGTGAACATTCTGGGCGGTTACAAAGTCCAGGGCCGGAGCGAGAACCAGGCGCGACAGATGCGCGCCGACGCCATCGCCCTGGAACAGGCCGGTGCCGCCATGCTGCTGCTCGAGTGCGTACCGAGTGAACTGGCTCAGGAAATTACCCAAGCCGTGGGGATTCCGGTGATCGGCATCGGCGCCGGCAGCGATACCGACGGCCAGGTCCTGGTGCTGCACGACATGCTCGGTCTGTCGATCACAGGCCGGGTGCCGAAATTCGTGAAGAACTTCATGAACGGCCAGACCAGCATTCAAGCGGCACTTGGCGCTTATGTCTGCGAAGTCAAAGCAGCCACTTTCCCTGGTATCGAACACGGATTCTCTGCATGAACACCGTAAAAACCGTACGCGAACTGCGAGCCGCCGTGGCCCGCGCCCGTAGCGAAGGCAAGCGCATTGCCTTCGTACCCACCATGGGCAACCTTCACAGCGGTCACATCGCACTGATTATCAAAGCCAGCCAACGGGCAGATTTCGTGGTCGCGAGCATTTTCGTCAACCCGTTGCAATTTGGTGCCGGCGAAGACCTCGACAAGTACCCGCGCACCCTCGCGGCAGACCAGGAAAAACTGCTCCAGGCCGGTTGTCACTTGCTGTTCGCGCCGACCGTTGAAGAAATGTACCCCGACGGCATGGCCGGCCAGACCCGCGTCAGCGTCCCGCAACTGTCCGAAGGTCTGTGCGGTGCCAGCCGTCCGGGGCATTTCGAAGGTGTGGCGACGGTGGTCAGCAAGCTGTTCAACATGGTTCAGCCCGACCTGGCGATCTTTGGCCAGAAAGACTTCCAGCAACTGGCCGTGATTCGCGCGCTGGTGCATGACCTGAACATGCCGATCCAGATCATCGGCGAGCCGACGGTCCGCGCGGCCGATGGCCTGGCTTTGTCATCGCGAAACGGGTTTCTCAGTGAAGAACAGCGCGCGGTGGCGCCGGTGGTGTATCGCACGCTGTCCGCGATTGCCGATGCCATTAAACAGGGTGAGCGCGATTATCCGGCGCTGATTGCGGCGCAACAACAGCAACTTGAAGCTGCTGGCCTGCGTACCGATTACCTGGAAATTCGGCATGCGCTGACGTTGCGTCCGGCAACGGCGGAAGATCGTGACCTGGTGATTCTGGTGGCGGCGTTTCTCGGTACCACGCGGTTGATCGACAACCTGCACCTGAACCTCGACGCGCCCGCCTGAACATCACGACCCCTGTAGGAGCCGGCTTGCTGGCGATGGCATCACTGCGGTGCATCTGCCACACCGAAGTGAGGCCATCGCCAGCAAGCCGGCTCCTACAGAGGGCAGCTCCCTCACGCCCTGTATTGCTGCCCACAGTGCCTTCGGGCAAACTGCCCGCCGTTCGATTCCGACCTGGGGAAACACTCATGCACGCCATCATGCTCAAGGCCAAGCTGCATCGCGCCGAAGTCACCCACGCAGTTCTCGATTACGAAGGTTCCTGCGCCATCGACGGCGAATGGCTGGACTTGTCCGGCATCCGTGAATACGAACAGATCCAGATCTATAACGTCGACAACGGCGAACGCTTCACCACCTATGCGATTCGTGGCGAAGCCGGCTCGCGGATGATATCGGTCAACGGCGCCGCGGCGCACAAAGCCAAGGTCGGCGACCGTGTGATCATTTGCGCTTACGCTCACTACAGCGAAGCCGAGCTGCTCAACTTCAAGCCGCGCATGCTCTACATGGCGCCGGGTAACGAGTTGAGCCACACCAGCAACGCCATTCCAGTTCAGGTTGCCTGACCGAAACTTCTCTTCCGTTTGTCGGACCGTTCCCTGCTTGATGTACAAAAAAGTACCGGGAACGGGTCAGACAAAGTCAAGACAGATCGCAGCGCGAGGTTTACTGTATTCGCCCTGTGCCATGAAATCGTGTCGACGCAGTTGACCGGACGCCCACCCACAGCGCTCCGGGATTTTTTAGTGTTCAAAAGGCCGTTCAAGTAAAAAGGAAACCCGCAGCGATGGCGTACTACCGCACTCCTCACGACGTGACCGCTCTGCCCGCCTGGCAAGCGCTGAATGACCACCGCCAAGCCATGCAGGATTTCAGCATGCGCGAAGCTTTCAATGCCGATCCGCAGCGCTTTACTCAATTCACCCTCAGCAGCTGCGGCCTGTTTCTCGACTACTCGAAGAACCTGATCAACGCCGAGACCCGCGATCTGCTGGTAGGCCTGGCCAACGAAGTCGATCTGCAAGGCGCGATCAAGGCGCTGTTCGATGGCGAAATCGTTAACTCGTCCGAAGGTCGTCCGGCCCTGCACACCGCGCTGCGTCGCCCGGTCGGCGACAAGTTGTCGGTCAACGGCGTCAACGTGATGCCGGAAGTCCACAAGGTGTTGAACCAGATCACCGACCTCGTGGGCCGCATCCACGACGGTCTGTGGCGCGGTTACACCGAGAAGCCGATCACCGACGTGGTGAACATCGGCATCGGTGGCTCGTTCCTCGGCCCCGAGCTGGTCTCCGAAGCGCTGCTGTCCTACGCCCAGAAAGGCGTGCGCTGTCATTACCTGGCGAACATCGACGGCAGTGAGTTCCACGAACTGACCATGAAGCTGCGCGCCGAGACCACGCTGTTCATCGTTTCGTCGAAGTCCTTCAACACCCTAGAAACCCTGAAGAATGCCCAGGCCGCTCGCGCCTGGTACCTGGCGCAGGGCGGTTCGGAAGCCGAGTTGTACCGTCACTTCATCGCCGTATCCAGCAACAACGCGGCGGCTGTGGCGTTCGGTATCCGCGAAGAAAACATCTTCCCGATGTGGGACTGGGTCGGCGGTCGTTACTCGCTGTGGTCGGCTATCGGCTTGCCGATTGCCCTGGCTATCGGCATGTCCAACTTCAAGGAACTGCTGTCCGGTGCCTACACCATGGACCAGCATTTCCAGAGCGCGCCATTCGAACAGAACATGCCGGTACTGCTGGCCTTGCTCGGTGTCTGGTACGGCAACTTCTGGGGCGCGCAGAGTCACGCGATCCTGCCGTACGACCACTACCTGCGTAACATCACCAAGCACTTGCAACAGCTGGACATGGAATCCAACGGCAAGAGCGTACGCCAGGACGGCACGCCGGTGTCCACCGACACTGGCCCGGTGATCTGGGGCGGCGTGGGTTGCAACGGTCAGCACGCGTATCACCAGTTGCTGCACCAGGGCACCCAACTGATTCCGGCCGACTTCATCGTGCCGATCGTCAGCTTCAACCCGGTGTCCGATCACCACCAGTGGCTGTACGCCAACTGCCTGTCGCAAAGCCAGGCACTGATGCTCGGCAAGACCCGCGCCGAGGCCGAAGCCGAGTTGCGTGACAAGGGCATGGCCGAAGCGGACGTGCAGAAACTCGCGCCGCACAAGGTGATCCCGGGCAACCGTCCGAGCAACACGCTGGTGGTCGAACGCATCAGCCCGCGTCGTCTTGGCGCACTGGTGGCGATGTACGAACACAAAGTCTTCGTGCAAAGCGTGGTCTGGGGCATCAACGCTTTCGACCAGTGGGGCGTGGAGCTGGGCAAAGAGCTGGGCAAAGGCGTCTACAACCGCCTGGTCGGCAGCGAAGAGTCCCCGGCTGACGATGCGTCCACCCAAGGGTTGATCAACTACTTCCGCGGGCGTCACCGCGGGTAACCTGACGCCGTTCCTGCGGGGTACTAACCTTGTAGGAGCCGGCTTGCTGGCGATGGCGGTGTGTCATTGGACGTTTTAGTCGATTGATACGCCGCTATCGCCAGCAAGCCGGCTCCTACGAGGGTCGCGCAGCTCCCCTCTTGTCGCAAAACAAGAATAAGGAACCGTCATGTTCGATATCAGCACGTTCCCCAAAGCCGATGCCGTCCGCCGGGCTGCACAACTCAGTCAAGACGACTACAAGCGCCTGTACCGCCAGTCCATCGAGCATCCTTCTGAATTCTGGGCCGAGCAGGCTTCACGCTTTCTCGACTGGAGCAAACCGTGGGATACCGTCCAGCGCTATAACCTGAAAACCGGTGAAGCCAGCTGGTTTGCCGGCGGCAAGCTGAACGTCAGTTATAACTGCATCGACCGGCACCTGGAAAAGCGCGGCGATCAGATCGCAATCATCTGGGAAGGCGACGACCCCGCCGAGTCCGCCCAGATCACCTACAAAAAACTGCATCACAACGTCTGTCGCCTGGCCAACGTGCTCAAAAGTCGTGGCGTGAAGAAAGGCGACCGCGTGTGCATCTACATGCCGATGATCCCCGAAGCCGCCTACGCCATGCTCGCCTGCACGCGAATCGGCGCGGTGCATTCGGTGGTGTTTGGCGGTTTCTCCCCCGATTCTGTGCGTGACCGGATACTCGACGCCGACTGCCGTACCGTGATCACCGCCGATGAAGGCGTGCGCGGCGGCAAATTCGTGCCACTCAAAGAGAAGGTCGACAAGGCGCTGCAAGGTTGTCCGGACGTCAGCACCGTGATCGTGGTCGAGCGCACTCAGGGTGAAGTGAACTGGGTCGAAGGCCGTGACCTCTGGTATCACCAGGCCCTGCGCGACGTCAGCGACGATTGCCCGCCAGAGCCCATGGGCGCCGAAGACCCGCTGTTCATCCTCTACACCTCCGGCAGCACCGGCAAACCCAAAGGCGTGCTGCACACCACCGGCGGTTACCTGCTGCAAGCGGCGATGACCTTCAAGTACGTGCTCGATTACCGCGACAACGAAGTCTTCTGGTGCACCGCCGATGTCGGCTGGGTCACCGGCCACAGTTACATCGTCTATGGGCCGCTGGCCAACGGCGCGACCACGCTGATCTTCGAAGGCGTGCCCAGTTACCCCAGCAGCTCACGCTTCTGGCAGGTCATCGACAAGCACCACGTGAACATCTTCTACACCGCCCCTACCGCCCTGCGCTCGCTGATGCGCGAAGGCCCCGAACCGTTGAAGGAAACGTCCCGGGCGAGCCTCAGATTACTCGGCAGCGTCGGTGAGCCGATCAACCCGGAAGCGTGGGACTGGTACTTCAATACCGTCGGCGAACAGCGCTGCCCGATTGTCGATACCTGGTGGCAGACCGAAACCGGCGGCATCATGCTCAGCCCGCTGGTCAGCGCACAGCGGATCAAACCCGGCTGCGCCACGCAACCGATGTTCGGTGTGCAACCGGTGCTGCTAGACGAAGTGGGCAAGGAAATCAAAGGCGCCGGCAGCGGCGTGCTGGCGATCAAGTCCAGCTGGCCGGCGCAGATCCGTAGCGTCTACGGCGACCCACAACGGATGGTCGATACCTATTTCAAACCCTATCCCGGTTACTACTTCACCGGCGATGGCGCCCGCCGCGACGAGGACGGCGACTACTGGATCACCGGGCGCATCGACGATGTGATCAACGTTTCCGGCCACCGCATCGGCACCGCCGAAGTCGAAAGCGCCCTGGTGCTGCACGACAGCATCGCCGAGGCCGCCGTGGTCGGTTACCCTCACGACGTCAAAGGCCAGGGCATCTATGCCTTTGTCACGCCCATGAACGGCACCGAACCCACCGACGAACTGAAGAAAGAACTGCTGGCCCACGTCAGCAAGGAGATCGGCAGCTTCGCCAAACCCGACCTGATCCAGTGGGCACCGGCCTTGCCGAAAACCCGTTCGGGCAAGATCATGCGACGGATTCTGCGCAAGATCGCCTGCAATGAGCTGGACAGTCTGGGCGACACGTCGACCCTGGCAGATCCGAGCGTGGTTCAGGATCTGATCGATAAACGCTTGAATCAATAACGTACGCGCAGCTTTGGAATATCCCTTGCAGGAGCCGGCTGGCTGGCGATAGCAAAATGTCAGTCGCCATCAATGTCGACTGACACAACGCAATCGCCAGCAAGCCGACTCCTACAAGGGGACAATGCGCGATGACAACCCTTTTTTCGCCAATCGAGTCGCCATGGAATTCATCCGCAGCCGCATCGAAACCCAGGTCATGAGCCTCTCTGGCCTGTCTCTCGGCAAGCTCGACCTGGAAAACCCCAAGGGTGACCCCGGTCTGTTCGGTCCCGATTCGGTGAGTTGGCAGGTTCACGGCGACTTCAGCAGCATGCTCATCGGCGGTATCAGCGCGCTGATGCTGCAAGCCCTGCATCCATTGGCGCTGTCCGGGGTCTGGGACCATTCGAATTTTCGCGAGGACATGCTCGGTCGCTTGCGCCGCACCGGGCAGTTCATTTCCGGCACCACGTTCGGCTCGCGCAAAGATGCCGACTGGCTGATCGAGAAAGTGCGCACCATCCACCTGCAAGTGACCGGCACCGCGCCCGACGGTCGGCCTTACGCCGCCAGCGATCCCGATCTGCTGACGTGGGTGCACGTCGCCGAGGTCAGCAATTTTCTCGGGGCGCATTTGCGTTACCGCAATCCGCACCTGTCTGCAGCCGATCAGGACCGTTACTACAATGAAATCGCCTTGGTCGCCGAGCGACTCGGTGCTCGTGATGTGCCCCGTTCGCGACAGGAAATAGCCGATTACCTTGAGCGCATTCGCCCGCAATTGCTGTGCGACGATCGCAGTCGCGAAGTGTTGCGACTATTGCTGAACGCCCCGGCCCCCAGCCGTCTGGCCAAGCCGTTCGGCAGGTTGATGATGCAGGCCGGCATCGACCTGCTGCCGGATTGGGCGAGTGACATGCTGGGCATCCGCCAGAGTCCGCTGCAACGCACGCTGATCCGTGCCAGCATCAACCGCAGCGCGCCGATGCTGCGCTGGGCCGTGCGTAATGGCTCGGTGCATCGGGCCAAGCGCCGGATGGGGTTGCTCACCTGAAAAGCTAAGAGCTTCGTGAGCAAGCCCGCTCCCACAGTCGATTTTTGTTGTACCCCATATACGTGGTCAGTAAAGAACCAATGTGGGAGCGGGCTTGCTCGCGAAGGCAGCACCTCGATCCCGCGCCAAGCTGTTAAACTCCCGCGCCAAATTCCCTCCCTCCTGCAAGGCGCCCAGCATGTCTTCCTTGAATCAGGCGCTGCGCGCCGCCCTCGATCATCGCCAGGACTTGCTTGCCGAACTGCACCAGCAAGGCACCGATTGCTATCGCCTGTTCCATGGCAGCCAGGAAGGCGCGGGCGGCCTGACCATCGACCGCTACGGCCCGCAGCTGTTGGTGCAGAGCTTTCACCAGGCACTGGAGCGCGATGCCCTGCTGCAACTGCACGAGACGATCAATCAACACCTGGGCTTCGAGACCCTGCTGGTCTACAACGACCGCTCCCGGGGCAACTCGCGCATCGACCGCGAAGACACTGTTTACCGCGCCGACGAAGCCGCCCTGCAAGATCTGGTCGGCCACGAATGGGGCCTGAACTACCGGGTCCGTGGCCGCCACGCCGGTCAGGACCCGCTGCTGTTCCTCGACCTGCGCAACACCCGCGGCTGGGTCAAGGAGCACAGCAAGCATAAAAGCGTGCTGAACCTGTTTGCCTATACCTGCGGCGTCGGCCTGAGCGCTGCGGCCGGGGGCGCCAGCGAAGTGTGCAACCTGGATTTCGCCGAAGGCAATCTGGCGGTCGGCCGCGAAAACGGTCTGCTCAATCCGCAGTTGCCGACCATGCAGTTCATCCAGTCCGATTACTTCCCGGCCATTCGCCAACTCGCCGGTCTGCCCATCAGCCAACGCCGTGGACAGAAATTGCCGAGCTATCAACGCCTGGAACAACGCCAATACGACCTGGTGTTGCTTGACCCACCGGCCTGGGCCAAGAGCGCTTTCGGCACCGTCGACCTGCTGCGCGACTACCAAAGCCTGCTCAAACCCGCGCTGCTGACCACCGCCGACAATGGCGTACTGATCTGCTGCAACAACCTGGCAAAAGTCAGCATGGACGACTGGCGCGAACAGGTTTTGCGTTGCGCCGAGAAAGCCGGGCGACCGGTGCGCGAGTGGACGGTGATGAAACCGGGCGGCGATTTCCCGTCCATGGATCAACAGCCACCGCTGAAAACCCTGATCCTGCAACTCTGAACCCCAAGGAAACTTTCAGATAAATCCTATATCGCGGGGTAGCTTCGGAACCGGATTCGCGTGCCATACTCCAACGCACTCCGATTCAGACAGATGAAGCCACACATGCACAAAGGATTGATCCGCGCTATCGGCGCCTTGTTGACTGCTCTGGCCCTCTACAGCCTGCTGGGGTTTCTGATTTTGCCGGGTATCGCCTTGCGGGTTGCCAATCAGCAATTGGCCAACTACGCCACGACGCCCGCGACCATTCAGCGAATCGAACTCAACCCCTTCAGCCTTGAAGTCACGCTGTGGGGCCTGATCATCGGCGAGCCGGGCAAGGAACAGGTCGGCTTCGAACGCCTGTACGCCAACCTGAAGATCGACAGCCTGTGGACCAAAGCGCTGCATCTGTCCGATATCGAACTGGACAAACCCAAGACCGAAATCCTCTTCGGCAAGGACGGCAAACTCAATTTGCTCGGTCTCTTCAAATTGCCGGCAAGCGAGCCGACGCCGGCCGATCCGAACGCCAAACCGTTTCCGCTGCGCGTGGAGCGGATCAAACTGGCCGACGGCGCCGTGCACTTCAAGGATGACCGTCCCAGCGAGGCTATCGAGTTCCTCTATGACAAACTCGATTTCGAGCTGAAAAACCTCAGCACCCTGCCCGAAGACAGCGCCGACATGACCCTTGTGGCCATCGGCCCGAACGGTGGGCAGATCGACTGGACCGGCAATTTCAGCCTGATCCCGATCACCTCCGAAGGTAAGCTGAAAATCACCGACGGCCAGATGAAAGCCTTTTGGCCCTATGTGCGTGACGCGCTGCCGCTGGTGCTGGAAAACGGCGTTCTGAACCTGAGCACCGACTACAAACTGAACCTGTCCAAGGAAACCGAACTGCTGCTGAGCAACGTCGCGGTCAGCGTCGCGCCTTTCGCCATCAAAGCCCCGGATGGTCGACCGCTGGCCAAACTCGCGCGACTGGACATCACCGACACCACGATAGACCTGGCCAAACAGCAAGTGGTCGTCGGCAAGATCCGCAGCAATAAACTGGAAACCTGGGCGGCGCTTGAAGCTGACGGCCAGCTCGACTGGCAGAAGCTGTTCGCCAGCCAGCCGTCCAAGGAAGCCGCGAAAGCCAAAGCCGAACCTGTCAACACGCCAGCAGCCGCGGACTCGCCGAAAACCCCTGCCGCGCCAAGCAAGCCTTGGCAGGTGTTGCTCAAAGACGTGCAACTGCGCGATTACCAGGTGCACCTGGCCGATCGAAAAGCGCAACCCGCCGTGACGCTGGACCTGAACCCGCTGAACCTGGACCTGCAGAATTTCGACAGCCTCAATGGCTCGCCCTTTACCCTCAAGCTCGACACCGGCGTGGGCAAGCAAGGCAGGATCACCGCGGATGGCGAGGTCAATCTGGCCCCGGTCAGCGCCAGGCTCAACGTGCAGACCAAGGACATCGACCTGCGGGTTGCCCAGTCCTATATCAACCCGTTCATTCGCCTCGAACTGCGCAGCGGCATGCTCGGCAGCGACCTGGCGGTCAACCTGAAAAGCACCGAGCCGTTGGCGCTCAGCGTGACAGGTCGCGCGCAGATCGATCAGTTGCACACCCTCGACACCCTGAAAACCCGCGACTTCCTCAAGTGGCAGCAGGTGATGGTCGAAGGCTTGAATTATCAGCACGGCGACAGCCTGTCGATCGACCGGATCAACCTGTTCCAACCCTATGTGCGCTTCATGATCAACGATGATCGCACCACCAACATCGATGACTTGCTGATCCCGCAACCGCCCGACTCCGGTGCGCAAACGGCCGCGGCCAAACCCGCCGCCAGCAAGGACAAACCGCTGGGCATCCACATTGGCGGGATTGCCATCAATGACGGCTCGGCCAACTTTGCCGACTTCAGCCTGACCCCGAACTTCGCCACTGCCGTGCAACAGCTCAACGGCCAGATCGGCACCATCGACAGCCGTCAGGCGAAACCGGCGACCGTGAACATCAAAGGCAAGGTCGATCGTTATGCACCGGTGACCATCAAGGGCTCGGTCAATCCGTTCGACCCAATGGCCAGCCTCGACATCGCCACCAGTTTCAAACGGGTCGAGCTGACCACGCTGACGCCCTACTCCGGCAAGTTCGCCGGCTACCGTATCCGCAAGGGACGGCTCAATCTCGACCTGCATTACCTGATCACCAATGGTCAGCTCAAGGCTGAAAACAAAGTGGTGGTCGAGCAATTGCAGCTCGGTGAAAAGGTCGACAGCCCGGATGCGGTCAGCCTGCCGCTGAAACTGGCGATTGCCCTGCTCAAGGACGTCGACGGCAAGATTTCCATCGAACTGCCGGTCACCGGCGACCTCAACAATCCACAGTTCAGCGTCATGCCGATTGTCTGGCAGACGTTGCGCAACCTGATCGTCAAGGCCGCCGCCGCGCCGTTCAAAATGATCGGCGGGCTGGTCAGTGGCGGTGGCTCGGAAGACCTGGGCACCGTGTCGTTCGCGCCGGGTTCCAGCGACCTGAGCACGGAGGCCGAGGGTTCCTTGGTCAAGCTGTCCCAGGCCCTCAAGGAACGCCCGGCCCTGCGCCTGGAAATCGAAGGCACCGCTGCCGCCAGCAGCGATGGCCCGCCGCTCGCCGAGCAACGCCTGGAACGGGAATACCAGTACAACTACTACAAAATACTCCAGCGTCGCGGCGACAAGGTGCCGGCGCAGGCTTCGTTGCTGCAAGTACCGGACAGCGAGAAAGGCCCACTGCTGGAAGGCATCTATCGCATCCGCCTGAAAACCCAGCCGCCCGCCGAATGGAAGGATCTGGGCAAGGAAGAACGCACTGCGAAAATGCGCGCAGAGGTGATCAAGTTCTGGAGTACCAGCGAAGTGCTGTTGCGCCAACTGGGCCAGGATCGCGCCAGCAGCATCAAGGATTATCTGGTCGACAAGGGTCAGTTGGCCGATGACCGCGTTTATTTCATCGACGCCAGCCTCGGCGAAGCGGAAAGTGACGGCAAGGTGGTGACGCCACTGCATCTGGACGCCGAGTGATGATCAGACAATTGCTGTTCGGGCTGGCGCTGGCACTGGCGGCCAGCCAGGTTTCGGCCGCCGATACCCTGCGTTGCGGCAGTCAGTTGATCAGCGTCGGGGACAGGTCCAGCGAGGTGCTGCAGAAGTGCGGTGAGCCGGTCAGCCGCGATCTGCTGGGCTACAAGCGCAGTGCCAATCGGCGGGAAGAATTCCAGGTCGAGGAATGGACCTACGGGCCCAGCGGCGGGATGTACCAGTACCTGCGGTTTGAAGGGAATCGGTTGAAGCAGATCACCAGCAAGCGCGGTAACTGAACCGTCCTCTGTAGGAGCCGGCTTGCTGGCGATGGCGGTGTCAGTCGACGAAACTGTTTACTGACACACCGCCATCGCCAGCAAGCCGGCTCCTACAGTTTGGTTTTGCGGTGCCCACAATAGAACAGGCCCCGAACACGAATGTCCGGGGCCTGTAATGGCCACATCCTTGTGGCCGTCGCATGAACTCTCAAGTGGCGGCAGACGTATGACTCGGCTCGTCTACCGCGCCTCCTCCCAGTCCAGGCGAGAAGTCTTGCCTTACTCCGCTTTCAGGCCATCAGCGGAGACCGCTTTGACGCCTTTGATTTTCTTGGCGATAGCCACGGCGGTGGTTTTCTGAGCGTCAGTCACCGCAACGGTGGACGACAGGGATACAACACCTTTGTTGGTTTCGACTTTGATGTCGGTACCAGGAATGCCTTTTTCGGTCACCAGGTCAGCTTTGACTTTGGTGGTGATCCAAGTGTCAGAGGTTGCTTCTTTGGCTTCTGTCACTTCACCAGCAGCCAGCACCATTGGAGACTGGGTAGCCTGGGTGGTTTGAGCAAATGCAGCGTTGGCCATGGTCAGGGTCAGCGCGGTAGCAGTAGCAGTAGCAGTAGCGGCAGCGATAGCGAACTTCTTCATACGAGTAACTCCTGTTTTTTCATAAAGTCTGCTGCGTGTCTTGTCAGCAGGGTTACTGGGTATATTGCGAACGCTGTGCCAATGTTGAGAACGGAAATAAATCTATATAAATCAATATGTTATACAAACAGCCAATTTTCGGAATCATGCAAATTGCATGACTTCGATTTTATGTACATGCAAGTTGCGGGTTTTCGTGTGGGCCTAAGGCCATGAATTTGCGGGGTTTTCTACGTCTCGTTAAGCACCACGGCGAATTTGACGTTTTTACCCCAAAAAAATGCCCCATCTCGCGATGGGGCATTCTTCTATTTACACGTCTGCAGCATTACGTTGCAGAGGCCGTGCAACCAGGCGGTGCGTAATCGGCAGTGACGCCGGTTGCGCATGACCAGCCCGTAGTTGCGCTACGAGTAAGCGTAATGGTTTTACCTGCCACAGGTGCGGGGGCCTTCTGCAGCGTGCAAACAATGGTGCCAGCGCCGGACGCAACCGTACCGGTTACAGCGATGGCGCAGTTCTGCGTAGTCGTTCCAGCACCTGCCAGCGTGGTGGGTTCTGCAGTGCCGGCATTCATCAGGTCTTCAAACGAAACCTTCAATGCTGCAATCTCCGCCAACCCCGCCGTCACCTTCGCCCGTGCCTGATATTTCGAGTAAGCCGGCAACGCAAACGTCGCCAGAATCCCGATGATCGCCACGACGATCAGCAGTTCGATAAGCGTAAAACCTTTCTGAGTATTCATAGACAAGCTCCATGCATGAGTCGAAATCTCATGATCTGAACTAGCCACAGCACAGCCCGTGCCAATCCGTTAATCCCCTGTTAACGGGGCGCGAGAACAACGCGGCGCTTTTGCCAGCACACAAGGTCCGCACTAACTGACACTTTTTGTCACCACAGCAGCCCTGGTTTGGTTCCTTCGGTTGACTAGGCTATAAGTCATGAACTGTCTGCGTCCGGTATCCCCATGAATGACATCGCCCTTAGCGGTCTGGCCAAGCAATTGGTCCTGGCCGAACTGCTCACTGACAAAAGCGCGCAACAGGCGTATCAGCAAGCCCAACGCCAGAAGCTCTCCCTGGTCAGTTATCTGGTACAGAACAAACTGGTGAAAAGTCGTCAGGTCGCCGAGATCGCCTCGGAGCATTTCGGCATGGCGCTGCTGGACCTCCACTGCCTGGACAAAGAGTCCCAACCCAAAGGGCTGGTCAGCGAAAAACTGGTTCGCCAGCACCAGGCCCTGCCCCTCTGGCGGCGCGGCAACAAGTTGTTCGTCGGGGTTTCGGACCCGACCAATTACCAGGCCATCAACGATATCCAGTTCAGCACCGGGCTGAACACCGAAGCCATTCTGGTTGAGGACGACAAGCTCAGCGACGCCATCGAGAAATTTTTCGACAGCCACAGTACCGGCCTGGAAGACATGGCCGATGTCGACCTCGATGGCGTCGACATCGAGTCGATCGATGACCGCAACCAGGACGCCATCGCCGGGCAAGACGCCGACGATGCGCCGGTGGTGCGCTTTGTCCACAAGATGTTGCTCGACGCGATCAAGAGCGGCTCCTCCGACCTGCACTTCGAACCCTACGAGAAAACCTACCGTGTGCGGATGCGCACCGACGGCATGCTGCGTGAAGTCGCCAAGCCGCCGATTCAACTGGCCAACCGCATCGCTGCGCGCCTGAAAGTCATGGCCAGCCTCGACATTTCCGAGCGGCGCAAACCGCAGGATGGGCGGATCAAGATGCGCCTGTCCAAGAGCAAGTCCATCGACTTCCGGGTCAACACCCTGCCGACCCTGTGGGGCGAGAAAGTGGTGATCAGGATCCTCGACCCGTCCAGCGCGCAAATGGGCATCGACGCCCTCGGCTACGAGCCGGAGCAGCAAGACCTGTACATGGCCGCGCTGAAGCAGCCGCAAGGGATGATCCTGGTGACCGGCCCCACCGGTTCGGGCAAGACCGTATCGCTCTATACCGGGCTGAATATTCTCAACACCGTGGACATCAATATCTCCACCGCCGAAGACCCGGTGGAGATCAACATGGAAGGCATCAACCAGGTCAACGTCAATCCCAAGCAGGGATTGGGTTTTGCCCAGGCGCTGCGCTCGTTCCTGCGCCAGGACCCGGACGTGATCATGGTTGGTGAGATCCGCGACCTGGAAACCGCCGAAATTGCCATCAAGGCCGCCCAGACCGGTCACCTGGTGCTGTCGACCCTGCACACCAACAGCGCCGCGGAAACCCTGACCCGCCTGCACAATATGGGCATTCAGGGGTTCAACATCGCCACCTCGGTCAGCCTGATCATCGCCCAGCGCCTGGCGCGCAAACTGTGCAGCCATTGCAAGAAACCCATCGACATTCCCCGCGAGGCATTGATCAAGGAAGGCTTTCCCGAGGAACGCATTGGCTCGTTCACAATCTATGAGCCGGTCGGTTGCGACCAGTGCAACGTTGGCTACAAGGGGCGCGTGGGGATTTATGAAGTGGTGAAGAACACACCAGACCTGCAACGGCTGATCATGGCCGAAGGCAATTCGTTGGAAATCGATATCCAGATGCGCAAGGACGGCTTCAACGACCTGCGTACTTCCGGGCTGATCAAGGCCATGCAAGGCATCACCAGCCTTGAAGAAATCAACCGGGTCACCAAGGACTGAACATGGCGGTCAAAGCAGCAAAAATCAGTGTGTACGCCTGGGAAGGCACGGATAAAAAAGGCACGAAAATGACCGGCGAACTCAGCGGCCAGAACCCGGCGTTGATCAAGGCGCAACTGCGCAAGCAAGGCATCAACCCAGGGAAGGTGCGCAAGAAATCCGCTTCGATTTTCAGCCTCGGCAAACGCATCAAGGCTCACGACATTGCCCTGTTCACCCGGCAGATGGCGACCATGATGAAAGCCGGGGTGCCGCTGTTGCAGTCGTTCGACATCATCGGCGAAGGCTTCGATAACCCGGCCATGCGCAAACTGGTGGACGACGTGAAACAGGAGGTCGCGGCGGGCAACAGCTTCGCCGCCGCCCTGCGCAAAAAACCGCAGTATTTCGATGAGCTCTACTGCAACCTGGTGGATGCCGGCGAACAGGCCGGTGCGCTGGACACCCTGTTGGAGCGGGTCGCGACCTACAAGGAAAAGAGCGAAAGCCTGAAAGCCAAGATCAAGAAGGCCATGACGTATCCGCTGGCCGTGGTGTTCGTCGCGATCATCGTCACCGGGATTCTGCTGGTCAAGGTGGTGCCGCAGTTCGAGTCGGTGTTCAAGGGATTCGGTGCGCAATTGCCGGCATTCACCGTGATGGTCATCGGCCTGTCGCAGTTCATGCAGGATTGGTGGTGGCTGATGTTGGGCGCATTGATTGCGGCGATATTCGGTGTACGCCATGCCTTCAAGACATCGCAAGCCTTTCGGGACCGGACAGACACCTGGCTGCTGAAACTGCCGTTGATTGGCACGTTGATGTACAAGTCCGCCGTGGCCCGTTACGCCCGCACGCTGTCGACCACCTTCGCCGCTGGCGTGCCGCTGGTCGAGGCGCTGGAATCGGTGGCGGGCGCGACCGGCAACATCGTGTTCAAGCGTGCGGTGTTGCGCATCAAGCAGGATGTGTCGACGGGGATGCAGCTGAACTTCTCCATGCGCACCTCCGGCATCTTTCCGAACATGGCGATCCA
Organism: Pseudomonas sp. SJZ080; assembly: GCF_007828295.1. Classification (NCBI taxonomy): domain Bacteria; kingdom Pseudomonadati; phylum Pseudomonadota; class Gammaproteobacteria; order Pseudomonadales; family Pseudomonadaceae; genus Pseudomonas; species Pseudomonas sp. SJZ080. The sequence goes on from NZ_VIUK01000013.1 coordinate 44,978, forward strand.
GATGACCGCCATTGGTGAGGAGTCCGGCGCACTGGATGACATGCTCGACAAGGTCGCGAGTTTCTATGAAGCCGAAGTCGACAACATGGTCGATAACCTCACCAGCCTGATGGAGCCGTTCATCATGGTGGTACTCGGTGTTATCGTCGGCGGCCTGGTGGTTGCGATGTACCTGCCCATCTTCCAACTCGGCAATGCGATCTGACATGCCCTTGAACGAAATCCTGACCGTGTACCCGCTGGCGTTTGTCGTCATTGCACTGGTGGTCGGCCTGCTGGTCGGCAGCTTCCTCAACGTGGTGATCTGGCGCCTGCCGAAAATGCTCGCGCGCGAATGGCGATTGCAGGCCTACGACATTCTGGGCCTGCCCGGCGAAACACCGCAGCCGACCTACAATCTGATGCTGCCCCACTCTCAATGCCCGCACTGTGGGCACCGGATCCGCGCCTGGGAAAACATTCCGCTGCTCAGTTATGTGTTTTTACGTGGACGCTGCTCAAGCTGCGCTACACCCATCAGCAAACGCTATCCATTGACCGAACTGGCGTGCGGCCTGCTGTCAGCGTTCATCGCCTGGCATTTCGGTTTCGGTTGGCAGGCCGTGATGGTGTTGGTGTTGAGTTGGGGCCTGTTGGCCATGAGCCTGATCGACGCCGAGCACCAACTGTTGCCGGATGTATTGGTGCTGCCGCTGCTGTGGCTGGGCCTGATCGTCAACAGCTTCGAGTTGTTCGTACCATTGACTGAGGCACTGTGGGGCGCCGTTGCGGGCTATATGGCGCTGTGGTTGGTGTTCTGGCTGTTCAAGCTGATCACCGGCAAGGACGGCATCGGCCACGGCGATTTCAAGCTATTGGCCATGCTGGGCGCCTGGGGAGGCTGGCAGATTTTACCGCTGACCATTCTGTTGTCGTCTCTGGTCGGTGCCGTTATCGGCGTTATTTTGCTGAGCCTGCGCAACGCGAAAACCTCGACGCCGATCCCCTTCGGCCCCTATCTGGCGATTGCCGGCTGGATTGCGTTGCTCTGGGGTGGTCAAATAACCGGCTTCTATTGGCAGTTTGTCGGTTTGAAATGAATACCCCTGTGGAAAAACCCTGGATTCTCGGCCTGACCGGTGGCATCGGCAGCGGCAAAAGCGCAGCCGCCCAGCACTTCATCGACCTGGGCGTGCATGTGGTCGATGCCGATCATGCCGCGCGTTGGGTGGTGGAGCCGGGCCGCCCGGCACTGGCGCAGATCGCCGAACATTTCGGCCCCGGCGTGTTGCAGGCCGACGGTCAACTGGATCGTGCGGCGTTGCGCAAACTGATCTTCGAAGTGCCGGAGCAACGCCTCTGGCTCGAGGCGCTTTTGCATCCGCTGATCGCCAGGGAAATCGCCGATCACTTGGGCAAGGCACAATCGCCTTACGCGATTCTGGTTTCGCCGTTGCTGATCGAGTCCGGGCAGCACGCCATGACCCAGCGCGTGCTGGTGATCGATGCGCCCGAACAACTACAGATCGAACGCACCCTGCAGCGCGACCAGACCAGCGAACAACAGGTCCAGGCGATCCTCAAGGCACAATCCAGCCGCCAGGATCGCTTGAGCCATGCCGACGATGTGGTGGTCAACGACCGCGACCTCGCCTGGCTGCACAGCGAGGTCGAACGCCTGCATCACTTTTACCTAACATTGCGTGGAGGCCAGTCATGAGCCAGATCCCAACCGTCGATTGCCCGACCTGCGGCGCCCCTGTCGAATGGAGCCCCGAGAGCAAATTCCGGCCGTTCTGCTCCGACCGTTGCAAACTGATCGACCTGGGCGCGTGGGCATCGGAAGAACACAAGATTCCGGTGGCACCCGATGCCGAGGACGAGTTGTTCAGCGGCGATTTCGACCCGCGTCACTGATCCCGATCGCCAGGGGCTGACGTGTGCCAGAAATCGACGAAATGAGTCAGTCCCTGACGCTGCTTTTTGGATCTTGACACCAACAAACCTGCATGCTAGCGAGTGCTATACTTCTTTCGGGTTGCATGAAGAGTGCAACGTTCCCCACGGGTAACAATACCGACGGTAAATCTCGGTTAACGGCTGCCGGACAGAGGAGGTCTGCAGCAAACGCGAGATGGGAGGTGTGGCATGAATCGACACTATTACATCAGTGACAATCTCGACGATCTTGAATCCGTTGAAAATGAACTGGAAGCCAACGGCATCAACTCCGAACAAATTCACGTGCTCAGTGAACAGGTGGCTGATGTTGAAGAGCATCACCTTCACGAGGTCAACTCGCTGATGAAACAGGATGTCGTTCACTCTGGCGAGATTGGTGCAGTGATCGGTGTGCCCCTCGCGGCGCTAATCCTTGCCGGCGCCTATTGGCTGGGCTGGACCGAATCCGCCGCAGGCTGGGTGCCGTTTATCTTCCTTGCCGTTGTCATATTGGGCTTCTGCATCTGGGAAGGCGGCTTTTTTGGTATTCAGGTGCCAAACGCTCACTTCCGCAATTTCAAACAGATGGTAGATATGGGCAAGCATGTCTTCTTCGTGGACGTTGAGCCGAATCAGGAATCGGTTTTGGAACGGGTCATCGAACATCATCCAAGACTGACGACCGCTGGCACGGGAACCGCAGCGCCTCACTGGACAGTAGCCTGGCTGCACAGATGGCATCAGTTCAAGCGAACGATATAAGCCGTTTATTGCGGGATAGCTCCTGGAAGCTCAAGAGCATCCGGGAGTTGCTTATTGGCCGAAGAAAATGATCCGGCTGAGGAACACATAGTCCGCCTCGGTGGCCATCAAACCGACGAGCACCAATAAACACAAAGGTGGAACCAATATGGCGTAGACCATGGCCAACCGCTCCCAGGCCATATGCATGAAGATGGAGACAATCAACCCTGCCTTCAGCAACATGAAAGTGATAATCAGGGCCCACCGAACGTAGCCATGGAAGTGGAAATAGTCGACCAGATACGACAGCGTGCTGAGAACAAATAACAGCCCCCAGATTTTAAGGTACAAGCTGATTGGATGTTGCTGGCCTTGAGCATGCGTCATCATCAGTGCTCCTCTACCATAAATAGAAAAAAGCAAAAATAAACACCCACACCAAATCCACGAAGTGCCAGTAAAGCCCGGCTATCTCGACGTTTTGATAGTTTCCGGAGCGCTCATAATCTCCCCGCAATACCTTCATCGCCACAATGCTGAGGTAGATGGCGCCGATTGACACATGCAGTCCGTGGAAGCCGGTAATCATGAAAAAGCTGGCACCAAATTGCGCCGCCCCCATGGGATTCCCCCAGGGACGCACCCCTTCTGAAATGAGCTTGCTCCATTCAAATGCCTGCATGCCGACGAAGGTCACACCCAAGGCAGCGGTCGCCAGCATCAGGGCAGTGGTTTTCGCACGATCACGGCGATAGGCGAAATTGACGGCCATGGCCATCGTGCCGCTGCTGCTGATCAGCACAAAGGTCATGATGGCGATCAGAATCAGCGGGATTTCTTTACCGCCGATCGTCAATGCGAATACTTCACTGGGGTTCGGCCAGAGGTCAGTGATGGTCATGCGTACCGACATGTAACCGGTCAAGAAACAGGTGAATATAAACGTGTCGCTGAGCAGGAAAATCCACATCATCGCCTTGCCCCAAGGCACCTGCTTGAACGCCTCTCTGTCCGAGGCCCAGTCGCTGGCGATGCCCTGCCATCCTGGTGCAGGCGGCAAGCCTGGTGGATTGGATGAGCCGGACTCGGCAGGGGCTTGTGGATGCGATGCCATGGCTTTTCACCTCAGGCCGCAAAATCTGGCAATGGCTTCATAGGTTTGCGGCGTGCTGGCCAGCAGCGCGAACAGTACGAACCAGAGACCCAGCAAGTAATGCCAATAGGTGGCACAGAGCCCTACCTTGGCGCTGAGTTGCGGCAACGGCACGCGATGCAGGAATTTAGCGCCGATTATGCTCCAGGCTATCAGCCCGCCCAGCAGGTGGAGCCCATGCATGCCAGTCAGCAGGTAGAAGAAACTGTTGGCCGGATTGCTGGCGACAAAGTAGCCCCAGGCGACAAACTGCTGCCAGACCCAGAGTTGCCCCACCAGAAAGACAATGGCAAATACGCCCCCCAATGCAAAGCCAATGACCGTTGCGTCCCGTCGAGCCTGTCGGGCGGCCATGCGCGACCACTGCAGTGCAATGCAACTGAACACTAGAAAAGCCGAATTCAGCCAGAGTTGCCATGGATTGGCCAACGGCGCCAAGGGCTCTGTCAGGGGGAGCCAGTCGGCCATTTGTGAGCGGGCGATAAAGGCGATCAGGAAGAGAAGGAATAACGAGCTCACCACGGCCAGAAACAAGTGCAGGCCTGTTTTTGCGATTTGGTTTCTTTTGGCCCCCGCGGCGGACTGAATACCTTCAGGATCGCGATTCCAACTGCCACCGGGGTCAGCGCCGTCGGCGTTTCTCAATAGGAGTCTGTTCATGTTTTAACGTCCGCAATCCTGGATCCGGCACTCAGTTGCCGCATCTGTTCCAGTTCCTCGGCGGAGACCGTTTGCGGAACGAAATCCTGTTCTATCCCCGGCACACTGTAGTCATAGGCCCAGCGATGCACGACCGGCAGCTTCTCTCCCCAGTTACCGTGAATCGGCGGGGTGTTCGGTGTTTGCCATTCCAGACTGGCCGCGCCCCAAGGGTTACTGCCAGCAGGCTTGCCCTTGAATACGCTCCAGGCCAGGTTGAACAGGAACAACAGTTGGGAAACGCCGACGATCAATGCGATTACCGTAATGAAGGCATTCAACTCTTGCGCCGACTGCGGAATGAACGCGTAGTTTTCATAAGCGTAGTAGCGGCGTGGCATGCCCTGGAAACCCAGGTAGTGCATGGGGAAGAAGATGGCGTAGGTGCCCAGAAAGGTTATCCAGAAGTGCAGCTTGCCCAGGGTGTCGTTCAACATGCGCCCGGTCACTTTCGGGAACCAGTGATAGAGGCCGCCGAACACCACCAGTACCGGCGCGACACCCATGACCATATGGAAATGGGCAACGACAAAGTAGGTGTCCGAGAGCGGGATATCCACAATCACATTGCCAAGAAACAACCCGGTCAGACCGCCCACCAGGAAGGTGACGATAAAGGCCAGGGCGAACAGCATCGGCACGGTCAGATGTATGTCGCCACGCCACAGCGTCAGGACCCAGTTGTAGACCTTCAGTGCCGTCGGCACCGCGATGATCAAGGTGGTGACGGCGAAGAAAAAGCCGAAGTACGGGTTCATTCCACTGACATACATATGGTGCGCCCAGACCACAAAGCTGAGTACGCCAATCGCAATAATGGCCCACACCATCATTCGGTAGCCGAAGATGTTTTTACGCGCATGCGTGCTGATCAGGTCGGAGACCAGACCAAACGCGGGGAGCGCGACGATATAGACTTCCGGGTGGCCGAAGAACCAGAACAGATGCTGGAACAGTATCGGGCTGCCACCTTGGTGATCGAGCTGCTGCCCCAGCGAGATCATCGCCGGCATAAAGAAACTGGTGCCCAACAGTTTGTCGAACAGCATCATGACCGCGCTGACAAACAACGCCGGGAAAGCCAGCAAGGCCATGATCGAGGCCATGAAGATTCCCCATACGGAGAGCGGCATGCGAAACAATGTCATGCCGTGCGTGCGCGCCTGCAACACCGTGGTGACGTAGTTCAACCCGCCCATGGTGGCGGCGACGATAAAAATCGCCAGTGAGACGAGCATCAGGACGATGCCCCACTCGACCCCCGGTGTTCCCTGAGAAATGGACTGTGGCGGATAAAGCGTCCAGCCCGAACCGGTGGGACCGCCGGGGACAAAGAAACTGGAGAGCAACACCACTACCGCCAGCAGGTAGAACCAGTAACTCAGCATGTTGACATAGGGGAAGACCATGTCGCGGGCGCCCACCATCAGCGGGATCAGATAGTTACCGAAGCCACCCAGAAACAAGGCTGTCAGCAAGTAAATGACCATGATCATGCCGTGCATGGTCATCGCCTGGTAGTAAGCACTGGCATCCATGAACGCCAAAGTGCCGGGGAAGCCTATCTGTATGCGCATCAAGCCCGACAACACCACGGCGACAACGCCCACGAACAGAGCCGTCAAGGAATATTGAATGGCAATGACCTTATGATCCTGACTCCAGATGTATTTGGTCAGGAAACTTTTGGGTTCGTGCAGTGCTTCTGTTTCGGCTTGCTCCGCATAGGCCATCACGTCATCCTCCTGTCGAAGTTTCAGTGCATTCCTGGCTGCTTTACGGCTACTTACCTGTCTCCGCCTTGCTCGAGTCAGCATCGGCATTTGCTTTGGATTTGATAAACGCGATCAGCGCGTCCAAGTCCTTATCGCTCGGCGTCAAGGCCGGCATGAGGGCTGCATAGCCCTTGACGATTTTGGCACCGGGATCAAGAACCGATTCCTTTAAATACCCCTCATCGGCCTTTATGCTCGTACCGTCGGCAAGGGTTACTGTGGTGCCATACAGGCCCTGCCATGTGGGGCCGACGCCCTTGTTGCCATCGACACTGTGGCAGGCCAGACAACCGAGCGACTGGGCCACCTGTTGTCCCTGCGCCACCAGGTCCTCACCTGGACCCGCCGCTCCGCTGGCAGGAGCTTCACTGTCTTGCGGTGCACCGCTCAGTGATTTGATCAGGGCGACGAGTGCACCCAGTTCATCGTCATTGAGAGTATAGGCCACCATGACCGGCGGGTAGCCCTGCACCAGACGGGCCTTCGGATCGAGGATCGACTCTTTCAGGTAGGCCTCATCGACCTTCACGCGGGTGCCATCGGCAAGCGGTTCAATGCGACCGTACAGCCCTTTCCATCCCGGGCCGAGACTGGCACTGCCATCCTGGCTATGGCAGGCACCGCAGCCATATTGTTCGGCCAACTGGCGACCTTTTTCCAGCACGCTACTTGGACTGGGCCTGGCAGCTGTCGTTAATGTCTGCGCAAAAGTCGGTTGACTGTTCAGCCATTGATCGAAGGCGCCCTGCTCCTCCACGATCATCTGGCCGCGCATGTTGTAATGACCTACGCCACAATATTCAGCGCAAAGGATTTCATATTTTCCGGTTTTGGTCGGTGTAAACCAGAAGTACGACACCATCCCTGGCACCATGTCCATCTTGCTGCGAATTTGCGGTATATAGAAATTGTGCAATACATCTTTAGATCGCAGTAAAACCTTTACCGGACGGTCGAGCGGAAGTCTGATTTCATTACTTTTAACAAGCACATCGTCCTGCCCGGCAGGATCCTTGGGATCAACGCCAAACGGGTTGGCGGAATCAACCAACTTGATTTCCGACTTGCCCAGCTGTCCGTCTTTGCCGGGAAAACGAAAGGCCCACTGCCACTGCTGGGCGACCACTTCTAGTTCATAAGCATCTTTCGGCACCCGGATGAAATCATTGTAAACAACCAGACCGGGCGCCAGCATTGCGGCAATACCTATCGAGGTAACGACAATTAACCAAAACTCCAGTTTTTTACTTTCTGGCTGGTAGTGCGCCCTGGCACCCTCCTTATGACGATAACGCATCACGGCGACGGCCATAAATATCGTGATGGCGATGAAAAATATTCCGCTAATGATCAGGGTGATGAACAGGGTGGTGTCTATTGACCCCCAGTTGGAAGCTGCCGGAGTTGCATGCCAAGGCGCTAGAACATGGAAGAGCACTGATGCAATAACGATTAGTATCAAGATAATTGCTATTGCCATTTTCTCTTCATCCTATTCCTGTTGCTCATTGGTTATGCGCAAGCATCGCCACGGACGTCCAGGCAGGGCAGACAAGTACCACCCGTGGTGGCAAGTCAGTAAAAAGTATAGTGCCATCGGGTTGGGCCGTGAGGTCGGCGAGCGGGACCCGGTTGCCAGCTATACTCAATCTCAGATTCGCATGGCAGGGATCGGCCAGAAACGCCCCCTGAAAACGAACCCCGTCCATGCGTAATGATCAGATAAGTGATGGCATTGAGAAGAGACAAAAGCTAAGGAATCCAGCAGCCCACGACGGAGGTTTCGTTATGAGTGCCCTGACGATCGAAGGCTGGTGCAGAACCGGCGACGACAAAAAGTCCACCCCAATAGGTGAAATCCAATTTTACGTCGATGGCCCCCTTCATCTGCGCCTGGAGCAGGCTGAAGAACGCCTACAGAAGACCCATGAGCCTGAAGCCATGGTCGATGTCGACATGAGCACCCTGGATTTGGAACTGCCAGAGGGATACGCCCCCTTGTCCGACTGCCAAATGCGCGTCTATTTGCACAGCGAGCGCGGTCAGTTCCATCTGGTGGGGCACCGAGCGAGCGATAGCAGCTTGATTTATTCCAACGCGGTTTTAATTGATCAACTGCTTGATTGAATCGTCGGCATCTGGCGGGTTTGAAAGCGATCAAGGCTTGGGATCGTCGTCCTTCCAGGGCGCCGACAGATAGCGCGTGCGATTGAAGGTTTCCAGCCACTCGGGGCAGAACACCACCAGTGCACTGACAACCATGCCGTTGATGAACGCCTCTGGAAAAATGATCAACCACAAGTAACCCACAAAATCCTCCAGCCAGTAGGGCATGGCAAAACGCTCGTCGAACCACAACAACCACAGCGCCAGCAACAGGCACAACAACGCCGACAGCGCCGCCGCAAAGAAGCCGGAAACGAAGATATAGACAAAGGGATTACGCGGCTGCGCTCGCTCCACCAGGATCGCGCAGCACTCGGTGATCAGCACCGGCAACAGGATCAACAGCGCGCCATTCACCCCCATTGCGACCAGGTCCTGACGGCCGAGTAGCATCAGACCGGTTTGCGCCACCAGCCCACCGACGATCGCCAGCGGCCAGTCCAGAAGCAGGGTCACTGCGGTCATGCCGAGGAAGTGATAGGACACGCCGGTATCGAAATCCCGTCGTACCAGCCAGAGCATGAATAGCGCGAAGACTGTGCCGAATAACAGGTGCTGGCGGCGGTTGTCGCTGAACAGTTCGACCCACGGGGCTCGTGCGATGGCCCAGATCAGTGCCGGGACGTAGATCAGCCAGCCGACGGTGAGGGTTTCGGGGGACAGTAGCTCGGCGCCGATCATGGCTGGGTGGGCTCCGTTTTTTTTGCCGGGAGAGAACTGGATCTCAGTCTACACCGGGCTTTGAATGTGCTTCGCCTTTGCTTCGCAGGGGATGATTGGGGGCATATCCATTTCTGCGGTAACGACGGCTATTGGTTCCGCCCTTATGGCGGGTTACTTGGAAGAGCGCCAAGTAACCAAGCGCCTGCGCCCCTGACGTACGGCCCTTCGCTTAGGCTCAGGGTTCCCTCGCTCCGGTCCTGCTCCGTGGGCCCGCCGCCATCGGCCATCCATGGCCGGGGGCGGCTAACCCGGCATCCATGCCGGGTTGCCCACTGCGCAGAACCTGCGCTCGGCCTTCCGACGGGGCAGATCAACATCAAAAGCCAAAGCGAGGCGGCCTGGTAGCCGACCTGTTTTCCGTCAAAGTCATCGGCGGCGAACACCAACCTTATGCCCACCCACATTTCATCGGGGTTGCTTCCAGAGGGATGTGAATGATCAGTCAGCGAAGCGCGCCCGCTTGAAGCCCAGGTCGGCCCGAAGGCCGCCTCGCGCTGCTGTGGCGGTGGTCGCCGCCTCACGCCCTGAGCCTATCCGCCAACCTGTGACTATCTCCATCGGCGCTTCTCCAAGTAACCCGCCGTAAGGGCGGAACCATAAGCCGCCGTGACCGAAGAAACGGATTTACACCCAATCAACAGAGCGATTGTTACATTTCCTGCAAAGCTGAATCGGCCCCCGCCCCCTTTATCGATCCCAACCAAGGACTAAACTTCAAAGCATCAGAACCACCCCGGAGCCGACAAAAATGAAACCCCTGACCACCCTGCTTCTGACCCTCCTCGCCACCTCCGCCATGGCCGCCACCAACGAGCCAGCGGCCACCCCCTACAACCCGGCGCAACCGCTGGACATCGCCAAAGTGGTTTCAGTCACCGACACCGCAACCGCCTGCGACGTCGTGCCGGCAACCATGGTCTACATCGATCATCAAGGCCAGACCCACAGCGTGACCTACTCAGTCATGGGCAACTGCACCAGCAGCCTCTAAAGCCGGGCAACCCACGACTCACACGATCAGCCGTTTCGCCTGCAACGCCAAATCATGCAGACCAGCCAACCGCGCCATGATCCGTTCGACCACCTCGACCCTGGCCACCGCACCGCTTTGCAGTTCACCCATCGAGTGCAACGCCACCCCAGCCTTCTCCAGACCCAGACGGGTTGACCCGGATAACTGCTGAAGCCCTTGGCGTGCCTGCTCCGCAGACTGTTCCAGCCCTGTGGCGATTTGCCGGATCTGCGCACTGGAGTCCGCCGCCTGGCGCGAGAGATTGCGCACCTCATCGGCGACCACCGCAAACCCTCGGCCATGGCTGCCCGCCCTCGCCGCCTCAATCGCCGCGTTCAGCGCCAACAGGTTGGTCTGACGGGCAATGTCCTGGATGCTGCCGACAATCGCGCCGATGCGCATCGACTGACTGCCGAGCTCATCGAACACCTGATCCAGACGCTGCATATAGAGGTTCAAATCCTCCAGCACAGAGGCCGAAGACTGCATGCTCTGCGCACTCGCCTTGACCCGTTCCCCGGCCGTGCGCGCCAGTTGATTGGCGAAACGCATGTCCTCCTCGGTTTGCAGCACCGACTCGGTCAATTGCTCCAGCTTGACCTGCAAGCCGATTTTGTCAGTGGGTTGTTCTTTTTCAGGGGTCATAGCAGCGTCCAGGTGTAGCTGAGGATCAGTCGGTTTTCGTCGATATCACTGCGGTAGTTCGAACGCGCCATCACATTACGCACACGAATCCCGAGGCCCTTGAGGCTACCGCTCTGCAACACATAGCCAAGATCAAGATCACGCTCGCGATCCTTGCCTTCGAAGCCCTGACCGGTGTCGACGTTATTGCCGGAGATGTAGCGCACAGTGCTGGTCAGCCCCGGCACACCCAACGCGGCAAAGTCGTAGTCGTATCGCGCCTGCCAGGAGCGCTCATCGGTGTAGGCAAACTCGTAGGTCGGGACCTCGTTGCCCAGCGGCGAGATGTTGGCAAAGACCCGAGGGAATGCGCTGTCACCGAACATCCCCTGATAACCGACATAAAACGTGTGACCACCGCGCTTGGCCGACAGCAGCGAGAAGAACGCCTGGTTATCGATGTTACCCAACAGCTTCTTGCCGTCTTCGCGCGAATCGTAATAACCAAGGTTGGCACCCAGAATCCAGTCACCTGTCGGCTGGCTGTGCTTGAAGCCGAGAAAGCGCTGGTTGTAGATATCTTCCAATTGCCCGAACCAGGCACTGACCGAGCTGCGTTTATCATTGAAGGCGTAATCGGCGCCGGCAAAATTGAAGCCATCGCTGCTGACCTGACGCTGCGGAACATGACCAAGCATGGCCTGCATCTTTTCGTCGCCGGCCTCGTTGCGCAGGCTGGTGGTATTCAAGTGACCGCCCTGCAGGGTCAGGCCATTGATCTCATTGGAACTGATGCTCGCGCCTTGATAGCTGGGCGGCAGCAAGCGGATATCACTGAACGCCAGCACCGGCAGATTGGGTTGCAACTCACCCACTTTCAGCTCGGTTTTGGAGTAACGCACCTTCAACGCCGCTTCGAGACGGCTGTAATCATTCGCCGCGCGCCCGTCATCCTTGACCGGCAGCAAACCGGTATTGACCCGGTCCGGGCTGCTGTCGAGTTTGAGACCGAGCAAGCCGATCACGTCCACGCCAAAACCGACAGGGCCTTGGGTGTAACCGGATTTGACGTTGAGGATGAAGCCCTGCGCCCACTCTTCGGCCTTCGACTGTTTGTTCGCCCCGACGATGTCGGAAAAGTCCCGGCTGAAGTAGTAATTACGTGCTTGCAAGGTGGCCGTGGTGTCTTCGATAAAGCCGCCCTCGGCGGCCATCGCCCCCGCGGAGAAACCCGAGACGACCGCCATGGACAACACTGAGCCGGTTGCTGGAAAAATCTGTTTCATCGTTTTATCTCTTATTTTTATTGATCGACAGGTTGAAGAGCTTCAGCCGCCGCGCTTTCGCGACGGGCGTTTAACAACACATGGGTGACCATGCCGAAAATCAGCCCCCAAAAAGCCGCGGACAGACCCAACAGCGACATACCCGACGCGGTGGTGAGAAAGGTCACCAACGCCGCTTCGCGATCACCCGGCACCGCCATGGCGCCGGCCAACGCCCCGGCAATCGCGGCGAACAGCGCCAGCCCGGCGAGTGCCGCGATCAGTTCTTTGGGGAACGCCGAAAACAGCGAAACCAGGGTGGCGCCGAAGATCCCCAGCACCAGATAACAGAGCCCACCGACAACTCCGGCCACGTAGCGTTTACCAGGGTTCTCATGGGCCTCGCGGCCGGTACAAATGGCTGCGGTGATCGCAGCCAGATTCAGCCCGTGACAGCCGAACGGAGCCAACAGCGCCGTGCCCAGCGCACTGCTGGCGATGATCGGGCCGGCCGGCGTGGCGTAACCGCTGGCGCGCAACACCGCCATGCCGGGCACGAACTGTCCGGTCAGCGCCACCATCACCAGCGGCAACGCAATGTTCAGGGTGGCGCTCAGGCTGAACTCGGGCGTAATCCACACCGGCGTGGCCAAGCCGATCACCAACGCTTCGCTGTGCAAATCGCCAGCGAGAAAGGCCATCGAGCAACCCACCAGCAGCACCATCAACACCGCATAACGCGGCATCAGCCGTTTGCAGATCAGGTACGTGACAAACATCGCCAGCACCAACAGCGGCTTGCCCTGCAACGAGACGAACAAGCCCGTGCCGAAACTGAACAGAATCCCTGCCAGCATCGCTGCCGCAATGGCTGCGGGGAGTTTGCCGATGATCCGGTCAAACGCCCCCGACACCCCCACCAGGAAAATGATCAGGCTGCTGACCAGATACGCACCCACCGCCTCCGGCATGGAGATCCCCGGCAACAGCGCCACCAGCAACGCTGAGCCCGGCGCCGACCACGCGATAATCACCGGCACGCGGTAACGCAGGCTCAAACCGATGCCGAGCACCGCGCTGCCGATGGAGATCGCCCAGACCCACGATGACAGCACTTCCCGCGACAGCTGCGCCGTCTCGGCGGCCTGGAAAATAATCACCAACGGGCCGGCGTAGGAAATCACTGTGGCAATGAATCCGGCGACCGCCGCCGACAGGGAAAAGTCCCGGACTAACGCCCTCATGAAGCTTCGCCGACAGACCCGCCCGTCGTACCGTGGCGCACGTCCGCCAACGCCTGTCGGGTGCTGCGCCGGCTGCTGATGGCAAACACCGTCATGGCAATCGCGGCCACCGCGCCGGGCAAGGCAAACGCCATGAAGTTGAGTTGCAGCGGCAGGCTGATCCCGAGCAACGCGCCGCCCAGCAGCGGACCGACAATCGCGCCGTTGCGCCCGATGCCCGAGGCCCAGCCCAGACCGGTGGAGCGAATGGTCATGGAGTAGAACTGCGCGGCGCAGGCGTACAGCAGAATCTGCGAGCCGATGGTGGTGGCGCCGGCAATGGCGATCAGCAGGTACAACACCGGCATCGGGCTGTTGAAGCCCAGCAAAGTGATCGACACCGCCGCCAGGGCAAAGAACACCGCCAACACCCGCGGCAGGTTCAGTTTGTCACCCAGAACGCCGCCGCCGACCGCGCCGAAAATCGCGCCGAAGTTGAGCACCAACAGGAACGACAGGCTCGAACCCAGGCTGTAACCGGCGTTGGCCATCAGTTTCGGAAGCCACGAACTCAAGGCATAGACCATCAGCAGGCAGCAGAAAAACGCCAGCCACAGCATCAGCGTGCGCAGCGCCCGCCCCTCGCGAAACAGTTGCAGCACGGGGGTGCCGGTGCCCTTCACTTCGCTCATGTGCAACTGATCGCTGGTCTGCGCGATGTACGCCGGTTCGACCCGCTGGAGAATCGTGCGTGCTTCTTCATTGCGTCCCTGACGCAGCATGAAACCCACCGACTCGGGCAGGAAGTACATGATCAGCGGCAACAACACCAACGGCAGCACCGCGACGTAAAACACCGATTGCCAGCCGAAGCTCGGGATCAGCACGATGCCCAGCCCCGCCGAGAGCATGCCGCCCACGGAGTAACCGCTGAACATGATCGCCACCAGCGTGCTGCGGATTTTCTTCGGCGCGTACTCGTTCATCAGCGCAACGACATTAGGCATCACCCCGCCGATGCCCAGCCCGGCGATAAACCGGCAGATTCCAAACTCGGTGGGATTACGGGCAAAACCGTTGAGCACGGTAAAACCGCTGAAGAGCATCACGCAGATCGTAATGGCTTTCTTGCGGCCGATCCTGTCCGAGAGCGGGCCGAAAAACAGCGCGCCGAACATCATTCCAAACAATGCGTAACTTCCCAGCGCGCCGGCCTGCAAGGGACTGAGCCCCCACTCTTTCATCAGCATCGGCAGCACGACTCCGTAAATCACCAGGTCGTAACCGTCGAAGATGATGATCAGGGCACACCAGAACAGCACCATCCAGTGGAAGCGATTGAATCGTGCGTTGTCGATAACCTCATGTACGTCAATCTTGCGCATGGCATTTATCTCTTGTTGTTGTTTTTTTCAGAGCGTCGGTAAAGCGGCTAACGTCCCGTAAAGCCGAGGGTAAAGTTGCCAGGCGCGGGGCAATATCCGCTTTGCGCAGATCGCTATCCGTTTTGTGCAGGGCCCTGAATCGGGCGCGGGAGGGAGGGATCTCGCGGCAGGCTTTGCTCCTGCGCGACAAACAGTTTTCCTGGCGATTAACTTTGGACGCCAAGCCGGGGTCTATGGATGACCCCGACTACTGACACCTGCTGACCCTTGCGGCCGAACAAGTCAACGCATACCTCACTGAAGCCCGATCACGGCCGGGCCTTCTCCAGTGCCTCTCGCAGTTGTGCCGCCGTGGCGTATTCGTGCTCAGCGACCACTTGACCGTCCTTGAGCTCCAGCCACAACACTTTATCCACAGCCCCGGGATAGCGCGGCGCCACGCGCCCGTCACGGTCAAGCATCACGCGATAGGAATAATCGCGCATGGCCGGTACTGCGAACATCTTCGCGATCAGCCGAGGCATTCGCTGGATATCCGCGACAAATACTGCGTGCCGGGCTTCCAGATAACCCTTGGGCTGGCCCTGCAGTGCGGCGTCGACCAGTTTCGCGGCGTCCATGCTGCGCGCCACCAGCAGCGTCTGAGTCTGGTTGTCGAACGTAAAGGCCTGATCGAATTGATCAAGCAAGGTCCACGGCGCCAGCCGTTCCCCCACCTCCAGTGCCTGAGCCCAAAGAGGCACAAGACTGAGCAATAACACGGGCCATAATTTCACGACATTCCCCTTCGTTGAGGCGCTGGAGCGCAATGAATCCAGTCTACACCGCCTGTATTGCACACTTGTTCGCCGTAACAACAATCGAAGAAACCCGCTGATACCCGAGCGCCGATGACGTCTGTCGGGCCATTACGACGTCGTTTCAATGCAAAGCTTTCAGGTTGTCGCATTTGAACGCTAAGCTTGGGCCTATGGATGACTCAGATTATTTACGCCTGCTGACCATCGCGGCCGAGCAAGCCAACGCGTTCCTCTCCAATGCCCGCAAATGGGAGCGTGAGCGTTGGGTGTGCCAGCGCCTGCTGCAAGGCCTGAACATTCCTTACCGCGTCGACGAGTTCACCCCCGCCGGGGAACCGCCGGATGTGCTGTTTCGCGATGCGAATTTCGAAGTGTTTTTCGTGCTCGACGAGGGCCGGCGTCTCAATGATGAATGGCGCGATGAGCTGCAGCGGCGGCGCAGTGCGTTTTCCCTGAGTTCGCTGGTGCGCCGCGAGGCCAAGCCCAGACGCATTCCAGCCAATGAATTTTTGCTGAGACTGGCGCCAACCTTGCGCAAGAAAGCGCACAACTACAAAGAACGCGGCATGGATTTGGGCGAGCTGGACATCATCGCCTTCGCCAGCCTCAAGCGCGAAGTCCTCGACCTCAACAGCCATTTCCCGCCGCCCACCGAATACTTGCGCCAGGGCTGGCGCTCGTTGTCGCTGGTGGGCCCGACATTCGCTCGCGTGCTGTTCGCCCATCCGGATGCACCGGACTTTCTGCGCAGCAACCTGGGGCGCAGCATCCTCTTTGATGTCGGGATCAGCCTGTGAGCCCATTGCAGGAACTGATCGCTGAAGTCCCGCAAATTGGCCGTGTTCGCTGGATTGGCGTACGCCCCGCACCTCACGTGCCGATGATCGAACTGGACGCCGTAGAGGCGCGACTCGAGGCCGGGTTGACCGGTGATCGCGCTCGCCCTGGCGCACGTAATGCGCGACAAGTGACGTTGATTCAATGGGAACATCTGGCGGTGATCAGTTCGCTGATGGGCCGTGCGGAAGACAATCCGGTCTTGCCTGATGACTTGCGACGCAACCTTGTTATCAGCGGTATCAACCTGTTCAGCCTCAAGGGCCGTCGCTTCAAAATCGGCCAGGCGATTTTCGAAACCACCGGTTGGTGCCAACCTTGCGCGCGCCTGCAAAACAACCTTGGCCCTGGAACCTTTCAGGCCGTTCGCGGCCATGGCGGAATCACTGCACGAGTGTTACAAAGTGGAATCATTCGGCTGGACGATACAGTCAGCGTCGAGCCGATTCCCGCCAGCGGCTATGCTCCGTTCAACGTGGGGTAAAAACCCCTGTAGCTTCTACACATTCAGCAACGTCTACCCCTGACGAGGCCCGATATGACCAGCCGCCTGAACCCCGACGACCAGAAGCATGTCGAAGAGTACCTGCACCTGTCCCAGCACCGAGTCGAGCGCCGGCCTTTCCGGCCGTGGATGCTCCTGGTGGTGGTATTGGCAGTGACCATAGGCCTGGGCCTGTTGAGCCGACTTATCAGTTACCTGACGCTATGAGCTGCTTTGCGCTCGCTCGGGTAATTGCACCGATTTCTTTTAGCCTTGCGAGATATCCCCATGACTCATCGTATTGTCATCGTTGGCGGCGGCGCCGGCGGTCTGGAGTTGGCTACCCGTCTGGGTAAGACTCTGGGCAAGCGCGGCACGGCCAGTGTGATGCTGGTCGACGCGAACCTGACCCACATCTGGAAACCGCTGTTGCACGAAGTGGCGGCCGGGTCGCTGAACTCTTCCGAAGACGAACTCAACTATGTCGCCCAGGCGAAATGGAACCACTTCGAGTTCCAGCTGGGGCGCATGAGCGGGCTTGATCGCGCGCAGAAAAAAATCCAGTTGGCCGCCACTTATGACGAAGCCGGCCTGGAACTGGTGCCGGCGCGTGAAGTGTCTTACGACTCGCTGGTGATCGCCGTCGGCAGCACCACCAACGATTTCGGCACCCAGGGCGCAGCGCAGCATTGCCTGTTCCTCGACACCCGCAAACAGGCCGAGCGTTTCCACCAGCAACTGTTGAACCATTATTTGCGCGCCCACGCCGGGCAAACGGATGTGGTGCAGCAGATCAGCGTAGCGATCGTCGGCGCCGGCGCCACGGGCGTCGAACTGGCCGCCGAATTGCACAACGCTGCGCATGAACTGGCGGCGTATGGCCTGGACCGGATCAAACCGGAAAACATGCACATCACCCTGATCGAAGCCGGTCCACGGGTACTGCCAGCATTGCCGGAACGGATCGGCGGCCCTGTGCATAAAACCCTGGAGAAACTCGGGGTCAACGTCATGACCAATGCGGCCGTCAGTGAAGTGACCGCCGATAGCCTGATCACCGCCGATGGCAAAGTGATCAATGCCAGCCTCAAGGTCTGGGCCGCCGGTATTCGTGCGCCGGGTTTCCTCAAGGACATCGATGGTCTGGAAACCAACCGCATCAACCAGTTGCAAGTGCTGCCGACGCTGCAAACCACCCGCGACGAAAACATCTTCGCCTTCGGTGACTGCGCGGCCTGCCCGCAGCCGGGCACCGATCGCAATGTGCCGCCGCGCGCCCAGGCTGCGCATCAACAGGCGTCGTTGCTGGCCAAGTCGTTGAAGCTGCGGATCGAAGGCAAACCGTTGCCTGTGTACAAGTACACCGACTACGGCTCGCTGATTTCGCTGTCACGTTTTTCGGCTGTGGGTAACTTGATGGGCAACCTGACCGGCAGCGTGATGCTCGAGGGTTGGCTGGCGCGGATGTTTTATGTGTCGCTGTACCGCATGCATCAAATGGCGCTGTATGGCGCGTTCCGCACGGCGATGTTGATGTTGGGCAGCAAGATCGGGCGCGGAACAGAGCCGCGTCTGAAGCTGCATTAACGCGATCTGGTGTGGGAGCGGGCTTGCTCGCTCCCACATTCGATCTCCGTTGTTTTTAAGATCCGTGTCTTACTGTATCTCCCACGCGATTTCGCCCCTTCGCTTACAAACTCCTCCCTTGCGCGACACAGTAGCGATACACCCCGCCCGCTAAATGACCACATCCGAGCAAGGCACCCACCCAGCCAGCTACGGTTATCGCCGCACTTACGTGGCGTCTTTTATCGAACGGTTGTGTCGTGCAACCCAGGAGAATTGAAATGTCCCGTACCACCAAAAACACTGTCGGTTTGCTCGGCGCAGTCCTGGCCGGCGGCATGATGTTGACCGGCTCCGCTTTCGCTTCGCAGCCTTTGACCCAGGGCTACCTGCTGGCCTCGGCCGAACAAGTGGTGAAAACCCCTGAAGGAAAATGTGGCGAAGGCAAGTGTGGCGATGCGTCGATGGCAAAAACCGACACCGACGGTGACGGCAAGGTGTCCCGCGCCGAATTCCAGAAAGTCGCACCGAAGTCCAACTTCGACAAGATCGATACCAACCACGACGGCTTCATCGACGAGCAAGAGGCTTACGACAACGTGAAAGCCAACTTTGAAGCCAACGGCAAAAAAATGCCAAAAGGCCTGTTCGAGCACCTGAAAGACCAGGACGGCGCCTAAGCCTCCCAGAAAAAAAGCCGCGCTTCTCGATCGAGAAACGCGGCTTTTTTCGTCTGGGTTTACACCCGGCTACCGAATCCGTCAAACCTCGTCAGAACAATCCGACTTCTGACGGCGCTCATGAATCAGGTCGACAATCTGGCATTCGGGTTCGTAGCCGTTGACCGTATCGCGCAACAGCGTACGAACCTGCACATAGTCATCCGCTGCGACAGCCTTCAACAGCGCTGAAATCGCCTGTTTGAAGTCTTCCCACGGCAAATGCTCTTCGTCGGCGCGCATGATCATCGCGTGTTCGGTCGGGGACACGTTGTCACCGATCAGCAACTCCTCATAGAGCTTTTCGCCTCGGCGCAGGCCAGTAAACTCGATCGCAATGTCCCCGTTCGGTCGATCTTCGCTACGCAGGGAAAGGCCGGACAGGTGGACCATCTTTTCCGCCAGGTCGGCAATCTTCACCGGTTGTCCCATGTCGAGCACAAACACGTCGCCACCCTGCCCCATCGAACCCGCCTGGATTACCAGTTGCGCGGCCTCGGGAATGGTCATGAAATAGCGGGTCATGTTCGGATGGGTCACCGTAATCGGCCCGCCATTCTTGATTTGCTCGCGAAACAGCGGGATCACCGAACCGGACGAACCCAGCACATTGCCGAAACGCACCATGGTGAACCGGGTCGAGTTGGTGCAAGGCGTCGTGAAATGCTCGCCCAACAGCAACGGATTGGACTCACGACTCAAGGCCTGCAGCGTCATCTCGGCCAGCCGCTTGGTGCACCCCATGACATTGGTCGGTCGCACCGCCTTGTCGGTGGAGATCAGCACGAAGTGCTCAACCCCCGCCTGCACGGCCGCCTGCGCAGTCTGCAAGGTCCCGAGGACATTATTCAGCACGCCTTCGGCAACGTTATGCTCGACGATCGGTACATGCTTATAGGCGGCGGCGTGATAGACCGTGTTCACGTTCCAGGTACGCATCACGTCCAGCAGTCGCTCACTGTTGCGAATCGAACCGAGGATCGGCACCAGCTCCAGGCTCATTCCCTCGTTTTGGATCAACCTCTCCAACTCGCTATGAATGCTGTAGAGATTGAACTCACTGTGTTCGAACAGAATCAGCGCCGTCGGTTTGCTGGTGAGGATTTGCCGGCACAGTTCGGAACCGATGGAACCGCCCGCTCCTGTCACCATGACCACCTGGCCACGAATGCAGCGCTCGAAAAGAGCCTGCTGCGCCGCAACCGAGTCTCGTCCTAGCAGGTCGATAATGTCGACTTCCTGCAGATCGCTGACACTGACCCGGCCATTGGCCAGATCCATAAACCCTGGAATCGTCCGCACATGCACCGGATAAGGCTCAAGCGCTGCGAGGATCTCACGGCGCCTGGCACGCGACGCCGATGGAATAGCCAGCAAGACTTCGGTTGCGCCAGTGTCTTCGATCAGTCCTTCGATATCCGTAGACGGATAGACCTTGAGCCCGGCGATCACTCGACCTGAAATGCTGGGGTCATCATCGATAAAAGCGACCGGACGCATCGCCTTTTCCATGCGCAGTGCCGCTACCAACTGATTGCCTGCCGCCCCGCCGCCATAAATGGCGACCTTGGTAGCCTCGTCGTCCTGGCGCAGGAACGGAACATGCTGTCCGGCGAGAAACCAGTCGCCGAGAAAATACTGGCGCATGAACAGGCGCAGGCCACCGACCATCAACAAGCTCAGCCACCAGTAATTGACGATCAGCGAGCGTGGCACCAATACGTCGGGGCGGTACAAATAGACATAGACCGTCAACAGCAGCGCCGACAAGGTCACGGCCTTGAAGATACTGAGCAGGGCATCGTTGCCGAAATAACGCATCACCGCGCGATACAGGCCGAGGTTGATAAAGATGGGGATTGCAATGACCGGCGCGGCAGCAAACAGCCACGCATAATCCCCAAAAGGATTTACTGGTCGTTCAATACCCAGGCGCACGACAAACGCCAGCCAGAGCGCCACCCAGACCAGCACAATATCAATCAGCAACTGCAAGACGCGCTTATAGCTACGCGGCAGATTCAATAAACGCTCACGCATTACACGATTTCCCTTCGCTCGACTTACTGCCTGCAATCCACCCACTCCCTGTCACACTCGCTGCTCCAGAAAGTCTTTCGCGGTCTTGGCCAACGCCCCATCCACACTGATCGCCGGGGTCCATTCGAGCAACGCTTTGGTTTTCCCGATATCAACCTGAAGCGACCCGCACAGACGCTGGGACAAGGCCTTTTTCCCCAACAGTTGCGCAGTGCCGCTCAACAGCCACATCGGCAATGGCAGCAGGCGCGCCGGCCGGCCCAACGCACGGGCCATACGTCGCAGCAGATCACTGGTGGACAAGTCCTCGTCATCACTCACCAGGAAAACCTGGTTGGCAGCGGCGGGGTGATGAATGCAAGTCATAATCAGGTCGACCAGATTGTCCAGGGCCACCAGGCTGCGCTTGTTGGTAATGGCTCCCAACGGCAATGGCACGCCCTTATTGAGCCAACCCATCATGCTGCGAAAATTGGCCTTCACCCCCGGGCCATAGACCAACACCGGACGAATGATCACCACTTCCATCCCGGTTTTCGCCGCGAGGGCCTGCAAAGCCTGCTCGGACTCCAGCTTGGAGACGCCATAAGGGTCCAGCGGAGCAGGCTGATCATCGGCCGTATAAGGATGGCCGGGCGGCGTCCCCTCACCATTGACCTTGATCGAACTCAGGTAGATGAAACGCCGGACACCGGACTGGGCTGCTTGCTCCGCCAGACGTAACGTCCCCTGAACATTGGCACGACGAAAGGCGGCCAACGGATCAGCTTCGCGCTCATTCATGACATGCACGCGGGCAGCACAGTGAATCACGACTTCGACGCCTTCGAGTGGAACCTGCCAGTCGGTGTCCGGCTCAAGTCCGGACACCTGACAGACTTCCAGGCGGGGCGAGGATTGCGGCGGTAACTGTCGATAGACAGCCCGCACTGCAAATTGAGGATCAGTCAGCAGACGAGCCTGAACCGCAGCCCCGACAAAGCCGCTGGCCCCCGTCAAAAGGACTCGCATCATAGTGGGCTCAAGCCTTGCTCCACACCGTGCGATTGATGTAATCGGTGTAACTCAGGACCACGCGAACCACCTGCAGCGAAACCGGTCCGCCTTGATAATCCGGCACCACTGGCACCTTGCGTTGCTCACGAGAATGCTGACTGGTCACCACCCGCACCGCATCCATCACAGAACCGCGCTTCAGGCCGCTCATGATCAGCGTCCCTTCATCCATCCCCTCGGGACGCTCATGGGCGTTGCGCAGGGTGACGGCAGGCAGGTTCAGCAAGGACGCTTCTTCGGTAATGGTGCCGCTGTCGGAAAGCACACAGAACGCCGACATCTGCAGCTTGATGTAGTCCAGCAGACCGAAAGGTTTGACGAAACGGATCAACGGGTGATCGAGGGATTCACCCAAGGCTTCCAGACGCTTGCGCGTACGTGGATGAGTCGAAACGATCAACGGGAAACCATATTGATCGGCCAGGGCCCGCAGGGTATCCAGCAAATCGCGCAGGTTATCCGGCGTGTCGACGTTTTCCTCGCGGTGGATACTGACGATGAAAAACTTGTCCTGCTCGAGGCCGCTGCGCGCCAGCACATCGGACTGCTCGATCTTGGGCATGTAGTGCTCAAGGACTTCCTGCATGTGCGAGCCGGTCTTGATGATCGTTTCAGGGCGAATACCCTCGGCGATCAGATAACGACGAGCATGCTCGGTCAGCACCATGTTGATGTCGCTGAGGTGATCCAGCACCTTACGGTTCAGCTCTTCAGGCACGCGCTGATCGAAGCAGCGGTTACCCGCCTCCATATGGAACACCGGGATCTTGCGACGCTTGGCGGAGATCACTGCCAGACAAGTATTGGTGTCGCCATACAAAAGCAATGCGTCAGGCTTTTCCAGTTCGAAGATTTCATCGGACTTGGCAATGACTTCGGCGATGGTCTTGGCGGCTGTATCGCCGGCAGCGCCGAGGAAATGATCCGGCTTGCGGATTTCCAGATCGTCGAAGAACACCTGGTTGAGTTCGTAATCGTAGTTCTGCCCGGAGTGCACCAGGACATGGTCGACCTGGCGATCCAGTTCAGCGATAACCCGGCTCATCTTGATCAGCTCGGGACGTGTGCCGACCAGCGTCATGACCTTAAGCATCGAGTTGCTCCTTGATGTAATCGAGTTTCAGCAACAACTCCTTGATACCCGCTACATCCAGGCGCTCCGTATTGTGCGAGGTGTAGTCGTCGAACTCGGATATACGCTCCTCGCCCTCGACGAAGTACTTGTTGTA
Source organism: Pseudomonas sp. SJZ080 (assembly GCF_007828295.1). Taxonomy (NCBI): domain Bacteria; kingdom Pseudomonadati; phylum Pseudomonadota; class Gammaproteobacteria; order Pseudomonadales; family Pseudomonadaceae; genus Pseudomonas; species Pseudomonas sp. SJZ080. Next base: position 68,398 of record NZ_VIUK01000013.1, read on the forward strand.
GTTCAGGTCACGGTTGTCCGCCGGAATCCGGTAGTAACGCCCCATGTCCTCGGCCTTGGCCATTTCCTCGCGGGAAACCAGCGACTCGTACAGTTTCTCGCCGTGGCGAGTACCGATCACCTTGACCTCGTTTTTCTTTCCGAACAGTTGCTTGAGCGCTTCGGCCAGGTCGCCGACCGTCGAGGCCGGGGCTTTCTGGACGAACAAATCGCCTTGCTGACCGTGCTCGAAAGCATGCAGAACCAGATCAACCGAATCTTCAAGCGACATGAGGAAGCGGGTCATTTCCGGGTCGGTCACGGTCAGCGCGCCCCCCGTGCGAAGCTGGTCGACGAACAATGGAATCACCGAGCCGCGCGAGGCCATGACGTTGCCATAACGGGTCGCGCAAATGACCGGACCATTGGCCGGGATCATGCGCGACTTGGCGACCATCAACTTCTCGGACATTGCCTTGGAGATGCCCATGGCATTGATCGGATAAACCGCTTTGTCAGTGCTCAACACCACAACCCGCTGCACACCGCTGGCGATGGCGGCATTCAGCACGTTCTCGGTGCCCAGCACGTTGGTGCGCACCGCTTCCATCGGATAGAACTCGCAAGACGGAACCTGCTTCAGGGCCGCAGCGTGGAAGATGTAATCCACACCCACCATCGCCTGATCCAGGCTGTCGCGATCACGAACATCGCCGATGTAGAACTTGACCTTGTCATTGGCCAGGGCGATACGCATATCTTCCTGCTTCTTCTCATCACGACTGAAGATGCGAATTTCGCGCACAGCGGTATTGAGAAAACGCTTGAGGACCGTATGACCGAAAGAACCGGTGCCACCGGTGATCATCAATACCTTGTCGTCGAACATGTAAACCTTCCGAATTCGTTAGCGAGTGGCGTGCATCAGCTCGATGAGCCGGGGCCAGGTTGGGGCTTTGTATCCAGTCGCCTGGGTGAAACGTTCGCTGTTGAGCGATCGATCGATCACCAATGCGGCGTCTGGACGGATCTCGATGGACTTGCCGTATTGGCTGGCAATCAGGGTCAACAGGTCCAGCTTTGCAATCGGTTCTGCGGCGACATGATACAGGCCATTGAGCTCCGGGTGCGGCAGGACGAAGTCTTTCATGACACGGGCCAGCTCAGCGGTGGGCAAACCGGAGAAAATAGCCTTGGAAAAACCTCGCACGCTGCCTTCTTGCGACAGAAACCAGTCCACCAGCGAATGACTGGAGTTCAACTCGTGACCGATGATCGAGGTTCGCAAGGTGATGGCATTGGGTAGATCGTGCAGTTCGCCGATGTACTTGGACTTGCCGTACAGGTCTTCGGCGTCCGACAGATCGCTTTCGAGGTAGCCACCTTTACGTCCCGAAAAGACGCAGTCGGTACTGATATGGATCAGACGAGCGTCGCTCAGGGCGCAGAGCCGGGCGAGTCGATGCGGCAACATGGCGTTGATTGGCAGCGCTGTCAGCGGGTCTTTGGCATCGGCCAGTTGCTTGATCAGGCCGACGCAGTTGATGACAACGTCGGGACGCACCTTCGCAAGCGTAGCCACGAGCGAGTCCTGATCCAGCACATCGACACCCGACAGCAAGCGCTCACGACTTGCTTCGGGGAAGGATCGCAACCCGGCGGAGCTACGCAACGTTCCCCAGACCTCATGCTCCGAATCGGAGTTGAAGGTTTTGAAGACCGCGCTGCCCAGCATACCGGTAACGCCAAGAACAAGAACCCGTGCCATGAATCGTAAACCTTCTTAAAATTTCAAGTCTTGTAGGAATAGCGTAGAAGTCTATCAAAGAAAAATAGAATCAGAACATTCAACAATATGGAGCCGAACAGCATGTAGCTTTGCAATGGAACATATCCAAAGCTGGTAAAACGAAAAGCAATCACCTGAGCAATCAACGCACAGAACACCAGATTCTTTCCGCCCAGCCGGTAAACCACGTACTCACAGACGGCCGCGACCACTGAGAATGCTAATACTGCAAAGAATAGAAAAAAATAGGATCCAGGATAAAACAGAAAAGCGATATACCCTGGCAAGGAAACGAAGTGGGTGCCGTCACCGCGGGTATTGTCATAGGGAGACGCTACAAAATGTCTGTCATAAAAGGAGTTGACTGATTTATCGAATCGCTCGGAAAGCGCCTCCTTGAATACCTCCCATCCTTTATCTTTTGACCCCACCACAGACATGACACCTTCCACACCAACCCAGCGATCAAGAAACAGAGTGGACGTCTGCTCCACAACCGCTCCACTACGCTCGGCCTGACTGTAACCACCATAAAAAGCGTTAGCACGCAGGTAGTTGACAGACAACACCGACGCGGCGAATAAAACTCCAAAAACAACTACTACAAATCCCGCCAACCCTAAACGCAAGCGAGGCTCTCGTCTCCGAAACAGTGTGACCGCCCCATACATCAAGGCAGAACCGTTGAGGATCATGCCTCGACTCCACAGGGAAATATTGGACAATGTCACTTCCAGGAGAGCGATGACGATTGCAATCCAATAACGATCCCGATTCAACTCGAATTCGAAGCGTAAGATAATTGCAGAAATGGACGCCATGCCAAACATCAATAGCCAAGCATAAATACCGTTGAGCCCGAAAGGCAACTTCACCCGTTCAACCAAGCCTCTCTGGTAAATACCGAACCATGCATTGGATATACAGACGGCCAATACCGTCAAAATAAAAGTAGTCAGTAGCGCGACGCGATATTGCCGATAAAAAGCATACAACCCTGTATAGGATATTTCCGGCATCGTAACGGGATAACTGAAAAAGAAGCGCTGACGAACAAGTCGTACGAGTAAAATTGCCGTCAGAGCACAACAAACCACCAGTAACACCTGATCCAGCGAGTCAGGGCTTCCATCGAAAGCCCCCACCGCAATACTGAAATGGCCTTGGGAGAAAGCTGTGTGCACACTGAATTTCAGCCAGAAGCCAATCCACAGTAAGACACCAATAAATGAATCGAAAAATATCGCACCTCGACCGAACCCAAAGAACAAAACCGCTGTCGAGAGCACAGTAAATAATATATAAATCCAGGTACTTCCCCGGTACTCGGCCAATGCACAGGCACCGATAAGCACAATTCCCGCCAATACAAGTAGCCAAGTACCTTTAATCAGAATGTCCCAGCGCATAATCCCTCAGACAACATTTCCATTTACCGATGAAAAGCGCGCTCTTGGCAGAGAAATCACCGCCAACAACAAGCCCCATAAAAAAAACATTATTACGCCAGAGTACGGTTGGCGCAGGCCGACTTTGAAGGCGCTGTCGAACACCAGCATAAAAATAACCACCAACGCCAGCCCCATGTATGAGCTATGCGCCCAAAAATCCCGCCACCGCCCGCACACAGCCGCAAGACTATACAGAGCCAGCGCGATTAGCGGAAACAATCCCAGCAGACCGAAGTTGTAAGCAAAATCGAGATAGTAGTTGAGCGCACTGGGGTACAGTCCCCGCTCTGGCGACGTAGCATGACCGAAAAGGGCGTTGGTCCAACTCGCGGAAATGCCATCGATATAGAACATCCAGCTCTCCAGATAACCAACCCGTCCCTCGAGCACCTGCATGGAAAGATTGGCCACCCCCGACAGCGGTGTCGGCACTTGTGCCTGCGGCACGTAACGCATGTACAGGAACGACAGTAGCGCCCCGCACACCGCCAAAAACGGTACGACCAGCAAAGAAGCCAGGCGTCGCCCTCGCGCCGCTTGCTGAGCGACAAAGCAGAATACCGCCAGCACGAAGAGTAGCATTGCAAGCAATGACCAGGACAAAATCACGTAGCCGCCCATCAGCAAGGTCAAGGCGCGTAGCCACCCATCAAAACCCTCACGGCCCCAGAGCGCGAACAGCGCCAGCACGAAGGCCGCAACGAACAACAAAGAAGCATACTGCAGATGCTGATAGATACTGAAGACGAAAACAGAGGGTGAAAGCTGTACATCACCTGAAGTCAGAGTCGCCAGCAATTGCAGGGGTACTACCACCAACAGAATGAACAGCGCGCCCTTGGCAACCAGTGTCAGCGCGTCTTCGCGCATGCCAAACTGCTGCCCTAGGACCAGAGCGAACATCGGCAGGATGTACTGGACAAGCAATATCAGCTTCTGACTCCCCCTCCGCTCGCGTCCAGCCCCAGCAGCAAACTGGTCAATAACATGCCAATGAAAACAAAAAACAGACTCAGCAATGCCAGGCGCGCGTGCGAGTAGCGTCCGAGCAACACCATACCCAAGTAACAGGCCAGTACCGACAGGGGAATCGGCAACAAAGCCAGAACCCCACCGTGGCTGAAGCCGTGGGATGGATCATGGAAAATACTGCCATTGAGCTGGAAAAACATCGGCAGAAATATCACTACCGCGATCAACAGCAGCTGGTTTTTCTGCGTGAACCAGCCGGAATCGCGCAAGGAAAGCAGACCGTGACGCTCACTGGCGTAGAACACCCAGGACAGGAGTGCACCCAGCAAGTACAGCATTGCCAGAGCGTTGACACCGATCCCGTAATACAAGAAAGGAATACTCGCAATTAGCAGGATGTTCGACAACATGTCCGAACCGAACACATCACCTCCGGCCTCATCCTGGAGAATGCTCAGACGGATGCGCTGTGCCTGCACCATCACAACACCGCCCATCAAGGAGCAACCCACGGCCAGCCAGAACAGTTGATCCTTCTCCGTCCAGTCCAGCAAATGCGGAACGCTCCACACGCCGGCCACCAGCACCAAACCGGCCAGCAGCATGACGACGAGCATCAGGTTGAATATCTTGACCATGCGCCCCGGGCCCGTCGAGCGCCGCTCGTGCCGCACCATGGTCGGCCCCAATGCCTGGGAGAAAACCGCCCCGAGAATGCCCCCCAAGGCAAACGCCGAAAACAGATCGCCGGCCACCTGTTTATCCGCCACCAACAAGATGAACAGTCGAAACACATAAACCGACACACCGATAACCGCGGTCGAGCCGAAGTGCGGCAGCATAAGCCGAATGCTGGAAAACAGGGGCACGCCACTGCTTAGGGCACGTTTTGGAAGCCCAAGGCTCATGCACCCAAGCAATGGCGACAAAGCCCAGAGCAACGTCATGGGTGTAGACAGAGGGCCATCGTTGAGCAGCGCCAGCAGCAGCGCCAGGCTGAGACAGCCCTGGGTAAGCAGGAAGCGGATTGCTGCGGGTTCCTGGTGGCGCAATTCCTGCTCACTGAGAAAGATCTCTGCCAGCCACTCGGCAGCGCGGCGAACCACCAGCAGCAAAACAAACCACCCGCTGCTATCCACAACCCCGGCACACAGCATCCACGCCAACATGCCCAACGGCAGCAGCAGAATCAGGCGTAGCCGAAGAATTCCGGGAGCATCGATAGCACCGGATTCAGAGAGAATCAGACTGCGCGCATTGCCGGAGAACGAGTAGAACAGCGCAACCGTGGCACCGTGAATAAGTCCGAAATCCGCCGCCAGAGCGGACTTTCCGAACAGACTCAGTCCGATCATGACCACCATCATGGCGAAGGTGTTCGCCATGAAGGCGACGGGGAAGACCATCACACGCATCATCTATTCCTTAAGCGGCCAGGTTCGTCCTGCGCCGTCAGCGCTGCAACAACTCGACCAAACGGGTCACTTGACTGTCCATCTCGAAATGCGCATCGAAGTAGGCCCTGCCCGCCTCTCCCATGACCGCTCGCTCAGCCGACCCAAGCGCTTTCATGCGTCGGATATTGGTAACCAGCGGCAACACCTGTTCGGCAGGTGAGGTCATCCCCGCTCCAGCTTCATAGACCACCCTAGCACCCTCGCCGTTCATGCAAGCGATAATTGGCCGCCCGGCGGCGAGGTACGCCTGAATCTTGCTGGGGATAGTCTGGGCGAAGGCTTCTTCATCGTTAAGCGATACCAGCAGGGCTGATGAGCGTTCGAAAATCGCAGGCATCGCCTCCATCGGAAAGCGCCCTGGCAATACCAGATTGTCCAACCCTAGCGCCTGCTGCTGCGATTTGAGCCAGTCCAGGCGGCTGCCGCTGCCGACCAGCACAATGCGAATATCCGGTTCATCGCGTAGCTGCTCCGCCGCCTGTACCAGCGTATCCAAGGCCTGGGCTGTGCCCAGATTGCCGGCAAATACCACACAGAAGTGTTGTTTGAGCAACGCATCCAGCTCCCGCGGAACCTCCACCACCGACCGCTCACTACGCACATCCATGGAGTTGGGGTAGTACTGAATCTTATCGCGTGCGGCATAACGAGCCACTGGCTCGACGAAAGCGCACGACTGCACCAGCAGCGTGTCGCAATGGCTATAAATCGCCCTGACCATCCAGCCCACCAGTTTGAGCAAATGCCGATTGCGGATGAAACCGGTAGCAGACAGGCTTTCTGGCCACAGGTCCTGCACCCACAAAGCCAGCTTAGCCTTCTTCAGCCACTTCAATGGAATCGCGGGAATTGCCTGCAGGATAGGCGACGGAGCAAAAACCAGGATTGCGTCGAACTCTCGTTTACGCAGCATCCACGGCAAAAACAGCAGGCCGGCAAAAACGAATGACAGATAGTTGAGGATGAGGTTTTTCGCTCCACCCTCTCCTCGTGGCCAGAGCGGAACGCGCAGCACATCGATCTTCCCGAGGTAGCGCTCGCGCTGGGTGCCCTTGGCGCTATATCCCTCGAATATCTTGCCATCCGGGTAATTGGGTTTGCCGGTAGCCACCACAACCTCATGACCCTGCTCGTCAAGGGTGCGCACGATGTCATTGATGATGAAACTTTCAGGCCAGAAGTACTGCGAGACAACGAGAATCTTCATAGGTAATCAGGGGACTCAATCAATAATTCGAGCGACGTGCTCGGCGATGGCAAGGCTGGCTGTCAGGCCTGGCGACTCTATTCCGTAAAGATTGATCAGACCGGTCAGGCCATGCGTTTCTGGCCCCTGGATCAGAAAGTCCGCTGCCGGCTGCCCTGGCCCGGAGAGTTTCGGGCGAATTCCGCAGTAACCTGGTGTCAGGCGCAGCACATCAAGCGTTGGGAAATAGCGACGAATCGCTAGCGCAAAATCGTTTTTGATCTCTTCTTCGACCCGATAGTCGATGGTATCGGTCCAGGCAACGTCTGGCCCGAATCTCACTTGCCCGCCCATATCGAGTGTGGCATGCACGCCGAGACCAGCGGTATTCACTTCCGGCATCGGATAGATTAGACGTGAAAATGGCGAACGCCCGCTGTAGGAAAAATACCGTCCCCTGCACCAGTGGGTTTTCGGCACATGACGTGCGTCGAGCCCATCGATGCGCGACGCTAGCTCACTGGAAAACAAACCTGCCGCGTTTATGACCCGCTGCACATCCAGCGAGAAAGGCTCGCCGCAACTCTCCCCCTCCACCACCCAAAGCTCGCCATTGTGCTGTAACCCGAAAACCCGGGTCTCCAGCGCCAGATCTGCACCGTGTCGCTGGGCGTCGCCGAGTAGGGACTGCAGATAGGCATGGCTATCAATAATACCGGTTTCAACGGACAGCAGAGCAGCTACCCCCGTCACCGCAGGTTCCATTCGACGCAGTTGCGCCGCACTAATGTCCTGTAACGAGTCGACCCCGGAATGCACCGCATTCTTCTGTATGGCATCAAGCGCAGCGATTTCATCCGGGTTCACCGCGACCAGCAATTTGCCGATCCGCCGATGCTCCACATGATGGTCCTCGCACCAGCGATACAACAAATCGCGACCTTCCACGCACAAACGCGCCTTCAACGAGCCAGGTGGGTAGTAGATACCCGCGTGAATAACTTCCGAGTTGCGACTGGAGGTATGCGAGCCAATCCAGCGCTCTTCTTCGACCACCAGCACACGCTGCCCCGAACGCGCCAAACGCGAAGCACAGGCCAACCCGATGACACCAGCGCCGATGACGAGACAATCGTAAGAACTCATATTGCGAGCCTTGAAAAAATTCAGGATTTGGAGAGAAGACGCAGGTAGAGCTCGTGCATCAACTGCGCATTGACTTCGATTGCAAAGTTTTCCTCTGCCCATGTGCGTGCTTGGCGACCCAAGGTTTGACGCAGCACGTGATCCTCTGTCAAACGTTGCAAGGCATCGGCAAGCAACACCGGGTCGGGCCTTGGTATCGCCAGTCCGGTCACCTCGTGCAGTATCGCGTCCGGAACGGGATTTGTGATCGCTACCACGCTTGGAATCGAATAGAACGCAGCCTCAAATACCGGTCGACCAGCCGCATCCAGGTGAGAGGGGAAACAGAGAATATCGAGCTGTGGATACAACGATCTGACATCGACCACACTCCCCAGCAATTGGACATGATTCTGCAATCCGTAGTCACTGATCATTCCCTCCACATTCGCTCGCACGTCATCGGCGAAACCAAGCGTTCGCAGTGCCCATGCCTTCAACCCGGAGAGGTGTCGGGCATTTTCTCCGGCAACCAGACACTCGATATTGACGTTACGCGCTTTAAGGATGCGCATTGCCTCGACCAACTCATAGATGCCTTTAAGCGGAATCAGAACGCCGAGAAATCCAACACGTATAGGCTTTTCAGTAATTTGCGAAGAAGGGGGCAGCAAGTTGTTTTCTATACCAAGGCCGTTGTGCACGATGCTTAACGGCAAGTCTGCCGCTAACGTCGCCGCGACCGTATGGTCAATCGGCACGATTGCGTCGGCATGACGTCGCAACCAGGCATTGACGAGCCGGGTACGCAAGCCGGATCCAGGTGCGCGTTGCAAGGATCGTACGTGCACAACCATTGGTACCCGTAACATCCATTTAGCAACCATGGCCAACGGCAGCAATGTCACCTCATTAACGTGCAACAAGTCGAATCGTTCGCCGCGCAAGCGCCAGATCGCAGCCAGTGAAAAAGGCAGCAGGAACAGCTCTCGCAAGAGAATAAGCCAGCGAAGACGGCGGTAGTGGCTAAAACGCGTATTGTCGAACTGGCTGAGCCCTTTGACTTTACGCACATCCATACCGACAGCTTCAAATGCCGGACAGACCGGACCGTCGGGCGTCAAAACTGTGCCCTGTACACCTAACGCGCGTAATCGGGTGAATAGCTCGATAAGACTCTTTGATGCGCCACCGAACGCCGCGGCCGGATGCAGATAAAGTACCCGTATTGATAGCTCACTCATCGCAAGCTACCGTACCAGCGGGCAAAGTTGACCCAACGCCAGACCTGCCACGTATAGGGACGACGGCCCGCAACCACTGCGTCGAAATGCTCGAGCAACTTGGCCTGGTCAAGGAATGGCAGACCCAGATCCTCTTCGAGCCAAGGTCTGAGTGTATCGGCCATACCCATCAGCCATTGCTGCTCGGGCGTCGCGAAGCCAATCTTGTCGCGACGATCCAGCACCTCGGCCGGCACGATCCCACGCAGTGCCGAGCGCAGAAGATGCTTGGTCTCACCACCCGGAGAAACCAGGTATTCCTCTGGCAACGACAGCATGAAGTCGGACAGGTCGGTGGTCAGGAACGGTACGCGGCTCTCCACCGAGAAACGCATCGAATTGCGATCACCATGACGGAGAAGGCCGAGCAAACCGCGCGTATTCAACGAGGCTGCCAACGTGCTCATCATGCGGCGACCGGACGTTTGCTGTAGCGGCGCATGCTTGGGAAAACCAAGATGCACGCCGCCTTCGCGCAACGGACCGGGACGAATCCACGCAGGACAATTGTCCATACCATTAAGCCCACGCAACAGATCGTGCAAGCGGCCCTCACTGTATTCGCCAACAACCCGTTTCAGGCCTTCGATCCGGCTGCGCCCGGGCCATTGCGACCAGTGATTCAAAAAGCTCCAGGCTTCGCGGTACTGCCCGTTGTCCAGAAGGCTGCGGATACGCTGTCCCGCATAACCGCTGTAACCACCCTGATTTTCATCGGCGCCCTGTCCTTCCAGAGTTACGGTAATACCCTGTTCCTTGGCTTTCTTGAATACGCGGTACTGGGCATAGATGCTGGTGCTGCCAAACGGCTCGCCCTGCGCGGTAATCAGGTCTTCGAGATCAGCCGCCAGCTCGTTTCCCGAAACAATCACCTTGTGCGCCTTGGCGCCGACATGGGCATTGATCTTGTCTACCCAGCTTTCTTCGCTGACGGCACTGCCCCGGGCAATGTAGCTGAACGTGTTGATATCCGAGTCCGGCTCCAGGTGGCGCATGGCGCAGACGATTGCGGAAGAATCGACACCTCCGGACAGGGCTGCGCCAACCGGCACATCGCTGCGCAAGTGCAGGCGCACATTGTCGAGGAACATTTCCCGCAGCTGGTCGCTGGCACTGGCAAAGCTGATCGATTGGGTCTGTGCGATGGACGGCTTCCACCAGGTCTCGGGACTGGACACCTTGAGCGTGGCCAGGTCGACAGTCAGCAGTTGACCCGGAAGCAGGCTGACCACCCCTTCGATGAAACTTTCCTGGCCGAAGTCATATTCGCCATGCACCAGATAATCATAGGCACGTTGCCAGTTGAGCGTTGCGCGCTCACTCTTCAGCGCTCGCAGAGCTGGCAGCTCTGAGCCGAAGATGAAGGCGTCATTCTCCAGCGCATAGAAGAACGGCTTGATGCCGAATGCGTCGCGGACACAGGTCAGCGAACCGTCCTGGCGATCGAACACCACGAAGGCGAACATGCCTTTGAACCGAGGCAGAGCTGCTTTGCCCCATTGGCTCCAGGCGGCCAGCAGCACTTCAGTGTCCGAATGTGTGCGAAAGCGTGCCCCAAGGGCCTCCAGCTCCACGCGCAATTCGAGGTAGTTATAGATTTCGCCATTGAACACCAGCCCGAATCGTTGATCGGCGGAGTACATCGGCTGCTGACCAGAACTGGAAAGGTCAATGATCGCGAGGCGCGTATGGCCAAGAACGACTGCGCCTTCGCCGACCGGGTGACGATCAAAGCCCTGGTGATCTGGTCCCCGGAGGCGCATTGCCGCTAATGCGCTATCGATTCGTTGATCCAGTCCCGCAGGCACAGCCCGCCAGAATCCCCCTGTTATTCCACACATCTTATTTGGCGACCTCTACATGCAAATATTGCGCTTTTTCGTAATCTTCCTTGATATCGCGCGCAATCTTCAGAGGGTCATGCCAGCGCTCAACAAATGCCCGACTGCTCTTGCCCAAAGCTACAAGTGACTCACGCGGCATCAGCAGTAAATCACGTAAAGCTTCCTCTACCGTGAAGGGAGTGATCTGAAGAAAGGGCAAATCGGCTTTCATTTCAGGCGGAATGAATCCTAGGTCCTCATCCCGAATATAGACAAGTACCGGTTTACCAAGCGCCATCAACTCCACAGCCAAGCCGCCGTACCAGCCTGCGAATAGCTGATCCACCAGTACGTCCGCCGACTCATAAACCGCCCTCGCCTCGGCGTTGCTCATACCTTCGACCAGCAGTAACTCAAACTCGAAACCCTGTGCACGCAACGACTCCAGGGCACTCAGAATCAGATCCGAACCTTTGACTTTGCGGTTGCTTGGCGCATGCACAATGCGTAAAGGCCGGTTCTGATCCTGAGTATAGGAAGGCACCCACTCATCCAGAAAGACAAGAGAATAGGGTGTGAAGCGTGTGCTATCGGGAAGCACATGCATCAAGTCAGGATTAACCGAGTAGACCTGATGCGCGATACTTGAGAGCAATTTGATATTGCGCCGCTTGAAGGCATCAGAAGCGGCACAGTAATAACCCTGGTCGACCTGGTTAGCGATATTGATGGCGAAATGTTCGCGACTGTAATCGCCCTGACGGGCGTCATCGCCCTGGTAAGTTACAAATACAGCCTTGCCCAGCATGCGCACATAGGCGATCTCGAAGCGCTGCAACAGGCGCAAATAACCCGCGTAAAAAAGGCGCAGGAAGCCTTTCGCACCTTGGCTCGGACTGAAACTGAAAGCATAAGCGCTCGCCAGTGTCGTGCCTGCGTTGTAATGAATCACATCGAAACGTGGGAGCAAGAACAGAATGGCCCAAAGCCGCTTCAGTTCTCGCATCACCATACTTTGCCCTGGACGATGCAGTACCAGATCTGCCGGGTAAGCCAGGTAATTCTGAGACACAACCAGGGAGTCACTTTTCACACCCAATAGCCGCAGCGCTCGGCTGAGCGCCTGAGGATTGCCGCCAACCGAACTGGGAGCGTGCAGGACTTTGTATTTCTTCATCAGGGGATAAGTTCCAGAATTCCTTGCGCAAAAGGAACCCTGGGGGCAATCAGTGACTCACTCAGTGCATCGATATTGGCGATCAGGTGACGAGGCTCTACCTCCTCGACCTTGAACACGGGAGTACGCCCCACTGCTTCGCCGATGATCCCGGCGATATCACGAAGTGAAAGAACTTGCGCTCCTGCCACGTTGAACGTGTGGCTACCTTCGAGCTTGAGGCAGTGTTCCAGTGCCGCGACTGCATCGCTGACATGGATAGGGTTGATCTTGATGCCATCGCAACCCTGCAAGGTGATTGGCTGACCCGCCATAACATTATCGATCAGACGAGGAACCAGCATTGAACGTTTCTGCCCTTCTCCATACATGAAGAAGAAACGCAATACTGTCACGTTCATCAGTGACGAGTAGTTCTGCGCGAGGACCTCTGCGCAAAGCTTGCTTCCGAGATAATAGCCAAGCTGGCCATGATGAGGGATCAAGGAATTCTCCTTAAACGCTTCATCCCCTGCCCCATAAACACCACCGGACGACGCTAGAATGAAATGCCTTGCCCCAGAGATGCGTGCGTAATCAAGCAGACGAGCCGTGGACGCAACGTTAACGCCAAAGACGTCCATTGCCTGGTCGGGAAACTCCCGGAAACGGGATGATTGCGCCAGATGCATAACAGCATCAAGCGCACCAGGCAACGACTCTGTAGACCAATCTCCCGAGAGATCGATGACATGATAAGTCACCCCGGCCACCGGTTCCAGCGGAGCAGTGTGAACCAATGCATGAACCTGGTGCTGGGCAACCAGTTGCCTTACCGCATGAACACCCAACAGCCCATTGGCTCCGGTAATAAGAATATTCACTAATGCAACCCTACCTAATTAACAAGCCCTGTTCTCGACTGTCCCTTCGGGAGGGCCGATCAATTTGGCGAAAATTTTTGAAAAAACAAGCGAAATAGCCTCTACGGAGTGATGGCGGTCAACATAGCCTCGCCCCTTCTCCGCCGCAGCTACAAGAATATCCCGATCTACGTACAAGGTTCGAATCACTTCCTTGAACGAGCAAGCATTGGCCCGAATGATCGGAATTTCGTCGAACCCTTGCAGCAAGTCGGTAACCACATAGAGCTCCTCCAAGTCGCGTCGAAGGTGACAAATAACCGGCTTTCCAGACGCCATCGCCTCGATCGCAAACATCGCGTACCAGCCGATAACCAACTGGTCGACGATGATATCCGCCTCAAGAATCAGCCGCCGTACCTCTTCGTTGGGAACGCGCTCTACCATTACCAACTCGATATCGAGCCCTTCCTCGCGCAGCTCTTCGACTGCCCGGACAACGTGGCGTGTGCCCTTGATTTCCCGATGATTGGGGGCATGCAGAAGCTTCAGCGGCCCTGAGCGGGGGGGAAGCCTGGGCTCGTTGCGCGCAAGCTCGGGAAGTTGGATGGAAAAGTGAGCAATCATCAGGGTATCCCAATGGTGCATGTAGTCCACCCACTCACAACCACCAACGATATGACTACCTGCCGAACTCCATACGTCGACCATGGCCTGGATGTGCGCGTGCCGAGTCCGATGCTGCGGATAGTCGACCGCCATCGCATGCTTGAACTGCAGGTTAGGCGAGCGACTCATAACCTGAACGTCCGAACCGTATGGCAGTACGACAGTCTTCACGCCTGCCAGGCGATAAAGGTAGGGTTCAAGTCTCCAGAGGAATGCCGAGCCCTGCCCCAGGGCACCACCATCGAAGTAGATGATCAATGCACGATAGCGTCGTGCCGACCAGCAAAAGATATAGAGATTGAGCAAGAGCTTGCGGCAAAGAATGTTCTTCGACAACCAGTGGTGGTCAAAACGAACATCAAAATTGCTAGTGATGTGCCAGACCTGGCTGACGAAGGTTTCCGCCGAATAGCCCGCTAGTTCAAGTGCACGTTTGTGGTAGATATTGTTGATGAGCGGGAACGGGCCAAGGCCGATGTCTATGCGCTTGCCGACGCGACTTGAAATCAATGCCGCAACTGCCAGAAACGGAAGCACCAGCAGCTCGAATACGAAACGAAAACAATAGTAAAAATACTTGATCACTTCATCACCCGTGCCAGAACCAGACCAACGCGCCCACGCAAAAGCCACAGGCACGCCAACGCAGCCACTATCAGTAAGAACATTTTCAAAAAAATCAACATAATATCCAGCTCATAGGCCCGTAACATCACCGAAAAGGTGATCAGAACTAACAAAACACAAAACAACCAAGTCAAGCGTCCATAATCGTAACGGATATAATGTAGTTTCCTGCTGACCCAATAGTACGCGACTGTAAGAAAAAAATAAGACAACAAAGTCGATACAGCGGCACCATCGGCCCCCCATACTGGCAGAAGGAAGTAGTTACCAATAACATTAATCAACACTGCCATCCAAGCCAATCGAGAAAACCAGTACGTCTTACCCTCCAAGGATATTCCGAGCGCAATCACATGATGCGTTGCCTGGAGCACAATACACAAGACAAGAACAATCAGAGCCAATGCCATCGAGTCGTATTTTCCCTTGAACAGCACATGAAGAATTTCCCCGGAAAAAATCGACACTCCACCGGCTATTAAGACAAAGGCAGCGACGACAAACGTCAATACGGTCGAGTAGAGACTCTTGTACTGTTCAGGAAAGTCCGTTTTCAATTTTATTGCATACGGGCTCCAAGCCAAGCTGAAGGCCATTGAAATAAACATCACAATGGACGCCATGCGCCAGGCAACGGAATACTCTCCGACCGACTCCATACCCGTCATAGACGCCAGCATCCAACGATCAATGGATGAAAAAAGCCAATAAGCAATATCAACAAAAATAAAAGGGTAGCCGTATTTGAACAGCATCCTAGCAACAGAAGAGTCAAATCTCAGCTGCACCGTACGTCTTATCAGGAAGTAACCAAGAGGTACAAAGATCAATCCACCTACGGCTAGCGCCATAATGAATCCATCGACACCTGCAATACCAAAAAAAACGAGCAGGAACGCCCCCACATAGACAATGATTCGACAGCAGAGGCTGAAACCGAGAAAACTCAGCTTATGAAATCCGAGGCGCATAACATCGAGAAAAAACTGCTGAAATTGAGTAACAACGGCCAATAGGGTCATCGCCAATATACCGACTGCAGTCAAGGCAACACCTAGCTTTCCAGCAATGGTAACGGCCCAGTCTCGCAGCAAGAACAAAACCGCGAACAGCATCGCGCCATAGGCAAGTACCATCAACAGACCGGTTCCGACTAATATTTTTTTCTGTTGTTCACCATATTGCTCGGACCAGTAATAGCGCTGAATCGCATTATTCAATCCGCCACGAACAAAAAAACCGAGCATTGCCGAAGAGACATATAAAATCTCCATATAACCAAACTCACTGGGAGACAGCAAACTGGCAAGGAGAGGAAACAGTAAAAATACAACTATTTTCCCTACAAAGTCAGCACCACCATAGAGCAGAGAGTCTTTCAGCAAAAGCGATAATAATTTCATTACTCTGGAAGCCGGCTATTAATAAGCGGATGCTCGATCTTACCGAGCTCCTTCATCCTAACACTGTGCAACGGATGAAATAGCTGAATGATCGACGACTCTCTCCCATAGAGATAGTCGATAACCTTTCCATAGAAAAAGGTCGCGGCAGTAGCCCCTTGATATTTTTCGATGTATTCCCGGCCAGCGCCCCCCAGTTGCTGCCTCAACTCCGGAGCATGGATCAGCTTCCTCAGCACCTCTGCCAAGTTTTCCGGACTTGCCGAGACCAGAGGGCATTCTCCGAAGTATGACCAGCGGCGCAAAGGCAACATGTATTCATCGTTTTCCAAGTTACACACAACGGTCAGTCCGGATGCCATACCCTCCAGAGCATTCAGTCCATGCCCTGGACAGATGATCTGCTCAACCAAAATATCGGCCTGCTCTCGCAAGATGCGCTTAACCTCGGAGTTCTGCTTGCCCTCGATCAATATAAGTTCGACCTTGACCCCTTCAGCCTGAAGAATACGAACCGCCTCAAGAACGAATTCGCTGCCTTTGAAACCTCTATGATTCGGCGCATGGGCGATGTATACGACACCATCGATACCATTGGCCGGAGAGTTCCTTTTGGAAACATCCCACTCGCTTTCATCAACGGAAATAACACTTGGCACAAGTGCATCCCAACGACCGAATCCGTCAGCCCACATTATACCGGGGATCACTGCATCAGCTTTTTCACACCAGTAGTCAACCTTCGCCCCGATATAGCCCTGGCGCCTAGCCGGTGCTGGGATGGACATCATTAGCCCATGGAGTAATTCTGTAGACCTGACCCTATTGTATATATAGGAATCAAGGCCAAATGGCATGACTACCACCTTCTTGCCAGCGGCGCGGAGCACATAGCTCTCGAGACGCCACAATGGCGTGCCCCCCAGCAAAAAGCCATTGAAGGAAATAAAAAAAACGTCGAACTCCAACAAGCTCCAGAGAAAACCCAAAAACTTCTTGGCCTCATAAGGGACGCCAGGAAATTGATCAGCTAGAATCCGGTCATAATCCTCACGTTTGTTAATCGTATAGCAATAGCCATCAGTAAAACTGTATGAACAATAGCCAGCCGCCTTCATGATCCTGGCCCAATAAGGGTTACTGATAATTGGCGCATCTCCCCAAACTAGATGAGGAGAAGATACTCGTTTGGCACTATTGCGCCGCCCCATATAAACGACCGGCAGCAGCAATAAAAAGAAAATCACGGAACCAAAGGCAAGCCCTAACGCCTTGGTACCCCGTCTAACGGCAGCACGCCACATAAATAAAGCTCCAACCTTCAGGCAGTTTCAACCGTCGTCGATTCGACCTTGAGCCCAATGGCGTCAAGGCCCACCAGATACAGACTTCCATCAGGAGCCGTGAACGGGCCAGGCTCGATACCATCCAGACGTACTCGATCAGCGCTGACAGCCCAAACCTTCACAACACCTCCGCAGCCCATAACAAAAAAAGCGCCTGGGTAAGGCTTGGTCTGCGCCCTGACAAAGTCGTACAACCGATCTGCATCCTGCTTAAAGTCTATAAGTCCGTCTTCCGGGGAGCGCTGAGGGAAAACACTGCGCTGACTTTCGTCCTGCACCAAATGAACCGCATCACCACTGGCAAGACGCGGTACAACCTCAGATATCAGTTCGAGACCGAGAAGCTCTATCTTGGCGTAGAGGGTAGCAATTGTGTCTGCCACCTCGATGCTCACGACCTTCTGGCCGACAATGGGACCACTATCCACACCCGCATCGAAGCGGAAAAAACTGATTCCCGTTCGTTGCTCGCCATTGATGATCGCCCACACCAATGGCGCGCCGCCGCTGTACTTCGGCAGCAGCGATGCGTGCAATCCGTAAGCGGGTGCAATGTTTCGCCATGAAACGGGCAGCATGTGGTACCAGCCTGCAACGATGAATATATCAGGCCGCCATCCCTTGACTTCGGCCAACAAGGACTCGTCACTCATCCCACCGGTCATGACGGCGTATGGAATACCTGAACTCTCGCAAAAATCGGAAACGTCTGCGAAAAGCACATTCGTCACGCCGGAAGGTCGATAGGAAATTGGAAATTTTTGCGGCGCCGTCACAACGCCAACCAATTCACATTCATCTACCCCTTTCAGGGCTTCTAAGCACCTTAGTCCAAACACCGATGCGGCAATTCCTACGACCCTCATACCCACCCCTTACTTACTAAAACGGCCACTGTAACAAGCCGGCTCGCTATGGAAGTAAATAAAACGAAGACCATTTTCGGATACGAGCTCGCGCACTTCTGACTCTGAGAAACGACGTGCATTACTTGGGCTATACCAGTCAAAATTAATCGCGTTAGAGGTTTCAACCCCCAGATCTGGACTCCAAAAGCACTTCAGGAAGTTCCAATAGATAAATCGCTGAATATCATACTCCCCCCCCTCGATTCCGAGCAGCGGGATATCAGGCGAAGTGAACTTTACATCTAGCTCGGACAGGACCTTTCCAAGATCGGTGAGTTGGTGAGACATGGTCCACAACGCTTCAGTGGACAGCTCCTTGCAATAGCTTCTGAAATGATCATCCAGTAGCTCCCGAGGCAGCGCCTTTTTCGCATAAAAATAGCAGGCAAATTCACCACCAATCTTGGTGATACGTGACAACTCTCGGAAAGTTGCATCCGGATCTTCGGTATGCATAATGACCTGATCGCAACTTACGTAGTCGATAACACCATCAAAAAGCTGGGTCTCTGCAATATCACCCTTGACAAAAAATAGATTTGGAATATCCCGATAATTATTCGCGGCACACTCCGCCGCATCGGAGAAGTCCATACCGATAACGATAGACTTCGGTGCCAGCTTGGCAAACCAGGCAGCCTTATACCCTAAGCCACAACCTGCGTCGAAAATCACATCCTGACGTTGTAGGAACGCAGCCAGTTCAGCCTCGCTCGCAAAGCCATAAAGACTCAGATACCAATCGCGCTGCAGTGAGTACAGGTTTTCCTTTTCATCACTTTCATTATAGGAAACCCACTTCTCACTGAATACATCGTTGGTTTGAGCTTGGGCCTCGAAATCAGTTGCTTTATTGAAGGAGAAGAAATTCGAGCCCGCAAATGCACTAGGCTTCAGCCCAAATAGTTCTTCCACACGTTGGGACATAGTAAAACCGCTCATAGAAACGCCTTCAAAAATTTTTCAGTATTCAACAAAGACCAAATCAGAAGCCGTCGATTTTCTTGGCCGCTCAAGTGCTCGCCAACCAGATTCCCAACCGCTTCTTCACTCATAAATTTGTAGATCGAGGCGTCGCTATTCAAAAGTTTTTTCTTTACGAACTCTATGCTTTCACCTTTGAACCAGCTTGCATCTGGCGCCGAGAACCCCTGCTTTTCCGCCTTGGTGATATCGTCTGGGATATAGTTAGCCATGACATCACGAAGTATCTGCTTACCATCGTGAGTTTTCTGGAAGTATTTAGCAGTCTTATCGCCAGGCTCGTTCTCATTCAAGCGAATAACCTGAGACAGATTATTCAGTTTCAGATGAACCGGGCAACGCATAGCAAAATCAACCAGATCGTTATCTAGGAAAGGCACGCGACTCTCTAGACCATGCGCCATGCTGAGTTTATCTTCCACAACCAGCAATCCGTGCAGGAATGTCTTGGCCTCGAAATATAACGAGTGATTAATGTAGTCTTCAGGAGTATAGAGATTGTCTGCATGATGTTTGAATACATCCCGGAATATATCTCGCGTCCAGACGTGTTTCACGTCCTCCCATATTGGCGCAAAGACTTGTTTGATCTGGCTGTTAGGTATCAGTCGCTGCCAGAACTGGTAGTACTTGTCGACATAGTGCTCGAAATCATCATTGACCACCGCGCGGTAGTAGCGCCAAGGATAACCACCAAAGAGCTCATCGCCGCCAGCGCCCGACATTACGACTTTGACGAACTTCGAAGCCAGCTGCGCTGCATAGTAGTTGGGGTAGCTCTGCCCCACGCGCGGTTCTTCCAAATGCCAGGCCAGTTTTGGTAAAACCCTTTCCATATCCCCTGCTTTCAAGACCATCTCATAATGCTCGGTCTTGAAGTGATAGGACATGTACTCGGCTTTACTGCGCTCATCGAATCCCATCTCAATGCCCGAAGCAGAGTTGAGGTCGAAACCGCAGGTGAAGGTTTTCATATAAGGATAAGACTTGGCGGCTATCGCCGTGATCGAGCCAGAGTCCATGCCCCCACTCAGATAGCTGCCGAGTTCCACATCGGTCACTAACTGACGATTGACAGCCTGCTTGAACAAACGGTCCAGCTCCTCGCGGTACTCCTCGTCGCTGGCCTTTTGCTTGGGCTCCTGAAAGTTATAATCCCAGTATTGTGTGAACTGTAAGCTCGGTGACTTGCGCTTCAGATCCAGTACCGCGTAATAACCAGCGGGCAAAAGCTTCACATCATTGAGCAAAGTCTTGTCGGTGAAAATATTCTGGAAGGTGAAATATTCCAGTAATGCTTCCTTGTCCACGCTGCGGCGAAACTCCGGCATAGCCAGAATCGCTTTCTGCTCGGATCCGAACGCCAGGGTATGTCCTTGCTGGGAGTAGTAAAGAGGTTTGATGCCATACCGATCGCGTGCAAGCAACAGGGTTTGTTCCTGCCTGTCCCACAGCGCTAAACCGAACATGCCGTTGAAACGCTCCAGGCCTTTGGCGCCCCAGGCAATCAGTGCATTGAGCACGACTTCGCTGTCAGTACGAGAGCGGAACTGGTACCCCAGCGACTCAAGCTCGGTACGCAGCTCTCGGTAGTTGTAGACTTCACCGTTGTAGACCATCACGTAACGCTGAGACACCGAGGCCATCGGTTGATGACCGGCAGGCGACAGGTCGATGATTGCCAGACGGCGGTGGCCGAGGCCTACGTTGCCTTCGATCCAGTGCCCCTCTCCATCCGGACCTCGATGGGCGATAGCGTCCGTCATGCGCTGCAGGATTACAGGCGATACCGGGTTGTTGTCTAGATGAATGAGGCCGGCAATACCACACATGCGCTTCGTTGCTCCTGAAATCCGGGAAGGCGACGATTCGGAAACAACCATGTTCCCGAATCACCGCCTTGATATCGACCCCTGGCGCAAGCCAGGGTGGTGTAGTACTAAATCGCTTAACGCAACTGACGGATAGCTTCGACTACATAGGCGTAATCTTCAGGCGACATACGATTGTGTAATGGGATGGCCATGCTGTGATCGTTGCAGTCACGCGCACCCGGGAAATCCTCCGGCTTAAGCCCGAAACGCTCACGATAGTAAGCCAGCATATGCGCAGCATGAGTTCCCGGACGGGTAGCGATGCCCTTGGCCTGGAGTATTTCCATCATGTCGTTACGCGGCATCGGAGCTTTAGCAGGATCCACATAGGTGACAAATGCCTGCCAGCCGTGACGCCCACCTTCGGGAGTGGTGGGCAGGCGCAGCCAATCGATATCTGCCAACTGCTCGCAGTAGTACTCGGCCCAACGCGCGCGCTCATCGATGAACCCATCGAGTTTGCCGAGTTGAACGATACCGACGGCGCCCTGCAGATCGGTCATCCGGTAGTTGAAACCCAGCAAGTTGAATTCCGGCAACAGATACGGCCGAGGGCCATTGTGACGCTGCTCTTCGGAAAGGGTGGCGCCATGGTTACGCAGTTGGTTCATACGCTCGGCCAACTCTGCGTTTGCCGTGGTGACCATACCACCCTCACCGGTCGTTACCGACTTGCGCGGATGGAAGGAGAACGCAGCTACATCGCCGAGGCTGCCCGCAGGGCGACCTTTCCAGCTGGCCCCGGCCGCACAGGCAGCATCTTCAACAATGGCAACATTGGCTGGCAGTTGTGCACGCAGCGCGTCCATATCCAGGCAACGGCCAAACAGATGCACAGCGATGACCGCACGGGTTTTCGCGGTCAATTTGGATGCGATCTGTTGAATATCAAGGTTGTAGGTCTGAGGATCGACATCCACGAAAACAGGGGTCGCACCGCAATACAGGACCACATTGGCGGTGGCCACCCATGTGAAGGCGGGCACAATCACTTCATCACCCGGGCCGATGCCCAGGCCAGCGAGAGCCAGGTGCAGACCGGTAGTGCAGGAAGTCACTGCCAGTGCATGAGGCACTTCATGACGCTCGGCAAACGCCTTCTCAAAGGCCGCGACCTTTGGTCCTTGAGTCAACCAGCCGCTCATTAGAGGCTCACGAGTAGCCTGCCATTCTTCCTCACCGGTGCAAGGTAACGAGATGGCGATATTACGCATTTCCATTACGCTCACTCCGCGCCGTGCTCTGCACGCCAATCAATCAGCTTCTGCAAGCCTTCATGCAGTTCGTACTTGTAGGTAAAGCCGAGATCTTCTGCCGCTTTTTTCGGGCAGCCGATACGGTTTTGCACCATGCGGCGCGCGTCGTCAGCGCTGTAAGGGCGATACTCGACAACCAGGTCAGACTTTTTCAGGTCCAGGATGCCGTCGCACAACTGCTTGATGCTGGTCTGCACGCCGGTACCGACGTTGTAGAACTGGTCGGTGACGTCAGCTTCAAGCGCCTGCACGTTGCAACGTGCAACGTCTTCCACGTAGATGAAGTCGTAAGCCTGGGTACCGTCGCCATTGATGACCGGGCCTTCGTTGGCGTCGATCTTGTTGAGCATGATCGGGATAACACCGGTGTAGGCTGCGGTCTGGTCCTGGTGCGGGCCGTAGACGTTCATGTAGCGCAGGCCGACATAGCTCAGGCCGAAGCGATCATGGTAGGCGTGGCACATGGCTTCGCCAGCGATCTTGGTGGCACCGTAGAAGTTACGGTTGTTGAACGGGTGGTCCTCGGTCATAGGCACCTGCACCGCATCACCGTAAACGGAGGCGGAGGAGGAGTAGACCAGACGCTTGATGTTGTTCTGAACACAGGCCTCAAGTACGTTGAAAGTACCTTCGATGTTCACGTGGAACGCTGTCCGCGGGAAGTCCTTGCAGTGCAACAACCACATGGCGGCGAGATGGATAACACCATCCATGCCTTTCATCGCATCGTTCAGCAAGTCGATTTCGCGCACATCACCGCCATTGGCGTAGAGGCTGCAGCGCGGATCCTTCAACTGTTCAGCGATGTTGCTGACCTTTCCACGGGCGAAGTTATCGTAGATGACGACTTGCGCGGCACCGGCCTTCAACAGTTCCGAGACGACGAAACTACCGATGAAACCAGCACCACCGATGACCAGAATTTTTGAACCTTGGACTTTCATGCGACGTACTCCATTCAATTGCGTGTGGCGGCCGACAGCGACTCAGTAATGAATTGTTGGTCAGCCGGACCAAGATAGGGGTGCATTGGCAAGCTCATCACCCGATTGGCAATCGCATCACCGATCGGCAGGTGAGCTTGCTCATCCATGACCGCCGGTTGGCGGTTCAGCGGAATTGGATAATGAACAGCGGTAGGGACGCCGGCAAGCTTCAGACGCTCCTGGACAGTATTTCGCTCATCAACCTGAACGGTGTACTGGGCCCATGCGCTCGTGTTGTGCGCTTCGACAAAAGGAGCAGCAATACCAGCTTCGCCAAGAAGCGACGCATAGCGGTCTGCCACCTGCTGACGCAGTTTGAGTTCTTCTTCGAAGATCTCCAGCTTGGGCAGCATAATCGCAGCCTGCAGCGTATCGAGCCGGCTATTCACACCGACGCGAATATGATGGTAGCGACGGTCCTGTCCATGACGAGCGATTTGCCTCAGTACTTTGGCCAATTCGTCATCGCTGGTGAAAATCGCACCGCCATCGCCGTAGCAGCCCAACGGCTTGCTCGGGAAGAAACTGGCACACGCGATAGTGGTCAGGTTGCAGGAGCGCTTGCCTTTATAGGTCGCACCGAAACTCTGCGCTGCATCCTCGATTACCGGAATGCCATGTTTGGCAGCGATGGCGTTGATTGCGTCGAAATCCGCACATTGCCCATACAAGGAAACCGGAATGATGGCTTTGGTGCGCGGCGTGATCGCTGCTTCGAGCAAAGCTGGATCGAGGTTGTAAGTGCGCGGATCAACGTCGACATAGACGGGTTTGGCACCCAGCAATGCAACGGTTTCAGCGGTGGCAATATAGGTAAAGCCCGGCGTGATCACTTCATCACCCGGACCGATGCCCAAGGCCATCTGGGCAATCTGCAAGGCGTCAGTGCCATTGGCGCAGGTGATGCAATGTTTGGCCCCGACAAACGCGGCAAGGCGTTCTTCGAGCTCTGCCACTTCCGGGCCGAGGATGTATTGGCCATGAGCCAGGACGCGCTGGATACCAGCATCTATCTTGTCCTTGATACTGGCTTGCTGGATCTTGAGGTCAATAAACTCGATCATTGCCCGGCCTCCTTGACCAGCGTTTTACCGCTCAATACGTAAC
The DNA here is from genome assembly GCF_007828295.1 of Pseudomonas sp. SJZ080. Classification (NCBI taxonomy): domain Bacteria; kingdom Pseudomonadati; phylum Pseudomonadota; class Gammaproteobacteria; order Pseudomonadales; family Pseudomonadaceae; genus Pseudomonas; species Pseudomonas sp. SJZ080. The sequence continues at coordinate 92,641 of NZ_VIUK01000013.1, forward strand.
GCGCACCACTGTGCTCGCAGATCGCAATTCCATCACCTTCCAGCGGCAAGTCCAACTGTTCGCCGAACTCGCTCATCCAGCCGATCTGCCGAGCCGGCACACCTACTACAAGCGCGTAGGCCGGCACCGACTTGTTGATCACTGCGCCGGCACCGACGAAGGCGTACTCACCGATAGTGACACCGCAGACGATGGTGCAGTTGGCACCCAGGGTGGCGCCTTTCTTGACCAGGGTGTCGCGGTACTCGCTCTTGCGTTCGATCAGCGAGCGCGGGTTGTAGACATTGGTGAACACCATGCTCGGACCGCAGAACACACCCTCTTCGAGGGTCACATTGTCATAGACCGACACGTTGTTCTGGATCTTGCAGTTGTCACCAATGACGACCTTGTTACCGACAAAGACGTTCTGCCCGAGGGACACGCCTTTGCCGATACGCGCACCACCGCAGACGTGCACAAAGTGCCACACCCGCGAATCGTCACCAATCTGCGCACCCTCATCGACAATCGCGGAAGGATGAATCTGATAATTCATGCCTGCCTCAGCGATTCAGGGTTGCAAGGAAAGGATGGCCCTCGTCGTTCTGCGGTGTAACGATGGCGGACGAGCGAATGGTGTTCACGGTCTCCACACAGTGACGCGCATCTTCGATGCCGTAGCCACGGCCGGCGAGAATTTCCCGGTAGCTGGTGGTGTGCAGGTCGGTGAAGCCTTCGGAGAATTCCATCTCGTCGCCGTCGACCGTGATGGAGCGGTAAGTCGGCTTCTTGCCTTTGACCGAGTCCGGCAGGTCATCGGCATCGATCGACAGGAACCAGCGCACACGCGCCTTCTCATATTCCAGATAGCCAGCGGCTTTGTAATCATTGGCAAAGTGCACAACGTTACGCTGCAGCTTGCCGAAGATGAAATGCAACATGTCGTAGAAGTGCACGCCGATATTGGTCGCAACACCATAGGACTTGCGTGGATCGCCCTTCCAGCTCTCCATGTACCACTTGCCACGGGAAGTGATGTAGGTGAGTTCTACATCGTATTTACCGTCGCGAGACTCACGGGCAACTTTCTCTTTGAGATCGAGAATCGCCTGGTGATGACGCAGTTGCAGGATGTTGTAGACGCGCTTGCCCGTCTCGCGCTCGACCAGCGCCAGTTCGTCCAGGATTTCAGGCGTAGGAACCAGCGGCTTCTCGCAAATCACATCGCAGCCAAGGCGCAGACCTGCTGCAATATGCGAATGGTGCAGGTAGTTTGGCGAGCAAACAGCGACGTAGTCCAGGGCAGTCGCCGGGTCGCGTTTGAGCTGCCAGGCGTGTTCATTGAAACGCTCGAACTGAGTGAAGAACTCGCTCTGCGGAGACAGGCTGTCAATGATCCCCACGGAATCATTGATGTCATAAGCCGACACCAACTCGTTACCGGTGTCTTTGATTGCGCGCATATGCCGTGGGGCGATGTAGCCGGCAGCGCCGATAAGGGCGAAACGTTTCAAGGGGAACACTCCAGCAATCAGGCTTTGATGATATGAGCTTCAGGGGTGCGGTACTTGCCGCGACTGTCGACCACCAACCGTGCGTGTTGGCGAATCAGCTCATAGTCGAATTTATCGTGGTCGGTAGCCAGAACAACGGCATCGAAGCTCGCAATATTTTCGGCAGTCAGCGCTTCGCTGGACAGATTGAAGTGGTGCTCACGCATCTTCGGGAAAACCGGGACATGCGGGTCGCTGTAAGCCACCACGCAGCCTTTGGCCTCGAGCATTTCCATGATCTCGACTGAAGGCGATTCGCGCATATCGTCCACGTTTTTCTTGTAGGCGATACCGAGCACCAACACCTTGCTGCCTTTCAGGGCCTTGCTGCTGTTATTGAGGCCATCCATCAGCTTGCTGACGACGTACTCGGGCATAGCCTTGTTGACTTCACCGGAAAGCTCAATGAAACGCGTGTGCAAGCCGTATTCGCGAGCTTTCCAGGTCAGGTAGAACGGGTCGATAGGGATGCAATGCCCACCAAGACCTGGTCCTGGATAGTAAGCAGTGAAGCCGAATGGCTTGGTCGCAGCCGCATCGACCACTTCGAAAATATCGATACCCATACGATCGGCGACCACTTTCATTTCGTTGACCAAGCCGATATTCACCGCGCGGTGGATATTTTCCAACAGCTTGGTCATTTCGGCGGCCTTGGTGGAACTGACCGGTACGACCTGGTCGATGGCCTGCTCGTACAACGCGATACCGACTTCCAGGCACGCAGGGGTATGACCGCCGATCACTTTCGGAATAGTACGAGTTTCAAAGTTTGGATTGCCCGGATCTTCACGCTCCGGCGAATAGACCAGGAAGATGTTCTCACCGACCTTCAAGCCTCCTTCCTGAACACGCGGAAGCAGTTCTTCTTCCGTAGTCCCCGGATAGGTGGTGCTCTCCAGAGAGACAACCTGCCCTTCACGCAGATAAGGCTTGATCGCTTCCGTGGTGTTGATCACGAAGCTCATGTCCGGTTCACGGTACTTGTTCAGCGGGGTGGGCACACACAGGATCAGGGCGTCGCATTCGCTGGCGCGCTGGAAATCAGTGGTCGCCTCGAAGCCGCTTTGACGGGCGTTCTGAATTTTCTCGGCAGGGATATGCTCGATATAGCTTTGGCCGTCATTCAGTCGGGAGACTTTAGCCTCATCGATATCGATGCCCAGCACACGAAAGCCAATAGCGTTGTAACGCAACATCAGAGGCAGACCGACATAACCTAGTCCGACGATACCAATTAGAGCCTCTCTGCTTTTGAACTTGCCAACACTCGTCCGTTTCATGTCCGACATCAGGTAAAACTCCCATAAACTAATTCTTGAACGGTTAACACTTCAATCAATCGGGGGATTATCACCCGTTGTTGACGTTTTTCTGCGCATATCTGCTTGTGCTACCGGGGTAAGCGCTCGCGTGCTGGATGGCGCGATCCGAATAGCCTTCTATACTGGCGATGGCCTTATAGAGTGTTGCTGCCCTTCGCACGGAATAACCGCCTGCGGGAGGTTGGACCTGATTTGCAAGCAGGGTAATTCCTAAGCCGGCAACCGAAAAAAGCGCATTATGCCACTTATCTCCAAGCATGGCTTTAAGGCAATTGATGATGCTGGCTCCGTTCCGACCAACAAACACTGCTTAGCGTCATGGCATCTTTCGGTAGCGATACACCCACCCACTGAATGAACGAATTCTAGAATGGCATTTTGCCAGCCTCGATTAATGCCGTCGTTATACAATTTCGAAAAAAACCGCGCCTCCCTTTCGAGAAGCGCGGCTTTTTTACACCTAGGGAATCACACCCGAAAACGCTGCACCATGCCCTGCAGTGCATTGGCCAACTTCGCCAGCTGATGACTGGAAGCACTGGTCTGATCGGCACCGGAGGCGGAACGCACCGACAGATCACGGATATTCACCAAATTGCGATCCACTTCCCGAGCTACCTGCGCCTGTTCTTCCGCAGCACTGGCGATCACCAGATTGCGCTCGTGAATCTCGTGAACCGACGCCGTGATGGTCTGCAATGCATCGCCGGCCCGCTCAGCCAACACCAGTGTGCTGGCGGCACGGGATGCGCTGGCGTTCATGGAGTCCAGCGCCAGACTCGAGCCGTTGCGCATACCCTGGACCATCTGCTCGATTTCCTGGGTCGACTGTTGGGTGCGATGCGCCAGTGCGCGCACCTCATCAGCCACCACCGCGAATCCGCGCCCACTTTCACCCGCGCGCGCTGCTTCAATGGCTGCGTTGAGCGCCAACAGGTTGGTTTGCTCAGCGATAGCCCGAATCACATCCAGCACCTTGCCAATGTCCTGGGATTGATTGGCCAGCGACTGCACCAATTCACCGGTGTGCTGCACATCCTTGGCCAAGGCGCTGATGGCGCTGGCGGTTTCGCCAACCCGCTCCTGGCCCAGATGCGCCGATTCGCTGGACTGGCGAGTGGCATCGGAAGTCGACACGGCGTTACGCGCTACCTCTTCCACGGCGCTGGTCATCTCGTTGACCGCCGTGGCGGCCTGCTCAATTTCGTTGTTCTGTTGTTGCAGGCCCTGGGTGCTGTCGAGGGTAACGGCGTTCAACTCGTCAGCCGCCGTCGCCAACTGAGTCGCTGAACCGCTGATGGCTTGCAGAGTTTCACGCAGGTTCTGCTGCATGGTCGCCAGCGCCTTGAGCAAACGGGTCACTTCGTCGTTGCCATGGGTTGCGATCGGACGGGTCAGATCGCCCTGCGCCACGCTCTCCGCAACAATCAGCGCTTCATTCAAAGGACGGACGATGCTGCGAGTAAGCAACATCGCAAGCCCTACCGTCGCCAGCGCCGCTAACGCGACAAACAAACTGACAATCGTCCGCGATGTTTCATAGTGCGCTGCGGATTTCTGGCTTTCAGCGGCGACCTGTCTGGCGAACAGATCCGCCAGATCACTGAGCTGTTTGCCGGAACCATCGACCACGGTTTTCATGTCGACCAGCAGCAGTTTGGTCAATTCGTCACGGCGCCCTTGCTCTGCGAGGGTGAACGACTGGGCAATGCCGGTACGATAGGCGGCGAAGGTGGTTTTGAACTGGTCATACAAAGCCTGGCCTTCGGCGGTGTCGACCAGCTGGTCATAAGCCGCGATCTTGTTGCTCAACTCCTTGTCGCGGGTGTCCATCTGACCGCGGTAGGTCGGAATATTCTTTGGGTCCTGATCCAGCGCCATGCGCAAGGAAATGGTGCGGATGCGCAACATCAGTTCGCGAATCTCGTCACCCCCGCGGATGCTCGGCAGCCATTGCTTCTCCACGGCAACCTCGCTCTCGCGAATGCTCGACATTTGCCCCAGGGCAAACATCCCGAGCAACGCCACCAACACGGCGATCAAGGCGAAACCCAGCGCGGCACGGGGGGCAATATTCAGCTGACGAAGAAACATAACGAGCGCCTTTCTTGTTGTTGGCTTGAATGGGAGGCCGCGTCTGGCCTCGACAGCTCGTTATCGGCTAGTTGTACGATGACTTGAAAGGATTTGGCTTTTTCGAAGACAAAAAAAATCCCCGTATCTTTCGATACGAGGATTTTTAATATGGTCGGGGTAAGGGGATTCGAACTCCTGACATCCTGCTCCCAAAGCAGGCGCGCTACCGGACTGCGCTATACCCCGGTAAAAAAAAGGCACCTTTTAAAGGCGCCTTCTGCGAACAGAGCTTTTGGCGTCTGATCTTAAGATTCGATTCCAGCGCTAACTGGTTTCAAAAATGGTGGGTCGTGTGGGATTCGAACCTACGACCAATTGGTTAAAAGCCAACTGCTCTACCAACTGAGCTAACGACCCAAAAATGGTCGGGGTAAGGGGATTCGAACTCCTGACATCCTGCTCCCAAAGCAGGCGCGCTACCGGACTGCGCTATACCCCGGTTTGAAATTGGCTCCGTGACCAGGACTCGAACCTGGGACCCAATGATTAACAGTCATTTGCTCTACCGACTGAGCTATCACGGAACTACATATTTCAATTTACAACGGTGAAGCTTTGCTGCGTTCTCTTCGACTCGTTCGCATCGCTGCGTTCGCGTGTCTGAGGCGCGCTATTCTACAATCTTAAGCACCTCTGTCAACCCCCTAAATTGCTTTCAAGTTAATGATTTGCAACTTATTTCAGATTCCAGCTTGGGGAGCTGGAACCCTTCAGGGCGACTTACTGCGGGGCGCACTTTACAAGCCTTTTCCTTTCAGTTCAACAACCTGACGAAAAAAAGGCCTCGCAATGCGAGGCCTCTTCAATTTTATTGCCGATGTGGATCAGGCGAAGACGATCTCGTCGTTTTCCACAACGCCTTTGGCGGTATCGCCGGGCATGAAACGACCCGACAGAATCAGCTGCGCCAGCGGGTTTTCGATCCAGCGCTGGATCGCTCGTTTGAGCGGCCGTGCGCCGTACACTGGGTCGTAACCAACCGCGATCAGCTTATCCATGGCCTCAGGGCTGAGTTCCAGCTTCAGCTCCCGTTCGGTCAGGCGACTGCGCAGACGACCCAACTGGATCTCGGTAATGCCCACGATCTGATCCCGAGCCAATGGCTCGAAGATCACCACTTCGTCGACCCGGTTGATGAACTCCGGCCGGAAGTGCGTGGAAATCGCATCCATCACCGCCGCGCGCTGAGCCTCACGATCACCGACCAGTTCCTGGATCTGTACCGAGCCCAGGTTGGAGGTCATGACGATCACGGTGTTCTTGAAATCCACCGTGCGGCCATGGCTGTCGGTCAGACGACCATCTTCAAGCACTTGCAGCAAGATGTTGAAGACGTCCGGGTGGGCCTTCTCGACCTCATCCAGCAGGATCACCGAATAAGGCTTGCGACGCACCGCCTCGGTCAGGTAACCGCCCTCCTCGTAACCTACGTAGCCTGGTGGCGCACCGATCAACCGGGCCACGGAATGTTTCTCCATGAACTCGGACATGTCGATCCGCACCATCGCCTCTTCGGTATCAAAGAGGAACTCGGCCAACGCTTTGCACAGCTCGGTTTTACCGACACCGGTCGGGCCGAGGAACATGAACGAACCGCTTGGACGATTCGGGTCGGACAACCCGGCCCGCGAACGCCGCACTGCGTTGGAAACCGCGATCACCGCTTCGTCCTGACCAATCACACGCTGGTGCAACAGGCTTTCCATCTTCATCAGCTTGTCGCGCTCACCCTCGAGCATTTTCGACACCGGAATGCCGGTCCACTTCGAGACGACTTCGGCGATTTCTTCCTCGGTCACCTTGCTGCGCAGCAACTGGTTTTCGCTTTTGCCGTGCTGGTCGACCATTTGCAGGCTGCGCTCCAGGTCCGGGATCACCCCGTATTGCAGCTCGGCCATGCGGTTCAGGTCGCCTTTACGGCGCGCGGTTTCCAGTTCCTGACGGGACTGTTCGATTTTCTGCTGGATCTGCGCAGAACCCTGGACTTCGGCTTTTTCCGAGTTCCAGATTTCTTCGAGGTCCGAATACTCACGCTCATGACGAACGATTTCTTCCTGGAGTTTTTCCAGGCGTTTCTTCGCGGCGTCATCGCTTTCTTTTTTCAGCGCCTGGGATTCCACCTTCAGCTGAATCAGACGACGCTCCAGGCGGTCCAGCACTTCCGGCTTGGAGTCAATTTCCATGCGGATGCGGCTGGCGGCTTCGTCGATCAGGTCGATGGCCTTGTCCGGCAACTGACGATCGGTAATGTAGCGATGACTGAGCTTGGCCGCGGCGATGATCGCACCGTCGGTGATCGCCACTTTGTGGTGAACTTCATAACGCTCTTTCAGACCACGCAGAATGGCGATGGTGTCTTCTTCGCTCGGTTCGTCCACCAGCACTTTCTGGAAGCGCCGCTCGAGAGCCGCGTCCTTCTCTATATATTGGCGGTACTCGTTGAGCGTGGTTGCGCCGACGCAGTGCAATTCACCACGAGCCAATGCAGGCTTGAGCATGTTGCCCGCGTCCATCGAGCCTTCGCCTTTACCGGCGCCGACCATGGTGTGCAGTTCGTCGATGAACAGAATGATCTGCCCTTCCTGCTTCGACAGTTCATTGAGCAGGGATTTCAGGCGCTCCTCGAACTCGCCGCGGTATTTGGCACCGGCAATCAATGCCCCCATGTCCAGGGACAGCAGACGTTTGCCTTTCAGGCCGTCCGGCACTTCGCCGTTGATGATGCGTTGGGCCAGACCCTCGGCGATGGCGGTTTTACCGACACCAGGCTCACCGATCAGCACCGGGTTGTTTTTGGTGCGGCGTTGCAGCACCTGAATGGTCCGACGAATTTCGTCGTCACGACCGATCACCGGATCGAGTTTGCCGTCTTCGGCGCGCTTGGTCAGGTCGACGGTGTATTTATCCAGCGCCTGGCGCGACTCTTCGTGGTTGGCGTCGTTGACCGCTTCACCGCCACGCAGGTTATTGATCGCGTTCTCCAGGGCTTTTTTGCTCACGCCCTGGCCGAGCAACAATTTGCCGAGTTTGCTGTTCTCATCCATGGCGGCGAGCAGCACCAGCTCACTGGAAATGAACTGATCGCCCTTCTGCTGGGCCAGACGATCGGCCTGGTTGAGCAGGCGCGCCAGATCCTGCGACATGTTGACGTCGCCGGTCGGGTTCTGGATTTTTGGCAGCTGATCGAGCTCTTTGGTCAGCTCTTTACGCAGGCTGTTGACGTCGAAACCGACCTGCATCAACAGGGGTTTGATCGAACCGCCCTGCTGCTCAAGCATGGCCTGCATCAAGTGCGCCGGTTCGATACCGGGATGGTCAAGGCCGACGGCCAGCGATTGGGCGTCGGATAGAGCTAACTGCAATTTGCTGGTTAAACGATCTATACGCATGGGTCACCTTCCTTTTGAGCAGGCCGGACCTATAAAACATCCTGAATGAAGAAACCTGCCAGATACCTCACTAGATGTGGTCGATTCTGGGAGTTTCAAGCGTCGTACAGTTGATGTAGATCAGAGAAGTCTAGCGTTCGAGCCAGATAAGCGAGGCAAACCGACCGGTGCGTGGGCTACGGCGGTAAGAAAAGAAGCGCGGATCGGTCACGGTACAGAAACCGCCACCATATACAGCAGTAACGCCGCGAACAGCCAGACGCAAGCGCGCCAGCTCGTAGATGTCGGCCATGAACTTGCCGGCGTTTGCACTTGGCACAAAGGCTTTGGCGGCTTCAGGCAATTGCTCGACGAAGGTTTCGCGAACTTCCGGGCCGACTTCAAAGGCTTGCGGGCCAATCGCCGGGCCGAGCCAGACCAGAATGTCTTCCGGTGGTACGGCCAGTGCGTCCAGAGTTGCTTCCAGCACACCCGCCGCCAGCCCGCGCCAACCGGCATGGGCGGCTGCGACGCGCGTGCCGGCACGGTCGCAGAACAATGCGGGCAAGCAATCCGCCGTCATTGCCGCGCAGGCAATGCCGGGTGTTGCCGTCCAACTGGCGTCGGCGGTGGCCACAAGGCTTGGGTCCGCGTGAGCCACGACGATGCCGTGAACCTGCTTTAACCAGGCCGGTTGAATAGAGAAATGATCGGTAAGGCGACGGCGGTTTTCGGCAACAGCTTCAGGGCTGTCATCGACGTGATCGCCGAGGTTGAGGCTGTCGAACGGCGCCAGACTGACGCCGCCCGCACGGGTGGTCACACAGGCTTTCACCCCGGCAGGCGCAGGCCAGTCGGGAATCAGCCAGTCACTCATCCGATGAACGCCTCGCGGTCTTGCTTGAGCAATGTCAGCAACCAGACGAAATCGTCCGGCAGTGGCGACTCCCAGCTCATGCGCACACCGGTGGTCGGGTGATCCAGCTCCAGGAACCGCGCATGCAGCGCCTGACGCGGGAACGTCTTCAAGGAATCGACCATGGTCTGGCTGGCGGCTGGCGGAATGCGGAAACGACCGCCGTAGGCAGGATCTCCGACCAACGGGAAGTTGATGTGAGCCATGTGTACGCGAATCTGGTGCGTACGACCGGTTTCCAGCTTCACCCGCACGTGCGTGTGGGAGCGGAAGCGCTCGAGCACGCGGTAGTGGCTGACGGCTTGCTTGCCACCTTCCATCACAGCCATGCGCTGGCGTTGCTGGCCGTGACGACCAATCGGCGCGTTGATCTTGCCGCCCGCCGTCACCACACCGATCACGATGCATTCGTAGATACGGCTGACGCTGCGGCTCTGCAACTGTGTAACCAGCTGCGTCTGCGCCTGAATGGTCTTGGCCACCACCATCAGACCGGTGGTGTCCTTGTCCAGGCGATGCACGATACCGGCGCGGGGCACATTGATGATGTCCGGCACGTGGTGCAGCAAGGCGTTGAGCAAGGTGCCATCAGCGTGGCCGGCGGCAGGATGCACCACCAGGCCCGCAGGCTTGTTGATCACGAGGATGTCGTCGTCTTCATAGACGATGTCCAGCTCGATGTCCTGAGCGATCCATTCGCCCTGAGCTTCCTGCTCGGCAGTGAGCTCCAGAATGGCGCCACCGTGAACGATGTCTCGCGGGCGGATTACCGCCCCATCCACAGTCAGGCGGCCGTCTTTGATCCAGGCGGAAAGGCGCGAGCGCGAGTGCTCAGCGAATAATTGTGCGGCGACTTGATCGAGGCGTTGGCCGCCCAATTCGGACGGCACCTCTGCGCGAAGTTCAATTTTATCGGACATGCTCGGACTAGGCGTCGGCACAGCCTTTGGTTTCGGCTGCGCGCTTGTGGTTAAATACGGCGTCTTTTGCCCCGAGGCTATTCAACGGGGCGCTCATCATAACAGGACGGCCCCGCCCAAGACAGCGGCCGTCATAGGGACGCAAGCCGCCATGCAAGTGAAACACCTGCTGCTGATCGCCATCCTCGCATTGACCGCTGCTTGCTCATCGAAGGAAGTCGTAGACGAAAACCTTAGCGAAGTCGAGCTGTACCAGCAGGCTCAGACCGACCTGGACAACAATAGCTACACCGCCGCCACAGCCAAGCTGAAGGCGCTGGAGTCGCGTTATCCATTTGGCCGCTACGCCGATCAGGCTCAACTCGAGCTCATCTACGCCAACTACAAGAACACCGAGCCTGAGGCTGCGAAGTCTGCCGCCGAGCGTTTCATTCGTTTGCACCCACAGCATCCGAACGTGGATTACGCCTACTACCTCAAGGGTCTGACGTCTTTCGACCAGGACGTCGGCCTGCTGTCGCGGTTCCTGCCGCTGGACATGACCAAGCGTGACCCGGGCGCTGCCCGCGACTCCTATAACGAGTTCGCCCAGCTGACCAGCCGCTTCCCGAACAGCCGCTACTCGCCGGACGCCAAGCAGCGCATGATTTATCTGCGCAACCTGCTGGCGGCCTACGAGATTCACGTTGCCGACTACTACCTGACCCGTCAGGCCTACGTCGCTGCCGCGAACCGTGGTCGTTACGTTGTGGAAAACTTCCAGGAAACCCCGTCGGTCGGTGATGGCCTGGCGATCATGACCGAAGCCTATCAGCGTCTGCACCTGGACGACCTGGCGGCCACCAGCCTCGAAACCCTGAAGCTCAACTACCCGAACCACCCAACCCTGGTGGACGGTCAGTTCGTGCCGTCGGTAGACGAAGCCGACAACCGTTCGTGGTTGAGCAAGGCGACCCTGGGCCTGATCGAATCCCGTCCACCGCTGCCGCCGGGCGAAACCCGCGCCAACCAGGACGTGCAGAGACAATTCCGAGACGCCAAAGACGCGATTCCGAACGATCTCAAGCCTAAAGATGAAAATGGCGACGTGATCGAAGAAGAGGAACACGAGTCCGAAGCCAACAACAGCGACCGCTCGTGGTTCAGCTACATGACCTTCGGCGTGTTCGACTGATACCTCGGTTGTGCAAAAAGGGAGACTCTTGAGTCTCCCTTTTTATTTCAGCGATTTATTACGCTGTGCGCCCGTCATGTCCTTGGCTAAACTGCAGAATCACTCGTCATAAAGCAGCTCACCATGCTTCGTCTATTGTTCTGGATCGCCCTGATTGCCGCTGCGGTATGGTTCTGGCGCAAGTTCAAGGCTCAACCCTCTGTACCCAAGTCCTCTGCCGAACTGGAAGCCGCGCCCATGGTCCGTTGTGCCCATTGTGGCGTCCACCTGCCCCGCGACCGCGCGCTGAACCTTCAACAACAGTGGTATTGCAGCCAGGCTCACCTCGAGCAAGGCCCGGGCACCAGTGATCGCTGAGACGTCCAGTCCCGGCAGCAAACAGGCCCAGCGACTGCTGCGCCTTTATCATCTCTACCGCTTGAGTGTCGGCATCACCCTGGTGCTGCTGATCTCCAGCAACCTCGACAACCAGTTGCTGACCTATTCCAATGACGACCTGTTGCGCAGCGGCAGCTGGTTGTACCTGGTCCTGAACATTCTGCTGGTGGTCTTCCTTGAGAACACCCGCCGTCCGGCGCAACTGTTCAGCCTGGCACTGATGGATGTGCTGCTGCTGTGCGGCCTGTTCTATGCCGCCGGTGGTGTTGCCAGCGCCATTGGCAACCTGCTGATCGTTTCAGTGGCCATCAGCAATGCCTTGTTGCGAAGTCGTATCGGCCTGCTGATTGCCGCCGTCGCCGCAATCGGCATCGTCGGGCTGAGTTTTCTCCTGAGCTTCAGCCATCCCGCCCCCCCTAACGATTACCTGCAAGTCGGTACGCTCGGTGCGCTGTGTTTTGCCGCTGCCTTGCTGGTGCAAGGGCTGATCCAGCGCGTGGAAGTCAGCGAAACCCTCGCCGAGCAACGGGCCAGTGAAGTCGTAGGCCTTGAAGCCCTTAATGCGCTGATCCTGCAGCGCATGCGCACCGGCATCCTGGTGCTCGACGACCAGCGGCGAGTGCAACTGGCCAATCACAGCGCCCAGACCCTGCTGGGCCGTGACAACCTCGAAGGCCAACGAATCGATGACCACTCACCCGCACTCGTCGAGCGCCTGCAACTGTGGTTGAACAACCCGACGCTGCGCCCCCAAAGCCTGAAAGTCACCGGCAGTGGCCTGGAGCTGCAACCGAGTTTCATTGCGCTGGACCAAAGCCCACACCACCAGATCCTGGTCTTTCTTGAAGACCTCGCGCAAATCGCCCAGCAGGCGCAACAACTGAAACTCGCCGCCCTCGGCCGCCTGACAGCCGGGATCGCCCACGAAATACGCAATCCGCTGGGCGCCATTAGTCATGCCGCCCAGTTATTGCAGGAATCGGAGGAACTGAACCGCGCGGACCGACGTCTGACCCAGATTATTCAAGATCACTCTCAGCGTATGAATCGGGTTATCGAAAACGTCCTGCAACTGTCCCGCCGCCAGCAAACCGTGTCGCAACGGCTTGATCTGAAGCCGTGGCTGGAACAGTTCGTTGCAGAAAGTCGCGAAGGTGCACTCGATCGTCAGCAGATTCATCTGCATATCGGCTCGGGAGACTTCCAAACCCTGATGGACCCGAACCAACTGACCCAGATTCTCGACAACCTGCTGCGCAATGCCTGGCGCCACAGCGCTCAAACCCACGATCAGGCGCAGGTCTGGCTTGATCTGTTCATCGACCCCGACACTCAGCTACCGATCATCGAAGTCCTGGACGATGGCCCCGGCGTGGCACCGGATCAGCAAGTGCACCTGTTCGAACCGTTCTTCACCACCAGCGCCCAAGGCACAGGCCTGGGGCTTTATCTGTCCCGTGAACTGTGCGAAAGCAACCAGGCCCGCCTAGACTTCAAACCACGCCAAGGCGGCGGCTGCTTTCGCATCACCTTTGCTCACGGACGGAAACAAAGTTGAACATGAGCCCACGGCAAAAAGTCCTGATCGTCGACGACGAACCGGATATCCGCGAACTCCTGGAAATCACCCTGGGACGAATGAAACTCGACACCTTCAGCGCCCGCAACCTTGGCGAAGCCCAGGCCCTGTTGAAGCGCGAAACGTTCGAGCTGTGCCTGACCGACATGCGCCTGCCGGACGGCACCGGCCTTGAGCTGGTGCAACACATTCAGCAACGCTACCCCCAACTGCCGGTGGCCATGATCACCGCTTACGGCAACCTTGAAACGGCGATCAACGCGCTAAAAGCCGGTGCTTTCGACTTCCTGACCAAACCGGTCGACCTCGCCCGCCTGCGCGAGTTGGTCACCAGCGCACTGCGCATGCCCGCACCGGGTGCCACCGTCGATCGTCGCTTGCTGGGCGACTCGTTGCCCATGCGCAATTTGCGTAAACAAATCGACAAACTGGCCCGCAGCCAGGCGCCGGTGTACATCAGCGGCGAATCCGGCAGCGGCAAGGAATTGGTCGCACGACTGATCCATGAACAAGGTTCCCGCGCCCACCAGCCGTTTATTCCGGTGAACTGCGGGGCGATCCCGTCGGAATTGATGGAGAGCGAATTTTTCGGCCATCGCAAAGGCAGCTTCAGCGGTGCCATCGAAGACAAACCCGGGCTGTTCCAGGCAGCCCATGGCGGCACGCTGTTCCTCGACGAAGTGGCTGATTTACCGCTGGCGATGCAGGTCAAACTGTTGCGGGCGATTCAGGAAAAAGCCGTTCGCAGCGTGGGCGGACAACAGGAAACCGTGGTCGATGTGCGCATCCTCTGCGCCACCCACAAAGATCTCGCCGCCGAAGTCGCCGCCGAACGCTTTCGCCAGGACTTGTACTACCGGCTCAACGTCATCGAATTACGGGTTCCGCCCTTGCGCGAACGCCGTGATGACATCGAATCGTTGGCCACTCATGTCCTTAAACGTCTGGCAGCCGGCAGCGGCCAGCCCGCCACGAAACTCCACCCGCAAGCGCTCGAGGCGCTGAAAAGCTATCGTTTTCCGGGCAACGTGCGGGAACTGGAGAACATGCTCGAACGGGCTCACACCTTGTGCGAAAACAAGCAGATCGAAGCCAGCGACCTGCGACTGGCCGAAGGCAACTGCACTGCAGACAGTGGGGTGCCGGACCTGACGCAGATCGACAATCTGGAAGACTATCTGGACAACGTCGAACGCAAACTCATTCTCCAGGCCCTGGAGGAAACCCGCTGGAACCGCACGGCGGCGGCTCAGCGGTTGAATTTGTCGTTTCGGTCGATGCGTTACAGGCTGAAGAAGTTCGGGTTGGATTGAGGGCCCATCGCGGGCAAGCCCGCTCCCACAGGTTTTGTGTCGATTGAAAATATTGTGATCGACGCAAACCTTGTGGGAGCGGGCTTGCCCGCGATGGCGATACCACAGACGCCGCGATCAGATCCGCCCGGCCGGCGCATACGGCGCCGGATCAATAATCGGCGCCCTGCCCAGCATCACATCCACAAACAACTGGCACGACGCCGGCGCCAGCACCAACCCGTTGCGGTAATGCCCGCAGTTGAGCCATAACCCATCGAACCCCGGCACCCGACCAATGTAGGGAATTCCCTCCGGAGAACCCGGTCGCAGCCCGGCCCAGTGTCCGACCACTTCGGCCTCCGCCAGCGCAGGAATCAGCTCCACCGCAGAGGCCTTCAGGCTCTCCAGCGCAGACGCGGTCGGTGTCTTGTCGAAGCCTTCATGCTCCAGCGTACTGCCAATCAGAATGTGGCCATCGCGCCGGGGAATCGCATAACGCCCCTTGGCCAACACCATGCTTGGCAGGAAATCCGCCGCGCACTTGTAGAGAATCATCTGCCCTTTCACAGGCTCGACAGGCAGTTCCAGCCCAAGGCTTTTGAGCAAATCACCGCTCCAGGCACCAGCAGTCAGCACCACTTGATCAGCGTGGATCGCGCCCGTCGAAGTGTGCACGCCGACGACATTATCGCCTTCACGGATAAACCCGCTGACCTCGCACTGCTCGTGAATCGTCACGTTCGGCAGCGCCAGCAAAGCGGCCTTGAGGGATTTCACCAGCCGCGGATTGCGCACATTGGCCACGTCGGCCATGTAGATCGCCCGGGAGAAACCGGCGCCCAGCACCGGCACCGCATCGTGCACCGCCGAGATATCCACAGCCCGCAGCGGACGGTTTTCCCGCTCGGCCCAGGCCAGCGCTTCGGCCTCATCATCCAGATCCAGCCAGTACAGGCCGGTGATGTGCACCTCGGGATCAACTCCTGTCGCGGCGAACAGTCGCTCGCCCAGCTGTGGATAAAAATCCTGGGACCAGTGGGCTAGCGCGGTGACCGCCGGGTTGTAGCGCCACGGGTAAAGTGGAGAAACAATGCCACCACCGGCCCAGGACGATTCCTGACCGACATTCGAACGGTCCAGCAGCACAACGCTCTGTACTTCGGACGCGAGATTGAACGCCGTCAGCAGGCCAATCACACCGCCGCCGACAATCACCACTTGCTGTTGCATGGTCATGTTCCGATCCAAACGTTAGATAGACAGAGGGCGCAAAAGGCGCCCGGAAAAGAAACTCAGCGCCCCCAGCAATCCTTGGTGGTCAGCCCGGTCTTTGCACCGACCATGCTTCTGACACCGGTGTTGTTGATGGTGAAATCGCCACACTTGTCAGTGGCCATGCTGCCGGCCTTGCGCGTTGCGGTCAGCAGAAAGGTCTGGTCGGTCACAGTCGGGGTGATGGTGTAGTAGTCATTGCCGGTGCTCAGGCCGGTGACACCGGTGTAGACATTACTCTTCGAGTAAAACCGTTCGAGAATCTGCGCCTGCTCGGAGAGCAGTCCGGCCACTTCAGCCCGGCGCCCCTTTTTCACGTATTCGGTGAGGCTCGGGTAGCCAATGGTGATGACGATCCCGATGATCGCAATCACGATCATGATTTCGATCAGGGTAAAACCTCGGTTGGATCTGCGCATGCCTCAACTCTCGCTTACTGAATTTGTCGCCACATGATGCGACGGCTGCCGCCGCCGCCCTTTTCGGTCAGCGTGGTCACCGTGCCACTGGTGTCGCCCACGAACTTTTTGGTTCCACCGTCGACGATGTTATTCACAATCGGATTTCCACTCGTCATGATCACACCACTGGAAATAGCGTCCTTGCTATCGATCAGGCCATCGCTCGTGGTATCGAGCACCGCGTAGTTGAGCATCTTACCGCTGAACGCATCCAGTTCGACCACTTTGCCAGTGCCGAAACTGGCACAAGGATCCGTGGTATCCACAATGGCCGTGGTAAATACGATGCGCCCCAACACCAGCGCCGCCTGGTTAATCACCCGCTCACCGGTCAATACGCTGTTGTAGACCAGTGGCAGGTACCAGCCCTTTTCCGCCGGATAGGTCACTTCGTTCTGGCTGGTGGTGATGAATTGCCCCGAGCTTCCCGAGAACACGCCCGTCACCGATTGAATCTGCAAACTTGACGTGGTGATCTGTCCGGAGCCACCGTCCGCATCCCACACCGCATAAAACGCCTGCAGATCCTTGTTGGTCTTGTCGACGGTCTCGTTGAACTTGCCGGTGCCGAAAAACACCACTTTACCGCCCAGTGAATTGTCCGCCAGCAGCGGTTGTGCGGTGATGGGCTGCGAGGCACCGCCCGCGGTCGTGAACAACGGCTTGCCGGAAAACGCTACGCCCCAGGTGTCCGTGCTGGTGCCGCTTAAATCAAACTTCCACAGCCTTCCTTTCAGGTCGCCACCATAGGCGGCCTGCACCACATTCTGCGAGTTGACCTTGAGCTTCACCGACGACAGGCCGTTGGTAGTTTCCGTCCTGTCGACCACGATTTTCTTGATCAGAGACCCATCGAGGATATCCACCACGTACAACGCTGCCACGCCCGAGTTGCTGCCATAGCCGTTGGAAATGAACGCTGCCCACCGCCCATTCGACAAGCGTGCCACTTCCGGACGGGCGTAGGCATAACCCAGATCATTGAAAACGTTCGCCGGGTTTGCAGTCCCGGGAGCACTGATTTCCCACAACGCCTTGATCACGTTACTGGGCGAAGCGTCAAACAACTGCAACGCGTAAAACGTCTTGCCACCCGCCCCTGTCCCGCCGATCGCCAGGGTTTTCCAGGCGCCGTTGAGTTGTGCATCGAATACGCCGACCTGCCCGTCGACCAGAAACCTGTGGCTGACGCCGTTGATGTAGGCCGTATCGGCGATGAAGCGCAACGACGGCAGTACGCTGGAAGGCATGTAGGCATAGCGCCTCGCACCGTTACCCGAGTTGATGACGCTGACAAAACCGTCGTTGGCGTTGACCACCAGGCTGGCGTTCATGTTGGTGGCTTTGGTCGCCAGATAGGTGGTGTAGCTGGTGTCACTCACCAGATCCGATGCGGTTTTGTCCGCCGGCGAGGCCAAGACCAAAGGTGAGTTGATGATGTCGCCGAGCAACACGCTGCGTACTTTCAAGCCCGCTTTGTTGGTGCCCTTGCTCCACTCCACCAGATCGCTGCCGGTGATGCCGGTGGGCAGGCCCTGACTCAGCGCTGTCTGTTGTGTCGAGTCGAAATTGGTGTAAGCCAGGGTGACGGGGGTATTGCTCGCGGTGTTCCAGGACTGATAAGTCGGCGCCGTAGCGCCGGGCACTATGGCGGTGTCGGTGGTCCAGAGCACTGATGAAGTGTTGACCGATCCGGTGGAGGTGAACCCGTAGGATTTGATGGTGCCGCGCCAGTCCTTGGGGTCATAGCTGGTCTGGAAATAGGCAGAGCCAGCCCCGACGATTGAGCTGCTGGTGGTGCCGCTACCTCCTGAACCGGCTTTCGACGTGATGTCGCTCAGGGCAGATGCCAGCGCGGTGTTAAGGCCGACGCTGTCTGTTGCCTGATAGTACTTGCCCTGCCCGTATCTGGCGGCGTCCGACAACATCTGGTTCGCGGCAGTGAAACCTACGGCGTAGGTGTTCATGTTCTGCGTGGGGAAATCCGTGGCGTTCCAGTTCTTGCCGGCGCCGTCGGTACCGGTGGTTCGCATGTCGATGTCGAAAGCGAATTTGGCAATGTCGTCCAGATACAACGTATCACCCTCGCCATCACCGGAGAGATTGTCGCCATCGTTCGCGCTGATGCCATCCCAGTTCGGCAAACGGCTGCCACCGAGCGGGTCGTTGGTCGGGAAGGCCCGGTCGAACGTAGGCAGGCCATCGGTGATCACCACGCCGTAGTTTTTCTGGCAGCGATACTGGATCGGGCTGGTGTAAGTGGTGGGCGTCGAGTTGTAGTACGGCGCCATGCCGCGCATGTACCGCGTGATCTCGTAATAGGTTTCTGCCAGCGGGGTATTGGCGATTGCACTCAAACCCGTGATCGATGAAATCAGGTCATCGAAGTTATCGTCCGCTTTATCCTGGGTAACGCTGCCAACGGGAGACAGATCACTGACTGCGCGGGCAATAAAACCACCGGGGCCGGAATTGGAGCTCGAAGGCGGATTGAACGTCGACAGGCCGATACGCAGCGCACGATTACTGGTAACGAGTTTTTTGGACACATCCTTCGCGACATTCATACGGTAATCATTGGGGATCGCACCGGTGGTGTAATCCCGGCTTGCACCATTGGCCTGCGTTACCAGATAAGACAGGTAGTTAGCCGTGTAACGGGTGTTTTCATTGCCCACCGGGTCAGGCAACTTAAGACAAATCGATGACAGCCCCAAAAACCCCCGATAAAAACCGTACCAATTGCCGTTGGTCGAGCAACCGCCGCGATTCAGACTCGACAGAGCGATATTGGTATCGTCCATGTCCAGGCTCTGGCCCGAAAAACATGAGGTGTTGGAGCTGCAATTCGCAATTGGTGCTTGATTGGCCGCAGGATTGAAATCCGGCGCCCAAATGATGTTGTTCATGCTTCCCGAGTCGTCGATCAGCAGCATCACGTTTGGCGGAACCGCCGCAGCGCTCAGCAAGGGCGAATCCGAGGGCGTGAACGCGTATGCAGGGGCTGACAGGTACAGGCCCAATGCAACGCCAGAAAGCAACCGCCAGATCCCGGAACACCTGTCAGTACTTGGCATAGATGCTCTCCACCACACTGCGAACGTTATTGCCGACGATGGCCACTGCCGTGACCCGATAAAGCGTCGCAGAGGTGTTGCTTGGCACATTCACGGCGTTCAACGTGGTGCCGATGTTCTGCACCCCGTAGAAACCGTTGGCGGCAGCTATCCAGGTGACACCTGAAGTGGAATTGAGACCGGCAGCCGTGATGGTCGATGACTCGGCGGGTGGCAAACATTGATTGCCGCTGCAAACCGGCAATGCATAAGTACTCAATTGCACCGCACTTTCGCCGATGCGCAACGCGGCTTCGGCGATCTGGAACGACTGATTGCGCAGGGTCACGCTGGTGGCCATTTTTTCCTGCAGGGTGGCGTTCTGCATCGATGAAATTCCGATCAGTGTCAGCAACAGCAGGAACACGAGGCTCACCAGCAATGCCATGCCGCGCTGGGAGTGAGAGGTCATGGAAGAGAAATTCATCGGCCCTCCCCTTATGGCAGGCGGTTGCGCAAAGCGGCAACCACGTTGAAGGTTTGCTCGCTAACGCGACTGTTCGGATCTCTCAGCGTCAGCGTCAGCGTCAGGCGCACGCTACGGATTCGCGCAGGGTCGGATGGGTTGGGGCTGTAACTGGAAGCGGATGTATCAGTGGCCGACGCAGCGAGGCCGAAGCTCACGTCGAATTTGCTGACGTTGTCGACGAGCACTGCCTGAGTCGGCGTCCCGATGCCACTGCCCATCGTCAATTGCCCGTTCTTAAGGCTGTAGACCAGCCGCCGAATCGGAAACGCCAACTGTCCCGTCGCAGGATCCTGCTTGTTGGAATAAGCCGTCGCCGTGTTGCGGCAATCGGAAACCACCGTCCAAGTCGGTGTGCTGCCGCCCGCTCCCACATCGGCTGTCACCAGGGTCAGCTTGAGATTGGCATGGTCCCAACTGATCGGCGCTACCTGACTGAGATAGAAACTTCCTCCCGCGCTTGCATCGGTAATCGTCCCCAGACACCCAAACATCCCCACCATGCGGATTTCCTGAATCATCTTGCTCAGCACGAAACGCGCATCTTCCTGAATGTTCGCCGCCGCGTTCTGACTGGCGTAGGTGTTCTTGGCCGCGATAAAAACCTGCGCCACACCAAGTACCACGACCAGGCTCAACGCCAGGGCGATCAGCATTTCGATCAGGCCGAAACCTCTATTGAGCCGCTTCATGGCGTCGACACCGGATCGACGGCGGCGCGACTGGTCAGCACAAAGCTGCGGCGAGAGTTGGCGACATTGGCAGCCCGCGAGTCGTCCCAAGTGATGGTGATGGTGTACACCCGCTGATTAAGGGTGACGCTGCCCGTGGCGGTGCTGCCGAGGAAATTGACGATGTTGGAGGTGAAGTCGTACAGGTCCTGATCCCGAGCGACACTCAGGTTGCCCGATGTCGGCGGCGTGACGGTGTAATCGGCGCCGGAGTTGGCGCGGATGCGGTCCATCATGTCGTAGGCGATAAAACTTGCCTGGCTGGTCATGCGCGAACTGTCGGTGTATTTCAGCGCATTGAGCTGAAACGCCGCCGCCCCCAACAGGCCCACGCTCAGAATCAACAACGCCACCAGAACCTCGATCAGCGTCATGCCTTCCTGTGCTCGCTTGCTCCATCCCCTCATCCGCAACTTCCACCCAATAGAATTCGTCCGTTCAAACACACATTCAGCGTCCTGCTTTGCGCCCCCAGTACATAGCTGATCACCACCGCCGTGGACGGTGCCGACAGACCGCCCAGATTGTTGAAATCGATGGCGGTCACTCCTGAGGTTAGCGTCAGAGTCGCGTCACTGCTCATCGCTGGAACAACCCGCAACACACTGGCCGGAGTGCCAGTACTGTCGTAGACCGCCAACTCTCCGGTCCAGACGCTACCGCCAGCGGTTGGACGCACCCGGGTGGTAATGCCCCGGTCGATGGCTTCAAGCCTGGCGAAATTCAAAGCGCGCTGCAGGTCGCCGATTTCAGTGTCGGCCTTGGTGCCTTGCACCGAACGGGTAAACGCCGGCACCGCCAGGGTGATCAGAATCAGAAAGACGGCGAGCGCGACCAGCAACTCGATCAGCGTGAAACCTTTTGTACGATGATCCATCGGTGCCCTCCGTTGCCGTCGGCTATACCTGCTGTTACACGCTAGAACATTCGACGGACTGATGTTCGGTTGTTTTCCTATTACTCGCGCAAGGATTGCGCGGGCAACCGCATTCCAGGGAGGGAGTTTTCATGCGCCAGCAAGGTTTCAGTCTGATTGAACTGCTTATGGGACTGATGATTGTCGGGATTGTTCTGCATTTGGTCAGTCCGGCGTTCGCAGCACTCACCGAGTCGAACCATCGAGAAGTAGCAGCGGAGTCGTTGATCAGCGGTATACGCAATGCCAGGACTGCGGCACTCACCCATAACCAGAATGTCGTGATCCATGGCATCAATGGAGACTGGGGTCAGGGCTGGCGGATTATTCTGGACATCAGTGGCAAAGGCCCTGAAGACAGAAGCAATCCACTGTTGATTGAGCACGCACGTGACGCCGGTGTGCCGATTATCGGCAATTGGAGTGTGAACCGTTTTGTACGTTTCAGCCGTCTAGGCGAACCATTGATGCCGGGCAAGGCCTTTCAAGCGGGGACATTGCATATTTGCGCGGCTCGCGAACCGGTCAGCCACCTGCAGGTGGTCCTGGCCCGCTCCGGCCGCGTGCGCCTGGACAGCCAGAAGGCTGAACAAGCGCTGTGTACAGCGAAAAAGATTAAAGCAAAGAACGGACGCGTAACTCTTTAGGCATGGAGAACGTGATGTTTTCCTCGCGACCGGCCAGCTCATCGGCACCGGTAGCGCCCCAGGCCTGCAGTTGCTGAATCACGCCACGCACCAGCACTTCAGGAGCGGAGGCACCAGCGGTAATACCGATACGCTCGACACCGTCGAACCAGCTTTTTTGCAGGTCTTCGGCACCGTCGATCAGGTAGGCCGGGGTGGCCATGCGCTCTGCCAGCTCACGCAAGCGATTGGAGTTGGAGCTGTTCGGGCTGCCGACCACCAACACCACGTCACATTCATCGGCCAGTGTTTTGACTGCATCCTGACGGTTTTGCGTGGCGTAGCAGATGTCGTCCTTGCGCGGACCACCGATCGCCGGAAAGCGCGTACGCAGGGCGTCGATGACGCGGCTGGTATCGTCCATGGACAGGGTCGTCTGGGTGACGAATGCCAGTTTTTCGGGATTGTGCACCTGCAACGCGGCAACGTCTTTTTCATCTTCAACCAGATAGATCGCGCCACCATTGCTGCCATCGTACTGGCCCATGGTGCCTTCGACTTCCGGATGACCGGCGTGGCCGATCAGGATGCATTCACGGCCGTCGCGGCTGTATCGCGCAACTTCAATGTGCACCTTGGTCACCAGCGGGCACGTCGCGTCGAACACTTTGAGGCCACGGCCAGCGGCTTCGGTGCGAACAGCCTGGGAAACGCCGTGGGCACTGAAGATCACGATCACGTCGTCGGGCACCTGATCCAGTTCCTCAACGAAGATCGCGCCGCGAGCGCGCAGGTCTTCGACGACGAATTTGTTGTGCACCACTTCGTGGCGCACATAGATCGGCGGCCCGAAGACTTCCAGGGCGCGGTTGACGATTTCGATCGCACGGTCCACACCGGCGCAGAAGCCACGGGGGTTGGCGAGTTTGATTTGCATGCTGTGCCTCGTGTCTTGCCCTGTGTAGGAGCGAGCTTGCTCGCGAAAAACGAAAAGAAGACTCGTTTCGCCAGGATGTTTGCGTCTTCGTTGACGCCCATCGCGAGCTCGCTCCTACAGGACACCGCGTAGATTCAGAAAGAACGTATGTTATCGCGAGCCGGTGGGGTCAGTTACAACGATTTGACGCTGATGATCTCGACGTCAAAGGTCAATGTCTTGCCGGCCAGCGGATGATTGAAGTCGATGGTCACTTGCTCGTCATCGAACTCCTTCACAACGCCAGGCAGCTCAGTATTGGCCGCATCGTTGAAGATCACCAGCAAACCCGGCGACAGGTCCATGTCCTTGAACTGCGAGCGCGGGATGATCTGCACGTTTTGCGGGTTTGGCTGGCCGAACGCGTTTTCCGGCTGAATCGTCAGCGTACGCTTATCGCCCGCCTTGAAGCCGAACAGTGCCGCTTCGAAACCTGGTAACAGGTTGCCGTCGCCGACCTGGAAGGTCGCCGGGGCTTTGTCGAAGGTGCTGTCGACGGTGTCGCCGTTCTCCAGGCGCAGTGCAAAGTGCAAGGTGACTTCCGTGTTCTGGCGGATGCGTTGCTCAGCCAATACCTGTTCAGTCATGAACGGCTTCTCCGGTCTTTTTACTTTTGAACATGTCCAGCGCAAGCATCACGGCACCGACAGTAATTGCACTGTCGGCGAAGTTGAACGCCGGGAAATACCAGCGGTTCTGCCAATGCACCAGAATGAAATCGATCACATGGCCCAGGGCAATGCGGTCATACAGGTTGCCCAGCGCGCCACCGAGTACCAGGGCCAGCGCAATGGCCAGCCAGGTTTCGTTGCGCCCCAGACGTTTGAGCCATACCACCAGCACCGCACTGACCACCACCGCGATCAAGGCAAACAGCCAGCGCTGCCAGCCCGAGCTGTCGGCCAGGAAGCTGAACGCAGCGCCGGTGTTGTAGGCCAGGGTCCAGCTGAAGTAATCGGGGATCACCACGATCTGCTGGTACATCTTCAACGAGCCTTCAAAGTAGAACTTGCTGGCCTGGTCGATGACCAGGACCAGCAAACTCAACCAGAGCCAGCTCAGCCGTCCGAAACGGCCAACGGCATTAGGCATAGTGACGAACCTCGCCAGCGCCGCTGATGTTGTCGACGCAACGACCGCAGATTTCCGGATGCTCCGGGTTCACGCCGACGTCTTCACGGCAGTGCCAGCAACGGGCGCACTTGGCGAAGGCCGACTTGACGATTTTCAGCTTCAGGCCGCTGACTTCGGTGACCACTGCGTCCGCTGGTGCCTGAACAAAAGGCGCAACGCTGGCGGTCGAGGTGATCAGCACGAAACGCAGTTCGTTGCTCAGTTTGGCCAGGTCGGCGCTCAGCGCATCTTCGGCAAACAGCGTCACTTCGGCTTGCAGGTTGCCACCGACGGCCTTGGCCGCGCGCTGGATTTCCATTTCCTTGTTCACAGCGACCTTCACCGCCATGATCCGCTCCCAGTAGGCGCGGCCCAGTTCAACGTTTTCCGGCAGTTCGGTCAGGCCTTCGTACCAGGTGTTGAGCATCACCGATTCGTTACGCTCGCCCGGCAGGTATTCCCACAGTTCGTCGGCGGTGAACGCAAGGATCGGCGCGATCCAGCGCACCAGCGCTTCGGAGATGTGATACAGCGCGGTTTGCGCCGAACGGCGGGCCTTGCTGTTGGCGCCAGTGGTGTACTGACGGTCCTTGATGATATCGAGGTAGAAACCGCCCAGCTCCTGCACGCAGAAGTTGTGGATCTTGGAGTAGACGTTCCAGAAGCGGTACTCGCCGTAGTGCTCTTGCAGCTCGCGTTGCAGCAGCAGCGTGCGGTCAACGGCCCAACGGTCCAGCGCCAGCATTTCTTCGGCCGGCAGGATGTCGGTGGCCGGGTTGAAACCGGTCAGGTTGGAGAGCAGGAAGCGCGCGGTGTTACGGATCCGCCGGTAAGCGTCCGCACTGCGTTGCAGGATCTGCTCGGAAACCGCCATTTCACCCGAGTAATCGGTAGAAGCTACCCACAGACGCATGATATCGGCGCCCAGGGTGTCGTTGACCTTTTGCGGCGCGATCACGTTGCCCAACGATTTGGACATCTTGCGGCCGGACTCATCCACGGTGAAGCCGTGGGTCAGCAGTTCGCGATACGGCGCGTGGTTGTCGATAGCGCAACCGGTCAGCAGCGATGAGTGGAACCAGCCGCGGTGTTGGTCCGACCCTTCCAGGTACAGGTCGGCGCGCGGGCCGGTCTCGTGGCCCATCGGGTGCGAACCGCGCAGAACGTGCCAATGCGTGGTACCCGAATCAAACCAGACGTCCAGGGTGTCGCTGATCTTGTCGTACTGCGGCGCTTCGTCACCGAGCAACTCGGCAGCGTCCATCTTGAACCAGGCTTCGATGCCTTCGACTTCGACGCGCTTGGCGACTTCCTCCATCAGCTCGGCGGTACGCGGGTGCAGCTCGCCGCTTTCCTTGTTCAGGAAGAACGGGATCGGCACGCCCCAATTGCGCTGACGGGAGATGCACCAGTCCGGACGGTTGGCGATCATCGAGTGCAGGCGCGCCTGGCCCCAGGCTGGAACGAACTGAGTCTCTTCGATGGCTTTGAGCGCGCGCTTGCGCAGGGTTTCGCCGGTCGCAGGCTCTTTGTCCATGCCGATGAACCACTGTGCGGTGGCGCGATAGATCAATGGGGTTTTGTGACGCCAGCAGTGCATGTAGCTGTGTTCGATGATGGTGGTGTGCAGCAACGCACCGACTTCGGTCAGTTTATCGACGATGGCCGGGTTGGCTTTCCAGATGAACTGGCCGCCAAAGAACTCCAGCGACGGTACGTAAACACCGTTGCTCTGTACCGGGTTGAGGATGTCATCGTTGACCATGCCGTATTTCTTGCAGGTCACGAAGTCGTCTACGCCGTAGGCCGGCGAGGAGTGAACCACGCCGGTGCCGGCGCCCAGTTCAACGTAGTCGGCCAGGTAAACCGGCGACAGGCGATCGTAGAACGGGTGACGGAAGTTGATCAGCTCCAGCTCTTTACCGGTGGTGGTCGCGATGACCGAGCCTTCCAGGCTGTAACGGGCCAGGCAGGATTCGACCAGCTCTTCAGCCAGGACCAGCAGTTTGTCGCCGACATCGACCAGGGCGTAGTTGAATTCCGGGTGAACGTTCAACGCCTGGTTGGCCGGGATGGTCCACGGGGTGGTGGTCCAGATCACGATCGAAGCCGGTTTGCCCAGCGACGACAGACCGAAAGCGGCAGCCAGTTTGGCTTCATCGGCAATCGGGAACGCCACGTCGATGGTCGAGGACTTCTTGTTCTCGTACTCGACTTCCGCTTCAGCCAGGGCCGAACCGCAGTCGAAGCACCAGTTCACAGGCTTGAGGCCCTTGAACACGAAACCGCCCTTGACGATTTCGGCGAGTGCGCGGATTTCACCGGCCTCGTTCTTGAAATCCATGGTCTTGTACGGGTTGGCGAAGTCGCCCAACACGCCCAGACGGATGAATTCGGACTTCTGGCCTTCGATCTGCTCGGTGGCGTAGGCACGGCACAGTTCGCGGGTCTTGTCCGCGCCCAGGTTCTTGCCGTGGGTCACTTCGACTTTGTGCTCGATCGGCAGACCGTGGCAGTCCCAGCCCGGAACATAAGGCGCATCGAAACCCGACAGGGTCTTCGAGCGGATGATCATGTCCTTGAGGATCTTGTTCAGCGCATGACCGATGTGAATCGTGCCGTTGGCGTACGGAGGACCGTCGTGAAGTACGAACTTCGGACGATCCTTGCCAATTTCGCGCAACTTACCGTACAGGCCAATGCTGTCCCAGCGCTGCAGAATCTGCGGTTCGCGCTGAGGCAGGCCGGCCTTCATTGGGAAGGCGGTGTCCGGAAGGTTTAGCGTGGCTTTATAGTCGGTCATTTATGGCTCTTCATTAGCGATTGGCGCTAGGTGCGACAGGGCACGGGCGGCGGCGACATCCGCATTGATCGCCGTCTTAAGCGCCTCCAGAGAGGCGAAACGCTGCTCTTCACGCAGCTTGTGGTGGAAAACCACCGTCAAACGCCGGTCATACAGATCGCCGGCAAAATCTAAAAGATGTACTTCGAGGTGGGCCTTGCCATCCCCTTGGACCGTTGGCCGCACGCCGATGTTGGCGACGCCTGGCCAGGTCTTGCCGTCGATGTCGATGTCGACCAGGAAAACCCCGGACAACGGCACGCGACGGCGCTTGAGTTGAATGTTGGCGGTTGGCGTACCCAGTTGGCGCGCCAGCTTCTGGCCGTGCAACACACGCCCGGTAATCTGGAACGGACGACCGAGCAGGCGTTCGGCCAAGGCAAAGTCTGCAGCGGCCAGGGCATTTCGCACCTGGGTGCTGCTGACGCGTATACCGTCCAGTTCAACGGTTTGCGCCGCTTCGACGGTGAAGCCTTGCATGACGCCGGCCTGTTGCAGGAAATCGAAATCCCCTACCCGGTCACAGCCGAAGCGGAAGTCGTCGCCGACCTCCAGGTGCTGCACGCCAAGGCCGTCCACCAGAATGGTATCGACGAACTCGCTGGCGCTGAGCTTGCTCAGGCGTTGATTGAAGGCCAGGCACAGAACCCGGTCGACACCTTCGTCAGCCAGCAGCTGCAACTTGTCTCGCAGACGCGCCAGACGGGCCGGCGCCGTGTCCGGGGCGAAAAATTCCCGCGGCTGCGGCTCGAAAATCACCACGCAGCTGGGCACGCTCAACTCGAGCGCTCGCTCACGCAGCCTCGCCAGGATAGCCTGGTGGCCACGGTGAACACCGTCAAAGTTGCCAATAGTGGCGACACAGCCCCGATGCTGGGGGCGCAGGTTGTGGAGGCCTCGAACCAGCTGCATAACGCGCTTCTTGCTCATAAAGTGGTCGATTATAACCACACCCGGCGGCCGACGACAGGCAACACCGTAACCCAAAGTGATCGAACCGACAAAACCGCCGGCTCGCCCGTGTTTATCGAGGCAATAGCCTCAACTCAGCGCCTTGCGATTGAAGTCGCGCAAACGGAAGCCCATCAGCAGCAACATGCCGAAATAAGAGACCACGCCAGCAACCACCAGCGCGCCCAGACGCAGGAATCGCTCGAGCATGTGCCCCTGATCCCAGGCCGGCATAAAGTGCATCCCGGCCAGCAACACCGCTGACATCACCAACACCGCGATCACCAACTTCGCACCGAACTTACCCCAGCCCGGTTGTGGCTGGTACATCTGCTGCTTGCGCAGCTGATAGAACAGCAGGCCGGCGTTGATGCAGGCACCGGCGCTGATCGCCAGTGCCAGCCCGGCGTGGGCCAGCGGACCGATCAACACCAGGTTGAACAACTGCGTGACGACCAACGTGAAAATCGCGATTTTTACCGGCGTGCGGATGTTTTGTTGCGCATAAAAGCCTGGCGCCAGCACTTTGATCACGATAATCCCGAGCAAACCGACCGAATAGGCAATCAACGCCCGTTGGGTCATGACCGCGTCGAAGGCGTTGAACTGACCGTACTGGAATAACGAAACCGTCAACGGCTCAGCCAGAATCCCCAGCGCCAGCGAGCATGGCAGCACCAGCATGAAGCACAGCCGCAGGCCCCAATCGAGAATCCGCGAATACTCGGCGCGGTCCTTGCTGGCGTAGGTCTTGGCCAGGGTCGGCAGCAGAATCGTGCCCAACGCCACGCCCAGCACACCGGACGGCAATTCCATCAAGCGGTCGGCGTAATACATCCACGACACGGAGCCGGCGACCAGGAACGACGCAAAAATGGTGTTGATGATCAGCGAAATCTGACTCACCGAAACGCCGAGAATCGCCGGCAGCATTTGTTTCATGACCCGCCAGACGCCGCTGTCGCGCAGGTTCAGGCGCGGCAGCACGAGCATGCCGATTTTTTTCAGGTGCGGCAGCTGATAAAGCAATTGCGCCAGCCCACCGGCCAGCACTGCCCAACCCAGGGCCATCACTGGCGGATCGAAATACGGCGTCAGGAACACCGAAAAGACGATCATGCTGACGTTGAGCAAGGTCGGCACGAAGGCCGGCACCGAGAAGCGGTTATAGGTGTTGAGGATCGCCCCGGCCAGTGAAGACAGGGAGATCAGCAATATATAAGGAAAGGTCACCCGCAACAGGTTGGACGTCAGCTCGAACTTTTCCGGCGTGTCGGTAAAACCTGGCGCGGTCGCCCAGATCACCCATGGCGCTGCGAGCATGCCCAGTGCGGTGACCAGCGCCAGTACCAGCGTCAGCAGGCCGGAGACGTAGGCAACAAAAGTGCGTGTCGCCTCCTCGCCCTTCTGGCTTTTATATTCGGCAAGAATCGGCACGAACGCCTGGGAAAAGGCCCCTTCGGCGAAGATCCGGCGCAGGAGATTGGGGAGCTTGAAGGCGATGAAGAAGGCGTCGGTCGCCATTCCCGCGCCAAATGTGCGTGCAATGAGGGTGTCACGGACGAACCCCAGAATCCGGGAAAGCATCGTGATAGAGCTGACGGCGGCCAACGATTTGAGCAGATTCATTGAAAGAGTTTGTGCCTGTCGATAAACAGCAGGCGAACAACGCGCCCACTTATGCGATACTCCGCGCCGCAGCAGCACAGAGCCAAAGCTCGCGAGTTTACAGGTCAAGCGCCGGAAATAAATATCCCGCCTCTTTATACCTACCACTTAGCGGAACGTCTCAACCGCCCTTGACAAGACATCAACTCATCGGCATGATTCGCGGCCTATTTTGTTTGCTATTTCCTAAAAAGTCTTTCGAGGAGCTCGACGGTGGCCAACACACCTTCCGCCAAAAAACGTGCAAAACAGGCTGAGAAGCGTCGCAGCCACAACGCCAGCCTGCGTTCCATGGTTCGTACCTACATCAAGAATGTAGTTAAGGCCATCGACGCAAAAGACGCTGAAAAAGCTCAAGCTGCTTACGTTCTGGCCGTGCCAGTTATCGACCGTATGGCCGATAAAGGCATCATCCACAAGAACAAGGCTGCTCGCCATAAGAGCCGCCTGAACGGTCACGTCAAGGCTCTGAACCTTGCTGTTGCCGCATAAGCGATAAGCTTGTTGAAAAACCGACCCCAGGGTCGGTTTTTTATTGCCTGTCATTTAGTAAACGCACCGCAAAAAATATGGGAGCAGGCTTGCTCGCGAATGCGCTGTATCAGCCGGCATCAATATCGCCTGACACACCGCATTCGCGAGCAAGCCCACTCCCACAATTTGGATCTTCGCTAGCTTATTGAGCGTGCGTCCACGGCAGAATCGGAATCGCCGTCACCGCATTCTGCGGGCTGCCTTCGATCAAGCGATCGCTGTAAACCAGATACACCAGCGTATTGCGCTTTTTGTCGAGGAATCGCACCACCTGCATGGTCTTGAACACCAGCGATGTACGCTCCTTGAACACTTCCTCGCCATCCTTCAACTCGCCTTTGAAGTTGATCGGCCCCACCTGACGACAAGCGATAGACGCCTCAGCGCGATCCTCAGCCAAACCCAGACCACCCTTCACGCCGCCAGTCTTGGCCCGGGACAGGTAGCAGGTCACGCCCTCGACCTTCGGATCATCAAATGCTTCGACCACGATGCGGTCATTCGGGCCGACGAACTTGAACACCGTCGACACCTGACCAATCTCCTCGGCCGAGGCCAGCAGCGGCATTGCCAACAGCAGACCCAACAATCCTTTTGCAACACGCATTCAGGTATTCCTTCAGACCAGGATCAGGTTATCGCGGTGAACCAGTTCCGGTTCCGCCATGTAACCCAACAGACCGACAATCGCCTCAGACGACTGACCGATGATTTTCTGCGCTTCCAGCGCGCTGTAGTTGGCCAGGCCACGGGCAATCTCACGACCGTCCGGCGCCACGCACACCACCATTTCGCCGCGACGAAAACTGCCCTGGACCAGCTTGACGCCGACCGGCAGCAGGCTTTTGTTGCCTTGGGACAACGCCGTCACCGCCCCCGCATCCAGCACCAGCGTGCCACGGGTTTGCAAATGGCCGGCCAGCCATTGTTTGCGCGCCGCGAGCATACCGCGCTCCGGCGACAGCAAAGTGCCAATACGCTCGCCCGCCTTCAAGCGATCCAGCACACGCTCAAGGCGCCCACCGACGATGATGGTATGCGCACCGGAACGCGCCGCCAGGCGCGCCGCACGCAACTTGGTCTGCATGCCGCCACGACCCAACGCACCACCGGTACCGCCCGCCACCGCGTCCAGCGCCGGATCATCAGCGCGTGCTTCGTAAATCAGCTTGGCATCGGGATTGTTGCGAGGATCGGCGTCGAACATGCCGTCGCGATCGGTGAGGATCACCAGCAAATCAGCTTCGACCAGGTTGGCCACCAGCGCCGCCAGCGTATCGTTGTCGCCAAAACGAATTTCGTCGGTGACCACGGTGTCGTTTTCGTTGATTACCGGGATGACTTTCAACTCGACCAAGGCACGCAAGGTGCTGCGGGCGTTCAGGTAGCGCTTGCGGTCGGACAGGTCGTCGTGCGTCAGGAGAATCTGCGCGGTGTGTCGGCCATGCTCGGCAAAGCTCGATTCCCAGGCTTGAACCAGCCCCATCTGACCGATAGCGGCAGCCGCCTGCAGTTCGTGCATCGCACTGGGCCGTACGGTCCAGCCCAGACGACTCATGCCCGCCGCTACTGCCCCGGAGGACACCAGCACCAGCTCGACGCCCGCTTCATGCAAGGCCACCATCTGTTCGACCCAGACACCCATTGCCGCGCGATCCAGGCCCTTGCCGTCCGCCGTCAGCAACGCGCTGCCGATTTTCACGACCCAACGCTGCGCACCTGTCACCTTGCTCCGCATCATCTTCAACCTTAGCTTGAGGACAGCGCGACCCAGCGCTGCCCATAACGTTATTCGTGACTACCGATTTCCAGATACTAAAACGCCGCTCCAGGGAGCGGCGTTCAAGTTTATCGCAACAGATCAGTCGCGCACGTAAATGATTTCCGGACCGTCCTCATCATCCACGTCTTCTTCGTCCCAATCATCGTCGCCGATGTCATGGACCGACTTCACGCCACTGCGACGCAGGGCACGCTGGTCGTCCAGAGCCTGCAGTTGAGCACGGGCTTCGTCTTCGATGCGCTGATCGAGTTCAGCCAGCTCTTCCTTGTAAGCAGGGTCGTTCGCCAGGCGATCGGCACGATCTTCCATGTAACGCATGATGTCGTGACACAGACGCTCGGTGCCCAGCTTGGAGATGGCGGAGATCACGTAAACCGGGCCGGTCCACCCCAGGCGATCAACGATTTCCTTGACGCGAGCATCGTGCTCTTCTTCAAGGATCTGGTCGCACTTGTTCAGTACCAGCCAGCGATCACGCTCAGCCAAAGACGGGCTGAACTTGGTCAGTTCGCTGACGATCACTTCAGCAGCGTCCGGGGCACTGGTGTCGTCGAGCGGCGCCATGTCCACGAGGTGCAGCAGCAAACGGGTACGCGACAAGTGCTTGAGGAAGCGAATCCCCAGGCCTGCGCCATCGGAAGCGCCTTCGATCAGACCCGGAATGTCCGCGACCACGAAGCTCTTCCAGCGATCGACGCTGACCACGCCCAGGTTCGGCACCAGCGTGGTGAACGGGTAGTCGGCGACTTTCGGCTTGGCAGCCGACACCGAACGAATGAAGGTACTTTTGCCCGCATTCGGCAAGCCCAGCAGGCCGACGTCCGCCAACACCTTCATTTCCAGCTTCAGATCACGCGCCTCACCCGGTTTACCCGGAGTGGTCTGACGCGGAGCGCGGTTGGTACTGGACTTGAAACGGGTGTTGCCCAGACCGTGCCAGCCGCCATGCGCCACCAGCAGTTTCTGGCCAGCCTTGGTCAGGTCGCCGATCACTTCCTGGGTGGCAGCATCGATGACAGTCGTGCCGACCGGAACACGCAGCACCAGCTCTTCACCTTTCTTGCCGGTGCAGTCGGTGCTGCCGCCGTTGGAACCGCGCTCGGCATCGAAGTGCCGGGTGTAACGGTAGTCCACCAGGGTGTTGAGGTTTTCATCGGCGATCATGTAGACCGAGCCGCCATCACCACCGTCACCGCCGTTCGGGCCGCCGTTTTCGATGAATTTCTCGCGACGGAAGCTCATGCAACCGTTGCCGCCGTCACCGGCCTTTACTCGAATCGATACTTCATCAACAAACTTCATAACAAAACGCCTCTCGCCATACGGACGAGCCGAAAAAATCTAGACATAAGACTCTTGCAAAAATGAGCGCAGCGACCTCAATCAACGACCGCAAATCCAGCGCTGGAGCCCATTACAAACAGCTTTGCAAGAGACTCACCCCACAAACGAAAAAGCCCCGTCGCAAGACAGGGCTTTTCCAGCAACCACGTAATTATGCCGCGACGACTTCAGTCTTCGGAACAATGCTTACGTAACGACGACCGAAGGCGCCCTTTACTTCAAACTTGATCACGCCGTCGATTTTAGCGAACAGAGTGTGATCTTTACCCATGCCAACACCGTAACCGGCGTGGAATTGGGTGCCGCGCTGACGCACGATGATGTTGCCCGGAATGATAACCTGGCCGCCATACATCTTCACGCCAAGGCGTTTGGCTTCTGAGTCGCGACCGTTACGGGTACTACCACCAGCTTTTTTGTGTGCCATGAGTTCAATTCTCCTAGTGAGGAATTAGGCTGAAATTAAGCCTGAATACCGGTGATTTTGATCTCGGTGTACCACTGGCGGTGGCCCATACGCTTCATGTGGTGCTTACGACGACGGAACTTGATGATGCGGACTTTATCGTGACGACCTTGGGAGATCACTTCAGCCACAACGGTAGCGCCAGCAACAACTGGAGCACCGATATTCACGTCATCGCCATTGGCGACCAACAGAACGCGATCAAAAGTTACGGATTCGCCGGTAGCGACTTCCAGTTTTTCAATCTTCAGGTATTCACCTGGGGCGACTTTGTACTGCTTGCCACCAGTAACGATTACTGCGTACGACATGGTATTTCTCCGATAATCCTGCTCACCCAGCTCTTTATAAGAAGAGGTATTGGCTGGCATGGCTGCATAAGGCTGGAAGGCCCGTTTGCAATTGCGTAAGGCAGGTGCTGCCCAGGAAGTTCAGGGTGCGCGATTGTACGCAAGCTGCCGGAGCGATGCAAGAGGCCGTCCATCGCGCCTTGACACCCGCCGACGTGGGTCCTAGCATGCCGCGCAACCCTTCTGGAGCAACTGTCGCTGATGCAACCCCAAGCTTTCTACCGCGCGGTGGCGGACGATTTTAGCGCCGTCGACGGCATCATCAAGAAGCAGCTGACTTCCCGAGTGCCGCTGGTATCGAAAATCGGCGACTACATCACCTCGGCTGGTGGCAAACGCCTGCGTCCTTTATTGGTGCTGCTGTGTGGCAAGGCTCTTGGCCGCGAGGGCGACGACCTGCGTCTCCTGGCCGCGACCATCGAGTTCCTGCACACCGCCACCTTGCTGCACGACGACGTGGTCGACATGTCCGGCATGCGCCGTGGCCGCTCGACCGCCAATGCCATGTGGGGCAACGCCCCGAGTGTGCTGGTGGGCGACTTCCTGTATTCGCGCTCCTTCGAAATGATGGTCGAACTGGGCTCCATGCCGGTGATGAAGATCCTTTCGCAAGCCACGCGCATCATCGCCGAGGGCGAAGTGTTGCAGCTGTCGAAGGTCCGCGACGCAAGCACCACTGAAGAAACCTACATGGAAGTCATCCGCGGCAAGACTGCGATGCTCTTCGAGGCGTCGACCCACAGTGCCGCAGCGCTGTGCGAGGCGACGCCGGAACAGGCCGAAGCCCTGCGCACCTTTGGTGATCACCTGGGCGTGGCCTTCCAACTGGTCGACGACCTGCTGGACTACAAGGGCGACGCGGAGACCCTGGGCAAGAACGTCGGCGACGACCTGGCTGAAGGCAAACCGACCCTGCCACTGATCTACACCATGCGCGAAGGTACGCCGGAACAGGCGGCACTGGTGCGCAAGGCGATTCAAAAAGGCGGCATCGAGGACCTGGAAAGCATTCGCGAGGCCGTTGAAGCTTCCGGCTCCCTTGAGTACACCGCGCAACTGGCCCGCGACTATGTGGCTCGCGCGATCAAATGCCTCGAAGCGCTGCCTGCCAGCGAGTATCGCGATGCATTGGTTGAGCTGAGTGAATTCGCCGTAGCCCGCACGCACTGATCGCCCCTTGTAGGAGCCGGCTTGCTGGCGATTGCATCACCTCGGAACTCCTGACACACCGAGGCGTATACATCGCCAGCAAACCGGCTTCTACAGGTCGTACATCCCTCTCCCGCGTAAAACCCTATATAATGTGCGCTTTTTAGCGATCCTGAATCCAAGGAGCCTTAGTGAGCACGTTGCCACCCTGCCCGAAATGCAATTCCGAATACACTTACGAAGACGGCGCACAGCTGATCTGCCCCGAGTGCGCCCACGAATGGTCCGCCAGCGGCGAAGCTGAAGCAGCTTCCGATGACACCGTGAAAAAAGATTCGGTAGGCAACGTCCTGCAGGACGGCGACACCATCACAGTGATCAAGGACCTCAAGGTCAAAGGCACGTCGCTGGTGGTCAAGGTTGGCACCAAGGTCAAGAACATCCGCCTGTGCGATGGCGACCACGACATCGACTGCAAGATCGACGGCATCGGCCCAATGAAGCTCAAATCCGAATTCGTCAGAAAAGTCTGAACCTGCTGTGATCCATCCCGCGCCCTGCGTGGGATGGCGCTTCGCCCTCCTCCGCTTCGCCCAGCAATCCCTCGCAATAGCCAAACGCCAGCCGTTTTGACCTTACGCAATCTTTACCCGGAAAAAACCACAAACCGCCAATAGGCCCTTGCTATTTGATGAATAAGAATTATTCTCATTGAAACCCATCAATGGAGATGAGACTCATGACTTATTTGATCGATGCCTGGCTGGACCGCCCTCATCCTTACCTCAGGATCCTGCATCGGGAAACCGGGGAAGTCTGCGCGGTGCTTGAAGAAGAAGCCTTGAACGAGCTGCAGGATCAGGGTGATCTGGACGTGAACGGCTTGAGTTCCAGCGAGCCGGTGGTGCTCAAGGAACTGGTACGCAATCTGTTTCTGTTCTGCTATGCCCGGGCGTTGCGCCCGACGAGCGATCTGAACCATAAGATCGAAGTATGAGTAACGCAAACCATGTAGGAGCCGGCTTGCTGGCGATCCAGGCGCCGCGGTGTTTCAGGAACATCGCGGTGATGCTATCGCCAGCAAGCCGGCTCCTACAAGGTAGTCGGGCTTACAGAACGTCAAGCAGCTCGACGTCGAAGACCAGTACGCTGTGCGGCGGAATGCTGCCAA
This sequence comes from Pseudomonas sp. SJZ080, assembly GCF_007828295.1. Classification (NCBI taxonomy): domain Bacteria; kingdom Pseudomonadati; phylum Pseudomonadota; class Gammaproteobacteria; order Pseudomonadales; family Pseudomonadaceae; genus Pseudomonas; species Pseudomonas sp. SJZ080. The sequence goes on from NZ_VIUK01000013.1 coordinate 129,202, forward strand.
CGCCTTGAGCGCCGTAAGCCAGTTCGCTCGGCACGTACAGGCGCCATTTGCTGCCGGCGTTCATCAGTTGCAGCGCTTCGGTCCAGCCGGCGATCACGCCGCCAACCGGGAATTCAGCTGGCTGACCACGATCGTAGGAGCTGTCGAACACAGTGCCGTCGATCAGGGTGCCGTGGTAGTGAGTACGCACGGTGTCTTCACGGGATGGCTTGGCGCCTTCGCCGGCAGTCAGCACTTCGAATTGCAGACCGGAAGCCAGGGTAGTGATGCCATCGCGCTTGGCGTTTTCAGCCAGGAACGCCAGGCCTTCGCCAGCAGCCGCTTCAGCTTTGGCAGCCGCTTCAGCCTGCATGATTTCGCGGATAACCTTGAAGCTCGCGGACATTTCTTCCTGACCCACACGGCTTGGCTTACCGGCGAATGCGTCGGTCAGGCCAGCCAGGATCGCGTCCAGGCTGACGCCCGGCGGCGGGTTGTCGCGCAGTTGGTCGCCCAGCTGACGGCCAATACCGTAGCTGACGCGGGTTTCGTCGGTGGACAGATTTACTTCGGACATGACACTGCTCCGCTGTGCGGACGGCCCTGGAACTTGCCGTGCGTGCACAGCGCATCCCGGAGCGCCCGGAACCAAAAGGGCCAGCAGACTAGCACAGATGTCGATGCGCTGATGAGCGCTGTCAGTGTCGCCAGGCACCTGTATTGATCGGCACCTTCAGGCTTTCCTCTGCATTCGCAACCAACCCGCACATTTCATCATGAACCGAGGTGTGCACGAGGTTGAACGGCAAGGTGGGAAAGGCATGAAGCACTTGACGCGCATGCTCGACCGAACGCAGGTGAATGCCTTGGCCCTTGGCATCATTCAAGGGATACGCAGCACCATGCATGCGTGCTTCCAGCAGGTAGATACCGCCTTCCATGGAGATCAGGTTCAGCTCATCGACTTTCCCGGCGATGGCATAAGCACGTAGCTCTTCGAAGTTCATGGAACGCACCTCACACAGTGGCGAGACAACATCTTTAAGGGATAGGCCTCAGGACCTCAAAGTACAAGCCATAAACGACGCCGCCCGTCTGTTTCACACTTCTTGCAGGAGCGAGGCTCGTTCCTGCAAGGGCCGTGCGTGTCAGTGCTTGGTGAGTTTATCCAGATATCCCATGGCAAAGGCCGATACCACGAAAGTCATGTGAATGATTACGTACCACTTCAAATGCTCGGGATCGACGTTCTTGGCGTCCATGAAGATGCGCAACAGATGGATCGACGAAATCGCCACGATGGACGCTGCGACCTTCATCTTCAATGAAGACGAATCCATGGTGCCCAGCCAGTTGAGCTTTTCCTTGTTGTCATCGATATCCAGTTGGGAGACGAAGTTCTCGTAGCCGGAAATCATCACCATCACCAGCAAACCGCCCACCAGTGCCATGTCGATCAGCGACAGCAGCACCAGGATCAGGTCCGATTCAGCCATCGAGAACACGTTGGGAATGACGTGGAAGACTTCCTGGAAGAATTTCAGCGCCAATGCCAGCAGACCGAGGGACAGGCCAAAGTAGATCGGCGCCAGCAGCCAGCGGGAGGCGTACATTGCATTTTCGATAAAGCGTTCCATTGAATCTCACACATTGGGTTGAAAATGGCCGCGAGTATACCAGCCGCCTGTCCATACCCAGAAGCAGCCAGAAACCATCGGGAAATCCGCAACCTGCACGTGTGTGACAAGGTTTTTCTGCTAGTGTCCAAACCATTGACAGCTCAGCGACATCGGACAGGAAGACGGGAAATGGATGTGCGATTGCCTTTAATGAGCGCCGGGATTTGTCTGGCTCTGCTGATGAGCGGCTGCTCACCCAGCGATGACAAACGCCAGGTCAGCCTCGAGGAAAAAACCGCGCAGTTCGAGAAGGCCCTGGATGCCATTCAGGACCCGAAACTCAAGGATGTCGTGGCCGAGCTGGGTGGCTCGCTGCTGTTGTTCGAACGGGCACAACTCAAACTCGACAGCAAACCCGTGGTCACCGAGTACGGTGAGGACGTCCTTGCGGTGCTCAAGCACTATCCCACGCCCCAGGCGCTGGTCGATACGTACATCAATGGCCTGATTGTGCTGCACAAGGATTCCAGCTCCGATTACCTGACCGACCTGCAACCGGTGTTCCCCTTCAACTTCGACATTCCGGCCGCGTTCCTCTTTCCCCATAGCCTGGAATGGCAGTCGGTGACCCTGAGCAACAAACGCGTGATCGCGTTCCAGCCGGAATGGTCGGAAACCGACCCCGGTATTCAGCTAAGCCCGTCGAGCTCCAATCTGACCAACCCCGACGACCTGACAGTGACTTATCCGTTCATCGATGGCCTGGACGTCGACAACAAGCACCAGCCGCAGCCGGTGAGCCTGCAAGGCAAAGTGGAAGTCATCGCACCTCGCAGGCTTTATAGCTTCGAGCTGACAAAAAAGGACGTTGGCCAGACACGCACCAACGACAACCTCAGCGTCACCTTGCTGAAACTGACAAACAATTACGCCGAGATCGAATTCAACAACAGCGCACCGCTGGCGCCCGAGGTGGGCGCAACGCCACTCAAGCCGCTGATCGTCCAGGCGAAGGACGCCACCGGGCAATTTCTTTCGCGCTCCGGTTCAATCAACGAAACCGCCGCGCAAATTGCCTTCTATCAACAACAGCTCACAAAAATGCAGCAACAAAAAGCCTGGAGCGAGACGTTCGAAAAACAGCTCGAAGAAGAGCAGCGCGCCTTTGAGAAGCAACAAAAGAACCATTACTCCAGGGTGTATTTCAACGGACAGATTGAGACCCTTGAAGTCAGCCTGCTCGACTTCTCGGCGGCCACGGTCACACGCAAGGACCTGGATTTGCCAGTGCGTCGCTTCGACCAGCACACCACCGACAAAACCATCCAGCCGCTGACCTTGCCAGTGGTGGTTTACGACGATCAGGCCCCGAGCTGGCTCAAAGGTGCGACGCTGAGCGAGGAACAACTGAAAAAGAGCGTCAGCATTCGGCAATCGGTGGACGACCCGAGCGCCGCGCGCATTGAGTTCGATCACACCCGAAGTTTCAACGATGAACTGCTGGGCACTTCTTTCAACCCCGGCGATAGCCCGGTCAGCTTCTTTACCGAGGACAGCAACGGAAAACGCGATGAGCCGATCGACCTTCCGCCGGAGGCGTATCAGATCGATCCCCTGCGCGGCATCATCACTTACGATCTGAACCTGTTTGCGCAAACGCCGGCCTACGCGGTGGGCTCCATGCCGCTGTTCCTGGCGACGATCGACAAGCAGACACTCGACGCCCACCAACTGCCTAAAGGCCTGGAATTGAAAGGCAATGCGCTGGTGGTTGATCTGAAGCTGTTTCCCGCACAGGACTGGCGCTTTTTCGCCAGGTACGATAGCGGTCACTACCTCAAGGAGATTCTTTCGGTCATTCACGACGCAAGCGCAGAAGGCCCGGCGTTATTCGGCGTGCATTACTTCTATGGCCAGCCCACTCGTCTGGAAACTTATCAGCGAACCGATCTCACCACCGTGCAATATGGTTTCGAGGTCAAGCTCGACAAGGCTGATACGTCCAGCCTTGACCAGTAGCCCTTTCAATGGTCGGGACGAAACTCGAAGCCGCCCAGGTTGCGGCAACGGCCTCCGTTGATTTCCCGCAGCTGGGCTTGCAGGTGCAGGCACCAGATTTGTGGATCGTCGGCCAGCTCGTAGCCGTGCAGGGTCAGGCTTTCAACTATGGTGTCGAGGATTGATTCAGCCACGAAGGGGCCATGAAACGGGCCCTGGGCCTTGATGGCTGACGGTTGCTCGCCGGCCATTCCGGCGGCAAACAGCAAGGTCCACATGCCCGTATCGCCAGCCAATGGCTTGATGGCGCACTCGATACGGGTCACAAGACCCAGGCATTGACGGGTGAGGCAGAGGTTGCGCGACATGGCGGCGACCCTCGGTAGATCCGGTATTCAGCCCCCACGGGAGAGCTGTCTCGATCCAGTGATTACTGTCGATATCCTTGAGCTGAGAATAGAAGAAAAGTCTGACCAGCACGTCAACTGAGACCAGAAGGCGCCGAATGGTCATTGTGTGAATGTTGACGTCAGAGTGATGGCACTTTTTCAGGATTCATCCAATACAAATGTGGGAGCGGGCTTGCTCGCGAAAGCGGTAGATCAGTCAACAGATGTGTTGAATGAAAAATCGATTCGCGAGCAAGTCGAAACGTCGCACCGCCGCTCCCACAGTGGATCGGGGTGGCCCCGGGAGTTGTATCAGGCCGGTTTGGCTTCGACCAAGGCTTCCTGCGCAGCTTCTTTCTCGGCTTCTTTCAGGTCTTCTTCGCTGATCATTTCCGCAATCACCCGCAGACGCTCCACCACCCGCGCATTCACGCTGCCTTCAGGGAACTCGCCATTTTCATCCGGCGCACCGGCAGGCTCGCCAACCAACAGGCTCAGCGCTTCATCGGCCTGACGCACCGCGTAGACATGGAATTGCCCCGTGCGCACCGCCGCCAGCACCTTCTCGTCCAACATCAGTGTGGCGACGTTGGCCTGAGGAATGATCGCCCCCTGTTCACCGGTCAGCCCGCGAGCCTCGCAGAGGCGGAAGAAGCCTTCGATTTTTTCGTTGACCCCGCCAACCGCCTGCACTTCACCGAACTGGTTGATCGAACCGGTGATCGCAAAGCACTGCTTGAGCGGCGTTTTCGACAAGGCCGAAATCAACGTGCACGCCTCTCCCAGCGACGCACTGTCGCCATCAACGTAACCGTAGGATTGCTCCAGCGCGATACTCGCGGAAATCGCCAACGGGAATTCCTGGGCGTAACGGCTGCCCAGATACCCGGTAAGGATCATCACGCCTTTGGAGTGAATCGGCTGGCCGAGGTTAACTTCACGCTCGATGTCGACAATGCCGCTGCCGCCCGGATAGACCGTGGCGGAAATCCGCGCCGGTACACCGAACGCCGAGTCACCGACTTCCAGCACCGTCAGCCCGTTGCACTTGCCGACCGCTGCGCCATCGGTGTCGATGAGGATGATCCCGGCCAGCATGTCATCGAGAATCCGCGCCGAAACGCGCCCGGTGCGAGTGGCCTTGGCCTTGAGCGCACGCTCGATGTGCCCGGCGTCGGTCATTTCGTCGCCCGCCAGGTGACGAATGAAGTCCGCTTCGCTGACCAGTTGGAACAAGTCGCCAATGCGCGCGGACAAACGTCCCTGATGCTCAGCCAGACGCGCGCTGTACGTCGCCAGGCGCGCCACCGCATCGGCGGTCAGCGGCGCCATGCCTTCTTCGGAGGTGCGGGTTTTAAGTAGCTGGGCGAACTGTTCCAGGCTCTCGTCGACCATCGGGATGTCTTCGTCGAAATCCACCAGGACGCGGAACATCTCCTGGAAGTCCGGATCGAGGTCTTGCAGCGTGTAATACAGTTGTCGGGCACCAATGATGACGACTTTGACCTGCAACGGAATGTGTTGCGGTGTCAGGGTCACGGTGGCCAGGCGACCCAGATCACCCAGCGGCGATTCCATTTTCAGCTTGCGCGATTGCAGGGCGCGCTTGAGCGCATCCCACACGAACGGTTCGCTGAGCATTTTTTCCGCTTCGAGGATCAGGAAACCGCCGTTGGCACGGTGCAGCGCGCCCGGTCGCAGTTGACGATACGTCGTGTAGAGCGCGCCCTGATCGGTGCTGTATTCGATGCGGCCAAACAGGTTTTCGTAAGTCGGGTGCGGTTCGAACACCACCGGCGCACCGCCGCTGGCCGAATGACCGACCATCAGGCTCGGCGCGTATTGCTCTTCCAGCATCTTGCGGGCAACAGCGTCGGCTTTGCTGTCGTCCACCAGTTGCTCGACCACGGTTTTCAGCAGATAAACCTGCATCGCCTGCAGGTAACCGCACACCGCCGCGTTCTCGGCGTATTTCTCCGACAGCGGCGACAATAACGGCTGCAAGGCCAGGGTGATGGTTTCTTCGTTGAGGTGGCGCAGTTGATTGCTCGACTCACGCTTCCATTGCGGCAGGCTGGCGAGCTCTTCGTTCAGGCGCTCTTCCAGTCCGGAAATATCATCGTGAAAACGCTCGCGATCGGCTTCCGGCAACTGGGCGAATTCCGCTTCATCCAGTGCCTTGCCTTCACTCATCGGGGTAAACGCGATGTTGCTGGCATCGCGGTAAAGCGCGACGTCTTTCTCCAGCGCCAGGCGCTCGATGATGTCCAGCGCCTTGTCATAGCGCTGGTTGAAAGCGCGGTCGATGGCGCTTTTCTTCTGCTGGTAGGACGGGTGTTCGAACACCGCGGGAAAAGTCGCCAACAGGTTGTCGATCAACCCGTTGATATCACCGATGAACGCGCCGGCAGTGCCCGAGGGCAATTCCAGGGCGCGGGGCTCGCGGGGCTCATCGAAATTGTTGACGTAGACCCAGTCGGCCGGGGTCTGCAAGCGTTTGCCTTCGGCCTTCAGGTAGCGTTTGACGAACGAAAACCGGCCAGTGCCAGGCTCGCCCATGACGAATACGTTGTAACCGGGGCGTGGCATGGCCACACCGAACTGCAAGGCTTCGACCGCACGTTCCTGGCCAAGCACACCGCGGAAGGGCTCCAGATCATTGGTGGTAGAGAAGCTGAACTGTTCAGCGGAAAACGGACGAGTCAGCGCTTCGGGCGCTAGACGCAAGCTGGCAGCAACAGGATCAGGCATCGGGCTTCCTTACATCAGGCGGGGCAGATAGCGGCATTCTGGCGCTGCCCATACCCCACTGGCAAGGCGCGCCTTTAGCCAAAGCATAGCTAAACGGCTATCCCCGGGCGGACCGGGTCTAAATCAACGTTTTCAACGAATATTTCGCAAAATGTGACGGAACCCTTGGAACGTGCCTAAACTCCAAACTGCGCGGCTGGAACAATAACCGGCCCACTGGCGCCAGATCGGGCCAGAACCCTTGTCCATTGGTATGCACATAAAGAGAACAAAGCTATGAAACGGATTCTTCTCGGTACTCTCTTCACCGCTGTATCCATCAACGCCATGGCCCAAGCACCAGGTGGCCCGGATTGCGGTTGGGGCAACATGCTGTTCGAAGGTCAGCGTGGCACCCCGGCTCACTTCCTGGCATCCACCACCAACGGCACTTCCGGTAACGCAACCTTCGGTATGACCTCCGGTACCAACGGTTGCTCGACTAATGCGTCGCTGACCTATGGCGGCAAATCCTGGATTGCCATGAATGGCATGATGAACGAGCTGTCCGAAGACATGGCCAAGGGTCAGGGCGAAGCGCTGACCACTTACGCCGTGGTACTGGGCGTGGCGCCGGAAGACCGTGCGCACTTCGCCGCCGTCACTCATGAGCACTTCCAGCAGATCTTCAGCAAGGCTGACGTGACCGCTGACGACGTGCATACCAACACCCTGGCCGTTCTGAAGAGCGATCCGCGTCTGGCCAAGTACGCCACTCAAGCTTAAGCTCGACCCGCCCGTTCCTTTAGGGGAGCGGGTTTTGTTTTTTTGGACCTGTCCCTTTTCGGCCATATCCTCCAACTGTAGGAGCCGGCTTGCTGGCGATGGTATCGACGCGGTCGTTCACATACACCGCGGTGATGCCATCGCCAGCAAGCCGGCTCCTGCAAGGACGGATCTTCCGTACCGGGTCTTTATTTTTTTCGACTTAAGTTGCCCACTATGCTCAAACGCCTTGCCTGGCTGGCGCTCTGTGTCTGCGCCCCGCTGTCCGCCGCGCCACACATCGACAATCAACGTTTGCAGCAACTGGCCAATGATCCCTTCTGGCTTTCCCTCGGTCATTACGAAACCGCCAAGCTGGGCGGCTGGCGCAGCTATGTCAGCGACAGGAAGTTCTTTCTGGCGCCCGACGGCAATGAACATCCCGACCGGGAACTGGCCGCGACCGTGCAGGCGCTCTATGCCCCAGCCAGTGCCGGCGAGCAACACGCGCAATGTGTCTACCCGGCGCGTACTCGCTGGCTGAAAGCACAACTCAACCTGACCGACCTGCCGCCCCTGGACTGCACCGAGTTCAAGCAATGGTTCAAGGATGTCTCGCCCCACAGCGCGGTGATGATTTTCCCGGCGGCGTATCTGAACAGCCCGTCATCGATGTTCGGCCATACCCTGCTGCGCATCGATCAGGCAGGTGTGCAGAGCGACAAGACGGCGCTGCTCAGCTATGCGATCAACTTCGGCGCCTACATCGAAGGCTCGGACAACAGCATCCTCTACGCCTGGAAGGGCTTGATGGGCGGCTATCCGGGCCTGTTCGCGCTGGTGCCGTACCAGGAAAAACTCTCGGAATATCGCAGTCTCGAGAACCGTGACCTGTGGGAATACCGGCTGAACCTGACGCCACAAGAAACCGAGCGCATGGTCGAGCATGTCTGGGAGCTCAAGCAGATCCAGTTCGACTATTTCTTCTTCGACGAAAACTGCTCCTATCGCCTGCTGGAGCTTTTGCAGGTAGCGCGCCCGAGCCTGCGCCTCACTGAACAATTCCCGCTGACCGCGATTCCAACCGACACCGTCAAAGCCGTGAAAGAAGCAGGCCTGGTGGAATCCATTCAATATCGTCCGTCCCGCGAGCGTGAGCTGCTGAGCCGCGCCGAGCCGCTCACCGATGAAGAACAGCAGTGGGTACTGAAAGTCAGCGCCGACCAGAAACAATTGCAGGAACCGGCGTTCAAGGCGCAACCCCGCGCGCGCCAGGCACTGATCATCGACGCGGCTTACCGGCTCGAACGCTACCGCGCCAACGGCCAGGAACGCGACCCGCAACGGGCCCAACGCAGTTTCGAATTGCTGCGGGCGATCAACCAGAACCCGCCCCCCGAGTTGGACATTCCGCAACCCGGTTTGCCTGAGGACGGCCATGAGTCCCGCACCTGGCAGGCGGGCATCGGCACCCGGGGCGACAAGGCGTTTGGTGAATATGGCCTGCGCATGGCCTATCACGACCTCAACGACAACTCCGAAAGTTTTCCCCTCGGCGCGCAGATTGAAATCCTGCAGATGAAACTGCGCCAGTACGAAGGCAATCAATGGCAGTTGCAGCAACTGGACCTGGCGACCATTCGCTCCCTGACGCCGCGCAACGAGCTGTTGCAGCCGTTGTCGTGGCAAGTCACCGGCGGCCTTGAGCGCGTGCCGGGCAAACATGACGATGAAACGCTGGTCAGCCACGTCAACGGCGGTGGCGGCGGCACCTGGCAGTTGAGCGAGGACATGCTTGGTTTTGCCTTGGGCACGGTGCGCGTTGAGCACCACAACGACTTCGCGGGTTTCATTGCACCGGCGGCGGGTTTCAATAGCGGTCTGTTGTGGAAGAACCCGCTGGGCAATTTCAGCCTTGAAGCCAAAGGCGATTTCTTCACCAATGGCGAAGTACGTCGTAGTGTGAGTCTGAACCAACAGTGGGAGTTGTCGCGCAACCTGGGCCTGCGCCTGAGCGCCCAGCGCGAATTCAGCCACCTCGCCTCGCCCGAGAACGAAGTGATGCTTGAGATGAAGTGGTATCACTATTGACCTGTAGGAGCCGGCTTGCTGGCGATGGCATCACTGCGGTGTAACCTGAATGACCGCAGTGACGCCATCGCCAGCAAGCCGGCTCCTACAAAGGGATTTCGCTACCTGACAGATTCATCACACTCCTTTCACGAACGCCTCACGAATCCACTCCTAGACTTCACGTATAGGTCGTCGAATGGCCGGGAGTCCGAGATGTGGCGTTGCGTGGGTGTAGTGGCTGTATTGATGTTGATCGCGGGCTGCCAGACGACCCACGAAGACCTGATTGCCAAGGGCTATCCACCGGCCTTCGCCGATGGTTTCGACGACGGCTGCAGCAGTGGCCGGCAAGCGGCCGGGGCGATCACCGGTGAGTTTCGCAAGAACGTGCCGCGTTATCTCAAAGACAAGCAATACGCCGAAGGCTGGAGCGATGGTTTTCGCCAGTGCCAGGCCATGCGCGAAAGCGAGGATCGCGAGGACTATCGCAGCCACCATTGGGACGAGCGTGAAAGAGCCTGGCAGCAACAGAAAGACCAGGACGCCGCCCGTGCGTTTCGCTCGCAATGAGTCGCTTTCAGACATCCATCGAAACTAAAAGACCATGACCATGGCCCAAACCCTATAACGGGAGAAAACCATGAGTCGCGCCTTCGTCAATGAAGATAACGCCGCCGCACAAGCCGATCAGCCAGTCGAACGGCAGGTCAGCGCGCAGCCCAATTACGTCACGCCCACGGGGTTGGCCCAGTTGCAGGAGAAGGTCGCCCAATTGCAACAATTGCACAGTGAGCAATCGGCCAAAGGTGAGCACGCCGACAAGCAACGCCTGGCGGACCTCGAACGAGATTTGCGGTATTTCAACCAGCGCCTGCAAAGCGCCCAGGTCGTGACCGCCGCGAACTCAACGCAAAAAGTGCAGATCGGCAGCCATGTGACCTTCGCCGACGAACACAACACCGAGCAGACCGTGCAACTGGTCGGCGAAGATCAGGCCGACGCCTCTGCGGGCCTGATCAACTGGGGCTCACCATTGGGCCGGGCGTTGCTCGGGGCGCAACTCGGCGACGAGGTGCTGTGGCAACGCCCGGCCGGCGATCAGATGATCGAGATCATCCGTATCGAACCGGCTTAAACCACGCCCTGGGCGAGCATCGCGTCGGCAACCTTGACGAAGCCGGCGATGTTCGCGCCTTTGACGTAGTTGATCCGGCCATTCTCTTCGCCGTAATGCACGCAAGCGTGGTGGATCGATTGCATGATCGCGTGAAGCTTGCTGTCCACTTCTCCACCGGTCCACAACAAGCGCATGGCGTTCTGTGACATTTCCAGCCCGCTCACCGCGACACCGCCGGCATTGGAAGCCTTGCCCGGCGCAAACAGAATCCCCGCCTCGATAAACAGGTCCACCGCTTCGAGGGTAGTCGGCATGTTTGCCCCTTCCGCCACACAGATGCAGCCGTTGCGCAACAACGTGCGAGCCGCTTCGGCATCCAGTTCGTTTTGTGTAGCGCAGGGCAGAGCGATGTCGCAACTCAGCGCCCACGGGTGCTGGCCGGCCTTGAACTCCAGGTCAAAACGGCCGGCCAGTTCACTGATACGCCCGCGCTGGACGTTTTTGAGTTCCAGTACTGCCCGCCACTGCTCTTCGGTCAAACCGCTTTCGCAGTACAGCGTGCCCTCGGAGTCGGACAACGAAATCACTTTGCCGCCCAGGTCCATGACCTTGCGCGCCGCGTATTGCGCAACGTTGCCGGAACCAGAGATGGCCACGCGCTTGCCTTCGACGGTTGCACCGCTGCGCTTGAGCATTTCTTCAGCGAAGTACACGCAACCAAAACCGGTGGCTTCCGGGCGAACCAGGCTGCCGCCATAGCTCGGGCCCTTGCCGGTCAACACGCTGGTGAACTGGTTGCTCAGGCGCTTGTATTGGCCAAACAGAAAACCGATCTCGCGAGCCCCGACGCCGATATCACCGGCCGGAACGTCGACGTCCGCTCCGATATGACGATACAGCTCGCTCATGAAGGCCTGGCAGAACCGCATGACTTCAGCATCGCTTTTGCCTTTTGGATCGAAGTCCGACCCACCCTTGCCACCGCCCATCGGCAACGACGTCAGCGAGTTTTTGAAGGTCTGTTCAAAGGCAAGAAACTTCAACACCCCAAGGTTCACCGAAGGATGGAAACGCAGCCCGCCCTTGTACGGACCGATAGCGCTGTTCATCTGGATGCGGAATCCGCGATTGACCTGCACTTTGCCTTGATCGTCGACCCACGAAACCCTGAAAACGATTGCCCGCTCCGGTTCGCAAATCCGCTCCAGGATTCCGGAGGTCAGATAGTGCGGATTGGCTTCAAGAAACGGCCAAAGGCTGCGCAGGACTTCTTCGACGGCCTGATGAAATTCGGGTTGGTCCGGGTCGCGTTTTTTCAGACGGGCAAGGAAGGATTCAACGGATTCGATCATGGATAAGTCTCGGCAAATTTATTGTCGTTGGAAGAGATTGGGCCGGACTTTAGCAAACTGACCGCGCACCACGACAGCGCAAAATGTCGCACTTATGAAAATAAATGGTGCGCTGGATATAAATTAATGCGGATCTGGACGATATTTGCACCCAAACAGGGAGTCGCGATTTGAATAGTGCACCGTCATGGATTTCGCCTCTTCGAGCAAGCCCGCTCCCACATGTGATCTGTGGTGGTCACGAATCCGCAGTCCACTGAAAATCAAATAATGTGGGGGCAGCTCGCGAAATGTCGCACCGCGGCGCCACCAAAAGACCAAAAAAAAACGGAGCCCCGAAGGCTCCGTTTTTTCATGCAACCAACCTGGAATCAGGCCAGTTTCTTGTGCCGTACACGATGCGGCTGGGCAGCCGCTTCGCCGAGGCGTTTTTTGCGATCGGCTTCGTACTCGGTGTAGTTGCCTTCGAAGAACACCGCTTGCGAGTCGTCTTCGTACGCCAGGATGTGGGTCGCGACGCGGTCAAGGAACCACCGATCGTGAGAGATCACAATGGCGGCGCCCGGGAAATCCAGCAGGGCTTCTTCCAGGGAACGCAGGGTTTCAACGTCGAGGTCGTTGGACGGTTCGTCGAGCAGCAGGACGTTGCCGCCCTCCTTCAGGGTCAGGGCCAGGTGCAAGCGACCGCGCTCACCACCGGACAGGTCCTTGACGAACTTCTGCTGATCGCCGCCCTTGAAGTTGAAGCGACCGACGTAAGTACGCGACGGAATCTCGTAGTTGCCGATGCGGATCTGATCCGAACCGTCGGAGATTTGCTGGAACACGGTCTTGCTGCCGTCCAGGTCTTCACGGCTCTGGTCGACGCACGCCAGTTGCACGGTTTCGCCGACTTCGATGGTGCCCGAATCCGGAGTTTCCTTGCCCATCAGCATACGGAACAGCGTGGATTTACCCGCGCCGTTACCGCCGATCACGCCAACGATGGCGCCTTTCGGCATCGAGAACGACAGGTTGTCGATCAACACGCGATCGCCGTAGCCCTTGGTGACGTTCTTGAACTCGATGACCTTGTCACCCAGGCGCGGACCGGCCGGGATGTAGATCTCGTTGGTTTCACTGCGCTTCTGGAATTCCTGCGATTGCATTTCTTCGAAGCGTTGCAGACGAGCCTTGGATTTGGACTGGCGGGCCTTGGCGCCTTTGCGCACCCACTCCAGTTCTTCCTTCATGGCTTTTTCGTGGGCCGACTGCTGCTTGGATTCGGCAGCCAGACGATCGGACTTGGCTTCGAGCCAACCCGAATAGTTGCCCTCGTAAGGAATGCCCGCGCCGCGGTCAAGTTCCAGAATCCAGCCGGCGACGTTGTCCAGGAAGTAACGGTCGTGCGTGATCGCAACGACGGTGCCCGGGAAGTCGTGAAGGAAGTGTTCCAGCCAGGCGACGGAGTCGGCGTCCAGGTGGTTGGTCGGTTCGTCGAGCAGCAGCATGTCGGGGGCGGACAGCAGCAGGCGGCACAGGGCCACACGACGCTTTTCACCACCGGAAAGGAATTCGACCTTGGCGTCCCACGCCGGCAGACGCAGCGCATCGGCGGCGACTTCCAGTTGGCGGTCCAGGTTGTGACCGTCGCTGGCTTGCAGGATGGCTTCGAGCTTGGCCTGTTCGGCTGCCAGTTTGTCGAAGTCGGCATCTTCTTCAGCGTAAGCCGCGTAGACCTCGTCCAGGCGCGCCTGGGCGTTCTTGATCACGCTGACCGCTTCCTCGACCACTTCACGCACGGTTTTGGTCGGGTCCAGGATCGGCTCTTGCGGCAGGTAGCCGATGTTCAGCTCCGGCATCGGACGGGCTTCACCTTCGAACTCGGTGTCGACGCCAGCCATGATTTTCAGCAACGTGGATTTACCCGAACCGTTGAGGCCGAGCACGCCGATCTTGGCGCCGGGGAAGAAGGACAGCGAAATGTTTTTCAGGATTTCCCGCTTCGGCGGAACAACTTTGCCCAGCCGATGCATGGTGAAGACGTATTGAGCCATGGAGAACCTTGGGTCAGTGACAGATGAATGATTAGGGCGCAGGCGATGCCTGGCCAGGCCGTGCGCGTCGCCCGATTGAAAGCTATCAATATGTGCGCGCTGAAAAAGCCTGATTCTAGGAGCTGGAACGCTCCCGCGTAACCGGCAAAGCTACCTGAATGACGAGAGGCAGTCCAGCCGGGAGGGTCTGGCACTTTGCCACAACTCAAGGCATGCTAGCCGCCCTCCGGGCGTCCGGCTTATAGTGCACGTCGCGCCAGTCCAGCCAAACCGCAGGATTACAGTTTGTCCAATGTCACTCCGCCCCTGATCCCCCGTGCGCCGACTGTCGCGCCTGGCGCCCCCCTGCGCGGAACCTTAAAGGGTGCGCTGGCGACACTCGTGCTGATGCTGCTCGCCCTGCTGTTCTGGCAACTGCTGGATCAGCTGCATGAAACCCAGAAAAACCAGCGTCAGTACACCATCGACTACACCGCCGATCTGGCCGCGCAAGTCAGTCTGAACATGTCGCTCAACGCGCAGATCGCCCTCAACCTGCTACCGATCGTCGAACAGCCACAAAGCGCCGACGAACAGCAGGAGTTGCTTCGCAAACTGCAAAAATCCCTGCCCGACCTGCTCAGCCTCGCGTTGTTGAGTCCCTCCGGCAAAATCCTCACGGACAGCGCCGCCGACAGCGAGGACGCCGACTACCTCTCCGAGCTGGTCCGTCACAGCCGACGCCAGGCCCACTATTTCAGCAACGCCGATAACGGCTCGATGGTGCACCTGCTGCTGCATCAGGCCAGCGGCAGCACTCGTGGCTACTGGGCCCTGCGCCTGAAACCGACCTTTTTCTCGTCACTGACCAAACAGAACGAAACCGGAATCCGCCCACTGTGGCTGGTGGAAAACCGTTTCAATCACCAGGTCATCAGCCGCGATGAATCGCAGCCCCTGGCCAAGCCGGGCGAACTGACCGAAGACGATGTGGCCAACAGCGTGCTGACGGTTCCGCTGAGCAGCAGCGACTGGCAATTGCGCGGTTTGTTCGATCGCAAGCGCGTGATTGAAGAACTGTTGCCGGCGTTCATCGGCAAATGCCTGTTGGGACTGGCGCTCTCCCTGCTGCCGCTGATTGCCCTGCTGAACATGCGCCGCCGTCAGCGCCAGGTGACTGAAGGTCGTCGACGCTACAAGGATATTTTCGAAGGTACCGGCGTGGCGCTGTGTGTCCTGGACGTGTCGGGACTCAAGCCTGCGCTCGACAAAGCCCGGTTGCACAACAGCGAACAACTGCGCGGCTGGCTGGAATCAGCGGAACAACGGCATCAATTGCTGCAGGAACTGCGCATCACCGAGGTCAACCAGGTTGCCCTGCAACTGCTCAACGTCAACACCTGCGAACACGCCTGGAAATTGCTGATCGAGGGCAACCCGCTGGAAGGCACCGCCATCGGCAATCAAGTGCTCGACGCGATGATCAACCAGCAGAAACAGCTTGAGCTGGAGATAAAACTCCCGGACGCCACTGGCCGTGACCAGCACCTGTGGCTGGTGCTGCGCCTGCCGGAAAACCAGGACGACTATAAAGCGGTGATCCTGAGCATCAGCGACATCACCAGCCGCAAACTCATCGAACTGTCGCTGCTCGAGCGTGAAGGCTTCTGGTCCGATGTGGTGCGCACGGTGCCGGATCACCTCTACGTGCAGGACGTGATCAGCCAGCGCATGATCTTCAGCAACCACCACCTGGGCCAGACACTCGGCTACAACCGCACCGAGCTGCACCAGATGGGCGAGTACTTCTGGGAAATCCTTCTGCACCCCGAAGATGCCGACCACTACCATCGTTCACGCCAGACCCAGCGTCACGCGGGCTACACCCAATTGCTGCAATGCCAGCTGCGCTTCCGTCACCGGGACGGCAACTGGCGGCGCTTCGACATTCGTGAGCAGGCGCTGGCGCGGGACAAGCATGACCAGGTCACGCGGATCATCGGTGTGGCCAAGGACATCACCGAACAGATCGAGGCCAGCGAGTCCCTGCGCGACAGCGAGCAGCGTTACCGGATGCTCGCCGAAAGCATCAGCGACGTGATCTTCTCCACCGACAGCAGGCTCTCGCTCAACTACGTCAGCCCGTCGGTGCAGGCCGTGCTGGGTTACGACACCGACTGGATCTTCCAGAACGGCTGGCAGACGACCATTGCCAACCCTCAGCAATTGTCCGGCATTTACAGCCTGATGGACCGCGTCAGCAAAGCGCTGGATAAACCCGACCAACTGGCGCTGCTGCGCAGTCAGGTGCAAACCCAGCTGTTCCTGTTCGATTGCCTGCGGGCCGACGGGCGCAAGATTCCGATCGAGCTGCGTCTGGTGCTGGTCTGGGATGAACACGGCGCCTTCGAAGGCGTGCTCGGTGTCGGTCGCGACATCAGCCAGCAGCGCCGCGCCGAAAAAGACCTGCGCATGGCGGCCACGGTATTCGAACACTCGACCTCGGCGATCCTGATCACCGACCCGGCGGGCTACATCGTCCAGGCCAACGAAGCGTTCAGTCGCGTGAGCGGTTATGCGGTGGAGCAAGTGCTCGACCAGTTGCCGAACATGCTGACCGTCGACGAGCAGCAGGAAGCGCATCTGCGCTATGTGCTCAAGCAACTGAATCAGCACAGCACCTGGGAAGGCGAAGTCTGGCTCAAGCGCCGCAATGGCGAGCATTACCCGGCGTGGGTCGGCATCACGGCGGTGCTCGACGACGAAGGTGACCTGGCCAGTTACGTGTGCTTCTTCAGCGACATCAGCGAGCGCAAGGCCAGCGAACAACGGATTCACCGTCTCGCCTATTACGACGCCCTGACCCACTTGCCCAACCGCACGCTGTTCCAGGATCGCCTGCACACCGCGCTGCAATCGGCGGAACGGCAGAAGTCCTGGGTGGTGCTGATGTTCCTCGACCTGGACCGTTTCAAACCGATCAACGACTCCCTGGGCCACGCCGCCGGCGATCGCATGCTCAAGGAAATGGCCACGCGCCTGCTCGGTTGCGTCGATGACGACGACACCGTGGCACGCATGGGCGGCGACGAATTCACCTTGCTGCTGCAACCGCGCATCAACCGGGAAATCGCTCTGAACCGGGCGATTCACGTGGCGGAGCAGATCCTCGCCAGCCTGGTGAAACCGTTCGTGCTCGAAGGCCGCGAGTTTTTCGTCACCGCCAGTATCGGCATCGCCCTGAGTCCGCAGGACGGTAACGAACTCAGTCAGTTGATGAAGAACGCCGACACCGCGATGTACCACGCCAAGGAGCGCGGCAAGAACAACTTCCAGTTCTATCAGGCGGACATGAACGCCAGCGCCCTGGAGCGCCTGGAGCTGGAAAGCGACTTGCGCCACGCCCTGGAGCAAAACGAATTCGTTCTGTACTACCAGCCGCAATTCAGCGGCGACGGCAAACGCCTGACCGGCGCCGAAGCCTTGCTGCGCTGGCGTCATCCGCGCCGTGGCCTGGTACCGCCTGGGGATTTCATTCCGGTGCTCGAAGAGCTGGGTCTCGTGGTGGACGTCGGCGACTGGGTGATCAGCGAGGCGTGCCGTCAGCTCAAGACCTGGCATCAGGCCAAGGTGCGGGTGCCGAAGGTGTCGGTGAACATTTCCGCACGACAGTTCTCCGACGGCCAGCTCGGCACGCGGATCGCCACCATCCTCAAGGAAACCGGCCTGCCGCCGGCATGCCTTGAGCTGGAACTGACCGAAAGTATCCTGATGCGCGAAGTCAGCGAGGCGATGCAGATTCTGGCCGGGCTGAAGAACCTCGGGCTGAGTATTGCGGTCGACGACTTCGGCACCGGTTATTCGTCGCTCAACTACCTCAAGCAGTTCCCGATCGACGTGCTGAAAATCGACCGGACCTTTGTCGACGGATTGCCGTCAGGCGAGCAGGATGCGCAGATTGCCCGAGCGATCATCGCCATGGCGCACAGCCTCAATCTGGCGGTGATTGCTGAAGGCGTGGAAACCCATGAGCAGCTCGACTTCCTGCGTGAGCATGGTTGCGACGAGGTTCAGGGGTATCTGTTCGGGCGTCCGATGCCGGCGGGGCGATTTGAAGCGCAGTTCAGTAATGATGCGTTGTTCATGTTCGACTGAAATTTGTAGTGCTGCAGATGGCCCCTTCGCGGGCAAGCCCGCTCCCACAGGGGATCGCATTCCAACTGTAGGAGCCGGCTTGCTGGCGATGAGGCCTGCACAATCACCGCCAATCCCCGCATGAACACCACTTGTCTGCGACATGATGTCCTTTCATATGCCATCTAAAACCCATTGGGTTAGAATGCCCCCCTTTTCTGCCCCCGATCCTTGAGGACCGCCATGTTCAGCCGTGATTTGACTATTGCCAAGTACGACGCCGATCTCTTTGCCGCCATGGAGCAAGAAGCTCAGCGCCAGGAAGAGCACATTGAGCTGATCGCTTCGGAAAACTACACCAGCCCTGCGGTGATGGAAGCTCAAGGCTCGGTACTGACCAACAAATACGCCGAAGGCTACCCGGGCAAGCGCTACTACGGTGGTTGCGAGTTCGTCGATATCGTTGAGCAACTGGCCATCGACCGCGCCAAAGAACTGTTCGGCGCCGATTACGCCAACGTTCAGCCGCACGCCGGCTCACAAGCCAACAGCGCCGTTTACCTGGCCCTGCTGCAAGCGGGCGACACCATCCTGGGCATGAGCCTGGCTCACGGTGGTCACCTGACCCACGGTGCCAGCGTTTCCTCCTCCGGCAAGCTGTACAACGCCATTCAGTACGGCATCGACGGAAATGGCCTGATCGACTACGACGAAGTCGAGCGCCTGGCCGTTGAGCACAAGCCGAAAATGATCGTGGCCGGTTTCTCTGCCTACTCGCAGATCCTGGATTTCCCGCGCTTCCGCGAAATCGCTGACAAGGTTGGCGCCTACCTGTTCGTCGACATGGCCCACGTGGCCGGTCTGGTCGCCGCTGGCGTCTACCCGAACCCGGTACCATTCGCTGACGTCGTGACCACCACCACTCACAAGACCCTGCGCGGTCCACGTGGCGGTTTGATCCTGGCTCGCGCCAACGCCGACATCGAGAAGAAGCTGAACTCCGCGGTATTCCCGGGCGCCCAGGGTGGCCCGCTGGAGCACGTGATCGCTGCTAAAGCGATCTGCTTCAAGGAAGCGCTGCAGCCTGAGTTCAAGGCTTACCAGCAACAAGTGGTGAAAAACGCCCAGGCCATGGCCAGCGTATTCATCGAGCGCGGTTTCGACGTGGTTTCCGGCGGTACTGAAAACCACCTGTTCCTGCTGTCGCTGATCAAGCAGGAAATCTCCGGTAAAGACGCTGACGCCGCTCTGGGCAAAGCATTCATCACCGTGAACAAGAACTCCGTGCCAAACGATCCACGCTCCCCGTTCGTCACCTCCGGCCTGCGCTTCGGCACTCCGGCTGTGACCACTCGCGGCTTCAAGGAAGCAGAGTGCAAAGAACTGGCCGGCTGGATCTGCGACATCCTGGCTGATCTGAACAACGAAGCGGTGATCGACGCCGTTCGTGAGAAGGTCAAAGCCATCTGCAAGAAGCTGCCGGTGTACGGTGCTTAAACAGCCCTGTTAAACCGCAGTTAAAAAAAACCGGCACGTGTGCCGGTTTTTTTTCGTCTACCAGAAAGTACATCGCCCTCCATTAAACGTCAGACCTTATAGACAGTTATCGCCCATATAAACTTTGAAACAACAACACAGCACTCAACCAACAACTTACCTGCTAGTGTATTTAAACGAAAGCCGTAAAACTTACAACACTTGCAAACCCCTGAGCCACTTTTCCAGCTCAAGGACAACAGACCCTATAAATATTTATTACATTACATGGAAGTAAAACAGACAATGAGCAACCCAGATCCGCAACAATCGTTCACCGCGACACTCAAAATCAACGACAAAGCTGTATCGACAGCACAAAAGATACTGCAAAAAAAGATAGACGACCCGCGAACCAGCGAAGAACTACGTCAGCTCCACCAGGAAGAGCTCAAAAGCACGCACAACCTCATTACATTCAGCGATTATTCGATGAATCCCGAGGAGTCGTTTTTCTTTGCTTATATCAATGGTGTCTACATCATCAAGATTAAAGGCAGGGATGGAAACTACAGAGACACATTAAGTATGGAAGGATCGCTGCGTAACTGGACTGTACATGACGGCGGGGCGCCTACTTTTTTCCGTCTCAAGAATGCTAACGGCAAAAGCCTTAAAATGACTGACCTGTCAGAATCAAATGAACATGAGTTTTTACTGTATAGCGGTCCTCAGGAACGACCTGTTTGCACTTACGGCGATGAGCCAGGCTTGCAAGTGATTACTGACTATCCCAACCGGGGCGGAGAACTTGCGACCTTCAAGATCAACATCACTACACGATACACTCCCAATGGCCATTGATCGTATCCAGCCGGACTCCGTTGTTTATGATCAGTAGCGGTTTAATCGCAGACCGCGACTGAATCAATCCATAAGACAGCAAAAAAAACCGACCAATGATGGCCGGTTTTTTTGCAGTACCTGCGCAGGTCAGTCAGTCGATCGCGCGAAGTCGAGCGCTAACACATCCGGCAAACCGGCATCCACGGCGTGCAACAGAGCCTGACCGACGCCCGTGATCCCGAGCATCATGCCCAGGTCGGGAATGGTGTGTTCATCCAGAAAATCTTCATTGAAGAAATTATGAGCCACTTGGGAGAGCGCACACTTTACCTTTGCGATGCCCTGCTCATTGTTTGTGTCGCGATAGAACTTCAGCAAGCACATCAAATTGCCGAAATCACCATGACACAGGCTGTACCCGGAACCGAGGCTTTGCTCCCAGAGATGGCGTTCGCATCGCTCGGCATCCTGCTCGAGTTCAGCGTGGGTGGCGGCGCCCAGCGCTTCACTCATCGTCTGCGTCAACCCGCTTCGGGAAAGGAGAATACCGCCGTCGCCATGGCACCACTTTGTCGCGCACGCAGATTGTGCGTTTTCCCTCAGATCAAGCCAGAAACCATCGACCGTGAGGCGGTTTTCTGCCTGCAACCACTGGGTGATCAACTCTGCGAGCAACGGATCTTTCGTGACGCTCCAAGCCTTGCCCATTGCCTGCAATACCCCGGAAATACCATGAGAAAAGCCCGTCCACAGCGGTTTACCCGTTGAGTGGAGCCACAATGTTCCGTTGTCCAGTGTCAGTGCCGATTGAATGGCATGCGAGAGCTTTTCAATCAGGGAGCGCACTCCTTCACGTTCTTCGAGCTGATAGAGATTCACCAGAACGGTCAGGGCGCCACACCAACCTTGAATGAAATCGAATTCATCGCCTTCACGTGGAAAGTCCATCAGTTTCAACAACAGTTCTTCGACGGTTGCCTGATAGGTCTTGCGGCCAGTTATCAACTCATAATTGACCAGCACGTAGAGGTAGGATGTCAGACCGAAATACGCACTGACTGCCAGCTTGTTTGGAAAATGCTCTCGGGATTGATTGATCGTAAGCAGGATTCGCTCGGCCTCATCCCGGTAATGCGTCGCTCCACTGACCCGGAACAGACTCAGGTAGAAAATCGCCAGCCCCCCATTCCGTTGTACAAACTATTGCCCATGTGCGTTATGAAATTGCGTCTGGTGTGTGGATGCGTATCCATGAACGTCCAGCCAACATCGCCGTCCTCGCCTTCCATTCGGCATTTTTCAATGATTTCGGCAATGCGCATGGCGCCGTCGAGGTACTGCGCGCGGCCAAGATCGGGCACAGCTACAAGATGATGGCTTCGATTAAGTGGTTCGCTGGCTCCGGGCAACAGACACGCCTGCAGTATCTGAATCTGGAACGCCTTGTCTTTGGGCGACAGCATTTCCAACTTGCGCCGGCAACTCTCAAAGGGGCGTTCAATCGGCAAAAGAGCAACGGTCTGTCCGTGGGCGTTGAGCAAATGGTCAGACAGCAAGGATTGAGTGAAACAAGGAAAATTGGCCTTCTTCAGCTCATTGATCTCGTGCCTGGGAATGTCGTATTCATTAAGCGTATCGCCGATATCGGACCACAAGGTCGCCAACAGCAAGTCATGCTTCAGCTGACATTGGGTAAACCGGGGGTGAGTCATCATTGCGATAAAGTCAGCGTAGCGCTGGGTACTTTTGATCAGTACCCGGGACTTCAACCCTTGGGCATGCCTTTCCAGTAATTCGAGAATGGCATCTCGACGCTTGACGATTTCATCGTAACCAAGCTCGAAACCGGAGAAAAATGCGTCTCTGTAATCAGTGACCGAACGCGTCTCGCCTGCAAAAACGGGCAGGTGCCGCATCATCGGGCGGTTGTCGACTTCATGCGGCTTCAAGCAATAAAACCCATCCTCAAGCACAAGCATTTTTCTGATGGCGACGAACTGCCGCTGCCGACTCAAGCCACTTTGGTCATTCTCCGAGCGTGCAGAATTAGGCACAAAACCTGTTGTAAACACCGACTGGCTGTTGAGCTTGATGACCTTGAAAAGCGCCCGGCCATGAGGCACATCAACCTTTAAATCAACCATGGCCGGAGTGAACAGGCACTCCAGATCGATCATTACCGGACTGCTGCCACAGGCGATGATATTTTCATAATGGAAGTCGATGCCGTTCAAGGCGTGGATCACTGCCACCTGTGCCCCAAGACGCTGAAAAAAGAGCGGTAAGTCGCTATCCGCTGCACACGGGACGTTTTCTATTTTTTCAATCCAGCAATGATCATCCAAAGAAACCATCAGAGGCGCGTAGACGGCGAAGCAGCTGTTGCCCGTCTCCGTGCGCAATTGCTCGAGCAAAGCACTGTAAAACAACGCTTCACGATTGTTTCTTGGCTTGAAAATCAGTTCATGACTACCAACCCGCACGCAACAGACGGTTTCGCCGTTGGCATGAGCATCTCCTAGCCCCAGGGAGATCGCCCTAACACGCCTGTCGGACAAGGCAAAAGTGCTCTTGAGCTGTTGAAAGTCCTCGGCAAAACATGTGAGGATTTTGTACAGGTACGCCGACGTATCTTCGATCCGTTCTACCAGCAACCGCGTCAGCACCGGATACGATGCCAGGAAATGTGCCAGCCCCTCGCCTGCCAGTTCCTGATCAAAAGTGTCCAGATCCAGATCAGCGCCGTCAGCTAACCGGCTATTCAGATGATGAACCAGCGATTTCTCTGCCAGACTTTTAACCAGTAAAGTCAAATGAGAGCGAATGGCAGGCAGAAACACTTCCACATCAATCCATTCACACATGTCTTTGTATTTAAGATCACTTTCAAAAACATGTTTCAATAAATCATACCAACGAGCATAAAATTTGCCGAACACGACTTTTTCGGCATCACTCTTCAGCAGCAATGAAAGAATCTTTTCAACTTGCGCTTCGAACGCGCCACTTATTGGTGCATCTTTTTCTTTGCCAGAAGACAATGTATCTCGATATTCTTCCAGCAACGTCTTACGATCGACACCAAAGTAATACCGAACAGCTTTATCATCATTGTGTAAAACATCGATCATTTTGCTCAGTGCGTCATATTCTTGCGCCTTTGCTGCGTTCATGATGTTCACTCGACATTCAGAAGACAGGCAAACCTGACTCTTGTTGGGAAACAAGGCGGGCCAGAGCCCGCCTTGAATTATTACGGGAGGCAGCAGCCGAGTGCGGTGCATGACAGGGTCGAGCAACTCAGAGTAGTGTCACAACCTACTTCAGCTGCAACAATAGCGTTACCAGAACTCACATAAGACTGGAAATCCGCACCAAACTCACCGGACAGATCCAAAATTAGCTCTTGCATGTAGTATCTCCTGATAAAATAATTATTCGCCTTAGGTGGCGAAAATCGAAATTACCATCTACTAGCCACAATCATCTCTCTTTAAATGAAACGAAATGCTTACAACCTTCTTACTGACCGAGCCCCCACCACAACCACAATAAACAACTTAGATATCCACCCTCTTAACACCTTGTAAAACTCAGACGCGCTGCCAGCCGTCCAAGCCAATAAAACCTGTCCCTGGATTACTTTCCTGATATTACAAAAACCTGAATTGGTAATCGCTTGGTGCCATAACACCTGGCTCAATCAAAACGTTGGAACGTTCAGCTTAATATCCATTTACAACCTTATGCCCATGAACACTCATCACCGCCCATTTTTGACGCCGACTGTTGACGATATTCCTGTGAGCGTTGCATCGGTCCTTGGTCACCATCGCTGAAAAACCCAATTCCGCTGGCCAACCACTGGTCAGACCGGTCATGCCAATTTCTCGATTTCCTCTTGTATTCCCAAAAAATCCCAGCGTAGACTGCGCCTGCACTGGACATACCGGTAAGACCACAATAATTAAGTCCTGAATCCGATGCGCCCCGCGCACGGCAGCCAGGACACCGACCAGGATTCCTCCCATGCTCAGATGGTGCTCGCGTTCAATCTTCCTTCAAGTGGTTCTCGGACTGGTGCTCGGCATCGTCTGCGGGCTGACCCTTCCCGAATATTCCGCCCAGCTCAAACCGCTCGGTGACGGCTTCATCAAGCTGATCAAGATGCTCATTGGTCTGATCGTGTTCTGCGTGGTGGTCAGCGGCATCAGCGGTGCCGGCGACCTGAAGAAGGTCGGGCGGATCGGCCTGAAATCGGTGATCTACTTTGAAATCCTGACCACCATCGCCCTGGTGATTGGCCTGGTGTTAGCGTTCACCACCGGTATCGGCAGCGGCGCGAACATTCATCTGGAGCAGCTTTCCGCTGCCGACATGGGCGACATCGCCCAGCGCGGCCAGCACATGCAAACCACCTCCCAGTTCCTGATGAACCTGATACCGACCTCGGTCATCGGCGCCTTCGCGGAGAACAACATTCTGCAAGTGCTGCTGTTTTCAGTGCTGTTCGGCAGTGCACTCAACCTGGTGGGCGAAGCAGCGTCAGGCATTTCCCGACTGATCAATGAACTGAGCCACGTGATCTTCCGCATCATGGGCATGATCGTGCGTCTGGCGCCGATCGGTGTGTTCGGCGCAATTGCCTTCACTACCAGCAAATATGGCCTGGACTCGCTGCAGCACCTGGGCAGCCTGGTCGGCCTGTTTTATCTGACCTGTGTGGCGTTTGTGACATTGATTCTCGGCCTGGTGATGCGCCTTTCGGGCCTGAAGATGTGGCCCTTGCTCAAATACCTGCGCGAAGAATTGCTGATCGTCATGGGCACCGCCTCGTCCGATGCCGTGCTGCCTCAAATCATGCGCAAGCTCGAGCACCTGGGCATTGGCAGTTCGACGGTGGGTCTGGTGATTCCAACCGGGTACTCGTTCAATCTCGACGGTTTTTCGATCTACCTGACCCTTGCCATCGTCTTCATCGCCAATGCCACCGGCACGCCGCTGGCCATGACCGATTTGCTGACGATTCTGCTGGTGTCATTGATCACGTCCAAAGGCGCCCACGGGATTCCCGGCTCGGCGCTGGTGATTCTGGCGGCGACGCTGACCGCGATTCCGGCGATTCCGGTGGTCGGCCTGGTGCTGGTGTTGGCGGTGGACTGGTTCATGGGCATCGGTCGGGCGCTGACCAATTTGATTGGTAACTGCGTCGCCACCGTGGCCATCGCGCGCTGGGAAAAAGACATCGATATCCAACGGGCGAACAAAGTACTTTCCGGTCAGGTCGGTTATACCTTCCAGCCGAGAAAACCGGTTGCCCCGGCGCATCAGCAGGAATTTTAAACAACGTGTGCCTGCCTGCGGGCAGGCACATTTATCGCGACTTGGAGCGAACAGTGATTACCTCGTCAACCGTCGTCAATTCAGTGGTAGAAAAACTCCGGGCCGCCTTGGCCCGTGGCCAGTGGCGCTCCGGCGAGATGTTGCCGGGCCAGCGTGAACTGGCCGAACAACTGGGCATCAGCCGCCCGAGCCTGCGCGAAGCGGTGATCGTGCTGGAAACCCTCGGGCTGGTGCGTTCAATGCCGGGCAAAGGCGTGGTGGTGCTGGACGCCAATCTCAGCGACAGCCAAAGCCACGACAGTGCGGTGGCCGGTGCAAGCCTGGAAGACGTGCTGCAACTGCGCTACACCCTTGAGCCGTTTATCGTCGGTCTGGTTGCGCAGTCCATCAGCAGCAAGGAAGTCGGGCAACTGCGCCTGACCCTCATGGACATGCGCGAAGCCCTGGAGGCCAACGACAGCGAGGCCGGCGTAAACGCCTACATCGCCTTCCACGAAGAGCTGTTTACCCTGACCTCGAACCCGATCTTCCAGAGCGTGGTACAGCAGACGAGCAATGCCCTCAAGCAAAGCGCCGAAGTGCTGCGCAACTCCCCCGAGCATCTGGCTGAGCGTCTGGAAGAGAACGAGGCCGTGGTGCGCGCGATTCGCAGTAAGAACAGCGCCCAGGCCAGTGCCGAAATGCGCCGCCATATCCTTCGCGAAGGAAAGCGGATGGGCATCGAATTGAATATTCCGGACGACAACCTCGGCAGTTGAAACCTATTGAAACCGGAGACAAGCCATGAACAGCTTCGCCTCACCGCACACTCTTGTCGCCCTGCCCTTTTCTCCGCCGGCGGATGATCTCTACTCGCGAGTCTTCGACGCCATTCTCGAGCAACGCATCCATGGGACCAGCCGTTTCACTGAAGAAAGCCTGGCGCAGATGTTCGGCGTTCGACGCAGTGACATTCGTGGCGTGTTGACGCAACTGTCCCATCAGCAAGTCATCGTGCTGCGCACTCACCATCGCCCCCGCGTCGCCGTGCTCGACAGCGAGCAGATTCGGCAGACGCTGCATGCCCGGCGACTGACTGAGACCACCGTCGTGAGGCTGGCCTGTCAGCAGCCCCATCCTCAGCATCTGAAACACTTGCGCAACTTGATCGATAGCGAGCGCCTGTGCACGGCGCGTGGCGCGGCGACTCGGCTGGCCGGGGAGTTTCATCTGCAGTTGGCTGAAATGGCGGGGAATGTACCGTTGGCGCATTTTTTGGACAGCCTGGTGCCGCTGACTTCGCTGGCGATTGCGCAATTTGATGTGCAGGTGGAGGGTTATTGTGATTGGCAGAATCACGAGAAAATTGTGAATGCGGTGGAGCGCGGGGATGCAGTGACCGCCGAGGATTTGCTCAGTCAGCATTTGGATCAATTGGAGGCAGTTTTACTGAACTCACAACCGATGTCCCGCCAAAATCGTATTGCTGGTTAGATCGTCTTCGCGAGCAAGCCCGCTCCCACATTCGACCGCATTCCCCCTGGAGGAACTCGGTTAAATGTGGGAGCGGGCTTGCTCGCGAAGGCGGCATCGAGCTCGCTGAAGATGTCAGGCCTTACTCCGCCGCCACCCGCGCGAACCCCTCGCGAATCTTGTCTTCCGGCAAATCATCGGCAATAAACACGATCACGCTTTCCCGCGCCTCGCCGTCCGCCCATTCCGTATCCCAATCGAATCCGTACAGCTTCAGCACACCCTGAAACACCATGCGCCGCGGTTCGCCAAGGATGTTCAGCACGCCTTTGTAGCGCAGCAGTTGCTTGCCATGATCTTCCAGCAGTTCGTTCATGAACTCGCTGAGCCTGTCGATATCCAGCGGCTTGTCAGTGCGCAGCACCAGGCTGGAAATGCGGTCGATGGAAGGCGCCTTGCTGACCGGGCGCAAACTCACACCGCCACCGAGGTCGGCATTGAGGTTGAAACCACGCACGTCGAGCAATTCGGCCAGGTCGATCTTGCCGTGGTCAACCACGCGGATGGGCGCGCGACGGTTGATCCGGGTCAGGCGTTCGCTTAGCGCGGTGAAAGCAGGCTCTTCCACCAGATCGCGCTTGCTCACCAGCAGGCGGTCGGCAAAACCGATCTGCGCCTGGGCGATGGTTTGGGTCAGATGAGTGTCGGCATGTGCCGCGTCGACCAAGGTGATGATGCCGTCGAGGATGTAACGCTCTCGCAGTTCTTCGTCGATGAAAAAGGTTTGCGCCACAGGGGCCGGATCGGCCAGGCCGGTGCACTCGATCACCAGACGGTCGAAGGCGATTTCGCCGCTGTCCAGGCGTTCGAGCAGCAGGTACAGCGCCTTTGTAAGGTCGGTGTGGATCGTGCAGCAGACGCAGCCGTTGGACAGCGTCATCACTTGCACCGGCTCATCACCCAACAGTTGGGTGTCGATGCCGGCGTCGCTGAATTCGTTTTCGATCACGGCGATTTTCAGGCCGTGCTCGGCTTTGAGCAGGTGGCGCAACAGCGTGGTCTTGCCAGCGCCAAGGAAGCCGCTGAGGATCGTGACGGGAATGGGAGAGGACAACTGGAGTCTCCTGTTTCACAAAATGAGAAATCAACACAAAACAAATGTGGGAGCGGGCTCGCTCGCGAAGAGGTCGTGTCAGTCGACATTAATGTTGAATGACACACCGCTTTCGCAAGCAAGCCCGCTCCCACAGGGATTGCATCAAGCCGGCTGTTGCATCAACAGCACTTCGGCCCACCCTTGCCACCGTAACGGGCTTCCTGACGTTCCCGGAAGAACATCTCATAGCTCATCACCGGTTTGTCCGGGTGTTTGGTCTGCATGTGCTCGACGTAGTTGTCGTAGTCGGGCATGCCGACCATCAGGCGCGCGGCCTGACCGAGGTATTTACCGAGGCGACTCAGGTCATTGAACATGCTGCATTCCTCGATCAAGCATCCGGCAAGGCCTGGAATGGCGCTTCTTTATCCGTACGCTCTTTTTGCCCCCAGGCGGCAATGCCGACCTTGAGCGCGTAGAACAGGATACTGAAGACCACGAACAGGAACAGCGCCGTCAGCGTTGCGTTGGTGTAGGCGTTGAAGATCACGTGTTGCATTTGAGTGATGTCCTTGGCCGGGGCGAGGATCTGACCGTTGGCCAGCGCATCGCTGTATTTTTTGGCCAGCGACAGGAAACCGATGGCCGGGTTGGCGTCGAACAGCTTGATGAAGCCGGCAGTGGTGGTGCAAATCAGCAGCCAGACCGCCGGCAGCATGGTCACCCAGACGTAGCGTTGGCGTTTCATTTTGATCAGCACGACGGTGCCGAGCATCAGCGCGATACCGGCCAGCATCTGGTTGGAGATACCGAACAGCGGCCACAAGGTGTTGATGCCACCCAGCGGATCGATCACGCCCTGATACAGCAACCAGCCCCACATCGCCACACAACCGGCGGTAGCGATCAGGTTGGCGGCCCAGGATTCGGTACGTTTCAGCGCCGGCACGAAGGAGCCGAGCAAGTCCTGGAGCATGAAGCGTCCGGCACGAGTGCCGGCGTCCACCGCGGTCAGGATGAACAGCGCTTCGAACAGGATCGCGAAGTGGTACCAGAACGCCATGGTGTTTTCACCCGGCAGGACACTGTGCAGGATCTGCGCGATACCGACCGCCAGGGTCGGTGCACCACCGGCACGGGCCAGGATGGTGGTTTCACCAATGTCCTTGGCCACCGCTTGCAGCGCTTCCGGGGTAATTGCAAAGCCCCAGCTGCTGACAGTTTGTGCCACAGCCATCACATCACCACCGACGACTGCCGCTGGACTGTTCATGGCGAAATACACACCAGGCTCGATCACCGACGCGGCAACCATCGCCATGATGGCCACGAAGGACTCCATCAACATGGCGCCGTAACCGATGTAACGGGCGTTGACCTCGTTATCCAGCAGTTTCGGCGTGGTGCCGGAGGAGATCAGCGCGTGGAAACCCGAGACCGCGCCACAGGCGATGGTGATGAACAGGAACGGGAACAGACCGCCCTTCCACACCGGGCCGGTGCCATCGACGAACTGGGTCAATGCCGGCATTTTCAGCTCGGGCATGGTGACCAGGATGCCGATCGCCAACGCCACGATGGTGCCGATTTTCAGGAACGTGGAGAGGTAGTCACGCGGTGCCAGAATCAGCCACACCGGCAACGAGGCGGCGACGAAACCGTAACCGACCAGCATCCAGGTAATCTGCACGCCAGTGAAGGTGAAGGCCTTGGCCCAGACCGGATCGGCGGCAATCTGCCCGCCGAGCCAGATCGAGCCCAGCAGCAACAGTACGCCGACGATGGAGATCTCGCCAATGCGGCCCGGGCGGATGTAGCGCATGTAAATGCCCATGAACATCGCGATCGGGATGGTCGCCATCACCGTGAAAATGCCCCATGGGCTTTCGGCCAGGGCTTTGACCACGATCAGCGCCAGCACCGCGAGGATGATGATCATGATCAGGAAGCAGCCAAACAGCGCGATGGTGCCGGGGATGCGGCCCATTTCTTCACGGACCATGTCACCGAGTGAACGGCCGTTGCGGCGGGTGGACATGAACAGGACCATGAAGTCCTGAACCGCACCGGCCAGCACCACGCCGGCAATCAGCCACAGCGTGCCGGGCAGATAACCCATCTGCGCCGCCAGGACCGGACCCACCAGCGGGCCCGCGCCAGCGATGGCCGCGAAGTGGTGACCGAACAGGATGTGTTTGTTGGTGGGGACGTAGTCCAGACCATCGTTGTTGAGCACGGCGGGGGTGGCCCGTCGCGAATCGAGTTGCATCACATGGTTAGCGATGAACAGACTGTAGTAACGGTACGCAACCAGATAAATGGCCACGGCAGCGACCACAATCCACAAGGCATTGATCGCCTCGCCTCGGCGCAATGCCACTACGCCAAGGGCGCACGCTCCTACGATTGCCAGCAGCAGCCAGGGCAGATGGCGTGCCAGGCTATTATTATTTTTCATTTTATGATTCCAGCCAGGGTGGACAAGAAAGACAGCCACCCCGAGTTTAGCTCTCCTGACGGCAAAGGCCATACCCCGACATTGGTCGAGACGCTTGCACTGGCTGGCAGGCTTAGACAATGCGGGTCTATATTCAGCGAACATTCAGAGGATTGCGCCATGAGCGAACACCCTGCCGATCGCCGCCGTTTCAAACGAATTGCGTTCGATGCCCGAACCGAGCTGAGCCAAGGAGAATTCATCTGGCCGGTGAAGCTGATCGACTTGTCCCTCAAGGGACTGCTGATCGAGAAGCCAGAGCCATGGCTGGGTAATCCGGACTGGCATTTCCTGGTTGATATACATTTGAACGAAGACGTCGAGATCAAGATGGATGTGATGTTGACCCACGATGACCACGGCCAGCTGGGGTTCGTCTGCAAACACATCAGCCTGGAATCCATTGAGCGCCTGCGGCGGTTGATTGAACTCAACCTCGGCGATCCGCAAGAGCTGGAGCGGGAGCTTGGCGCGCTTATAGACGCATGACCCCCCTTGTAGGAGCCGGCTTGCTGGCGAAGGTGGCACTAAGCACAACACAAGGCTCAAGGCCCGTCGCCAGCAAGCCGGCTCCTACAAAGGGATTGGATTTATTCGAACAATGCGTCGAGTGCCTGCTCCAGGCGCGTCACGGCAATAATCTGCAACCCTGGTGGCGCTTCCTTCGGCGCATTGCCTTTGGGCACGATGGCCCGTTTGAAGCCGTGCTTGGCGGCTTCTTTCAAACGTTCCTGACCGCTCGGCACCGGGCGTACCTCGCCAGACAAACCGACTTCGCCGAACACCAGCAGATCATGGGGCAATGGCCGGTTGCGCAAGCTGGACATGACCGCTGCCATCAACGCCAGGTCGGAAGCGGTTTCCAACACCTTCACGCCACCCACTACGTTGAGGAATACGTCCTGATCGTGGGTCGGAATGCCGCCATGACGGTGTAACACCGCCAGCAACATCGCCAGACGATTCTGATCCAGGCCCAGCGTGACCCGGCGCGGGTTGGCCAGATGGCTGTCATCCACCAACGCCTGGACTTCCACCAGCATCGGTCGAGTCCCTTCCCACGTCGCCATGACCACACTGCCCGGTACTTCCTCCTGAGCACGCGTCAGAAAAATCGCCGACGGATTGGAGACTTCCTTCAGGCCCTTGTCGGTCATGCCGAACACGCCCAGTTCGTTGACCGCGCCGAAACGATTTTTCACTGCCCGCAGCAAGCGCAGACGACCATCGGATTCGCCCTCGAAATACAACACGGTGTCGACCATGTGCTCAAGCACTCGCGGCCCGGCCAATGCGCCCTCTTTCGTCACGTGGCCGACCAGGAAAATCGCCGTGCCGCTCTGCTTGGCGTAGCGCACCAGCAATGCCGCGCTCTCCCGAACCTGAGACACGCCGCCCGGTGCCGATTGCAGTTGTTCGGTGAAAATTGTCTGGATCGAGTCGATCACCATGACCTTGGGCTTTTCGAGCCGAGCAGTGGCGATGATGGTTTCGATGCAGGTTTCGGTCATGACGCGCAGTTGATCCTGCGGTAATCCCAGGCGCCGGGCGCGCATGGCTACCTGTTGCTGGGACTCTTCGCCGGTGACATACAACGCCGGCATGCTTTTGGCGAGGTTGCACAAGGTTTGCAACAGGATGGTTGATTTGCCGATGCCGGGGTCACCGCCGATCAGCACTACCGAGCCGTCCACCAGACCACCGCCCAAGACTCGATCCAGCTCGCTGGAGGCGGTGGAAAAGCGCGGGATCTCTTCGACACTGACTTCGGCCAGGGTTTTGATCTGCGCCTGTTGGCCGGTCCAGCCGGTGCGACCGCTGGGGGCCGCAGCGCCGCCACTCTCGACCATGGTTTCGGTCAAGGTGTTCCAGGCTCCGCACTCGCCGCACTGGCCCGCCCACTTGGGGAACGTTGAGCCGCACTCGGTGCAGCCGTACATGCGTTTGGCCTTGGCCATCTGAACTCCCGGCAAAAAACGCGATGATAGCTCAGCTGGACTGAATCGGCGCGAAGCTGTTGCCCAATGAAAGAAACTTCAGCAGCAATTATTCGATTATCGGAAACGTAACCTTCGAGTGACAGTCCCACAGAATTTGTACAACTTTGCGCATCGACAGCCCAATCCAGATCTGGGTCGGATCAATCAATAAAAAACAAAAGCTGTACAAGCCTTTTATATCTGGACAGGAGAACGTACAACATTACTTCAATAAATCAGGGCTCAACAAAACACATCAAATTACTGGCAATATAATGGCGCGCACAACTTGCCATCCCCCACGACCTATACATTCAAACAAACAATGTAAAAGATCCCGGATCTAATTGTTCCTTGCAACAAACCAATATTTGCAATCGCTTATTCCCTCTCAAACTTTCATGCACCTCTCCATTGCGGCAAGCAGAGGCGGACGAGTGACAGACTGAATGCGCTGGCACCGATAGAGCATGCCCCCAGAGTGATGGGGCAGTGCGGGCAATCGCTCAGAAATGATGGCACTTTGTAAACTTTTCCCCGAGGACCCGGTCGATAGCAGGCAAACGCTGTAAGCAGTTGTTTCGAGCGAGATGCCTTTGACTGATTTACACTGCGTTACCAACCTCATCTGTAACAAGGAAATAACCTATGGGCGTGATAAGTGAGTTCAAGGCCTTCGCGGTCAAGGGTAATGTGGTCGACATGGCCGTTGGTATCATCATCGGCGCAGCCTTTGGCAAGATCGTTTCGTCGTTTGTCGGCGACGTGGTGATGCCGCCAATCGGCCTGTTGATCGGAGGGGTGGATTTCAGTGACCTGGCCATTACGCTCAAGGCAGCCAACGGGGATATCCCCGCAGTGGTGCTGGCGTACGGCAAATTCATCCAGAGCATGATCGACTTCATCATCGTCGCGTTCGCGATCTTCATGGGCGTCAAAGCCATCAACCGCTTGAAGCGCGAAGAGGCCGTTGCACCAACGCTGCCGCCTGTTCCAACCAAGGAAGAAGAGCTGCTGAGCGAGATTCGCGATCTGCTCAAGGCCCAGAACAACCGGCCTGAGTGACGTGATGCATTCAAGAGCGGCGCCTTCGGGGCGCCGTTTTTTTTACCAGTAGTTTTCCACCGCGACGTGTCCGGGGCGCCGGCTGAGGCTCAAGTGCATGTCGCGCTGTTTAAGCAGTTTGCGCGTGTCATCGATCATCTGCGGATTGCCGCAAAGCATGACCCGCGAATGCTCGGCCGTCAGTGCCACACCCGCCACCCGCTCGAGTTCGCCATTGTCTATCAGCGTCGTAATCCGGCCATTCAAGGTGCCCGGATGCTCCTCGCGCGTGACGGTGGCGATGAATTGCAGCTTGTGTGCGTACTCGGCCAGATAGTCACGTTGCGCCAACCCCGAGATCAGGGCCTGGTAAGCCAACTCCCTGGCTTCACGTACGCTGTAGACCAGGATGATTCTTTCGAATTTCTCCCAGACTTCGAAGTCCTGCAGGATCGACAAAAACGGCGCCACGCCGGTGCCTGTGGATAACAACCAGAGATCACGTCCGTCAGCAAAACGGTCAAGCGTCAGGTAACCAAAGGCCTGACGGTCGACCAGCAGGGTATCGCCCTCGCCCAGCCGGCTCAGCTCACTGGTGAACTCGCCGCCCGGCACCACAATGGAAAAGAACTCGAGGAACTCGTCATAGGGTGAAGAGACCATGGAATAGGCACGCCACACAGTGCTGCCATCGGCCTTGGTAACCCCCAGCCGGGCGAACTGCCCGGCACGAAATCGAAAGCCCGGATCCCGGGTCGTGCGCAGAGTGAACAGGTTCGGGGTCAACGGCTGGACGTCGAGCAGGGTCTGGCGTGTGAATTTTTCTGCGCTGGCAGTCATGGGGCGCTCCATTGAACGGGTGACTCCAGTGTCCCGCAAAACATGCAAATTAAACACTTACTGTTTGTAGTGCCTTTAATGCGTATTGTGAAAACACCTATCGCCAAAAACATAAACTTTTACGGACCATACAGTTAATTTGCAAAATTCACATTAAGGCTGTCATTCAATGTTCATCCTTTTTACACCTATATTGTTAGAACCAGATATTTAGTTTTTAAAGGTCTAACAAGCCAAATAGTCTCACCGTACATGTAGGATTCATCCTACACTCGTTGCGTGCTGGATCTCGGATCCAATCAGCACCCCAGAGAAGATTGGATAATGGAGATACATAATGGAGCAGTGGAAGGAAACGCAGCTTACCCAATTGTCGTACACGACCGACATAGAAAATGCATATCGGATTGCACTTGGATTTGCGAAAAATATCGGGTTTCAATTTTTCGCCATTTCAACTACTTACCCAACAAAAAACAATCAAGCCAATACCATCCGACGCAACAATTACCCTCTCGACTGGAACAACGAATATGAACAAAAGAATCTGAAATCAATAGATCCAGTAGTAGCCCATTGCAATCACTCCATGATGCCGGTTCTATGGAGCGAAAACCTTTTCTGCAAGGTTCCTTCACTGTGGGAGGCCCTTGTAGCGCAAGGTTTGGAGCACGGCTGGTCACAATCGTTTCACGACGAAGAGAGTGGCCTATGCAGCATTTTGAGCCTGGCCAGAAGCCATTGTCCGATCACGGCAATGGAGCTGTATGAGAATCTTGGCTTCTCAGTGTTCATGTGCAGTCATCTCCATGCGTTGATCGCACAATCGCTGCCCAAGAGTCCTGCGAAACCGCCAGGCCCGCATCTATCGCCAAGGGAAATCGACGTTCTGGAACTGGCAGCGGACGGCAAGACGGCAGAACAAAGCGCGAAAATTCTTAATCTGAGCGCACGAACCATCCATTTCCACATTCAAAGTGCGATCGATAAACTCGGGGTCAGCAACAAGATTGCCGCCATTATCGCCGCCCTCAAGGCCGGCTACCTCAACCGCACCTCGATCCGTTGACCGGTTAAAACCTGCAAGTAATCCAAAAGAAAAAAACGTACCATCTGCGACGCCTCCAGAGTGTTGCCGTGTGAACCTTCACGACGCAGTACACTTGGACGGTCTCGCCCGCTACAACGCCCCTGGGCCGCGGGAAACCCGTTGATTACCCAGAGCCCCGCCCCATGCCTTTGCTCGAAACACCCTTCGCCCGCCTCGACCTGATCCGCCAGCCCGAACAGCAGAACGAACCGCTGCAAGCGTTTGATGCCGCCGACGAATACCTGCTCAACCATCTGGCCGAACAGCAACCGACCGCGAACACCCGCGTGCTGGTGCTCAATGACAGCTTCGGCGCATTGGC
The DNA here is from genome assembly GCF_007828295.1 of Pseudomonas sp. SJZ080. NCBI lineage: Bacteria > Pseudomonadati > Pseudomonadota > Gammaproteobacteria > Pseudomonadales > Pseudomonadaceae > Pseudomonas > Pseudomonas sp. SJZ080. Next base: position 165,358 of record NZ_VIUK01000013.1, read on the forward strand.
CGCCAGCCTGGCAGGTAAGGTTCAAGTCACCACGAGCGGCGATTCGTTCCTGGCCTTCCAGGGGCTGGAAAAGAACCTGATCCGCAACGGCCAGGCGTTTGATGCGGTGCCGAGCGTGCCTGCCAGCGAAACAGTCACCGGCCCGTTTGACCGGGTGCTGATCCGGGTACCGAAAACCCTGGCCTTGCTGGAGGAACAACTGATCCGCCTGCAAAATCAGCTGGCCCCCGGCGCCCAAGTGATTGCCGGTGCCATGATCAAACATCTACCGCGGGCTGCGGGGGACTTGCTGGAGCGCTACATTGGTCCGGTGCAGGCCTCATTGGCGGTGAAAAAGGCCCGGCTGTTGATCGCAACGGCTGAAGCCAAAGCTCCCGCGACGTCCCCCTACCCGACCCGCTATCGACTCGACACGCCGTCCATCGAGCTGCTCAACCACGCCAACGTATTTTGCCGCGAGGGTCTGGACATCGGCACGCGGGCGTTTCTCCCGCACTTGCCGACGAACCTTGGCGCGGTGCGGGTCGCCGACCTCGGTTGCGGCAACGGTGTACTGGCCATCGCCAGTGCCCTGCAAAATCCCGAAGCGCACTACACGCTGGTGGACGAGTCCTTCATGGCTGTGCAATCGGCTGCCGAAAACTGGCGCGCAGCGCTGGGTGATCGGGACGTGATCGTGCGTCCCTGTGACGGTCTGGCCGGGCAGGAACCACAATCACTGGACGTGGTGCTGTGCAACCCGCCATTTCATCAGCAACAAGTGGTGGGTGACTTTCTGGCCTGGCGGATGTTCCAGCAAGCCCGGGAAGCACTGGTGGTGGGCGGCGCGCTGTATATCGTCGGCAATCGACATCTGGGGTATCACAGCAAGCTGGCGCGGTTGTTCCGCGGCGTCGAACAAGTGGCAGCCACACCGAAGTTCGTGATCCTCAAAGCCCGAAAATAACTCCGGGCAAAAAAAACCCTCCAGCGCAGGAGGGTTGTAAATCCGTGCCACAAGGCATCGGGATGGGATCTTGCGAATCAGTGCGTCGACAGGCCTGCTGCATTCATGAACATGCGCATCAGGCTCGCGACGATGAACAGCGCCACCACGCTGCCGGTCCAGATCATCGCCAGCCAGCCGAGTCGCTGCCAGAGCGGTTTTTTCTCTGCGGCTTCGATTTCCTGCAAGGAATGTTTGCCAGCCATCATCGTGATCTCCTCTGAAATGGCGCAGGTTTCAACCCTGCGCCATTGCGGTGTGCGCTAGTGGTAGCCATCTTCGTGGGTGACCTTGCCGCGGAACACGTAGTAGCTCCAAAAGGTGTAACCCAGGATAAACGGGATGATGAACAACGTCCCCACCAGCATGAAACCCTGACTCTGCGGCGGCGCGGCGGCGTCCCAGATCGAGATCGACGGCGGCACGATATTCGGCCAAAGGCTGATGCCCAGACCGCTGTAGCCGAGGAAGATCAGCACCAGCGTCAGCAGGAATGGCGTGTAATGCGCATTGCGGGCCACGGCGCGAATAAGGCCGTACATGGTCACCAGCACCAGAATCGGCACCGGCAGGAACCAGAACAGATTCGGCAGCGTGAACCAGCGAGCGGCAATCTCGGCATGGGCCAGCGGGGTCCAGATGCTGACGATGCCGATCACTGCCAACACCACGAAGGCCAGCGGCCGCGCCAGGTCATGCATTTGTTGCTGCAACTTGCCTTCGGTTTTCATGATCAGCCAGGTGCAACCCAGCAGCGCATAAGCCACCACCAGTGCGAGACCGCAGAACATCGTAAATGGCGTCAACCAGTCCAGTGAACCGCCGGCGAACTGACGGTTGACCACCGGCAATCCATCAATGAACGCCCCCAGAGCCACACCCTGGAAGAACGTCGCGGCGATCGAACCACCGATGAACGCTTTATCCCAGAGGTGGCGTTTGTCGTCCTTGGCCTTGAAGCGGAACTCGAACGCCACGCCGCGGAAGATAAGCCCGATCAACATGAAAATCAGCGGCAGGTAAAGCGCCGAGAGCACCACCGAGTACGCCAGCGGAAAGGCGCCGAACAACGCCGCGCCCCCCAGGACCAGCCAGGTTTCATTGCCGTCCCACACCGGTGCGACGGTGTTCATCATCACGTCACGGTCGGTCTTGCCCGGGATGAATGGAAAGAGAATCCCGATCCCCAGGTCGAAACCGTCCATGACCACGTACATCATGATGCCGAAGATGATGATCACGGCCCAGATCAGCGGAAGATCAATACCCATGATTCAAATCTCCTTTTGCAGGCTGGGGTCGTGGTCGGCGTCGGCGGGATCGTCGGCGGCGGACAGCGGACGAGCCGGCGTACGTTTCTTGCCTGGACCGCCATCGGGCGTTTCCGCGCCTTCGTCGATCTTCGGCCCTTTGCGCACCAGACGCATCATGTACCCCAGGCCGGCCCCGAACAGCGCGAAATAGACCACGACGAACAGGACCAGCGTGATGCTCATCTGCATGAAACTGTGATTGGACGACGCGTCTGCCGTGCGCATCAAACCGTAGACCACCCACGGCTGGCGGCCGATTTCAGTGGTAAACCAACCGGCGAGGATCGCGATCAGGCCGGACGGGCCCATCCACAACGCCAGATAGAGGAACGGTCGCGAGGTGTACAGCTTGTCGCGCTTGCGCAGCCACAGGCTCCACAAACCGGTGAAGATCATCAGCATGCCCAGACCGACCATGATCCGGAACGACCAGAAAACGATGGTCGAATTAGGCCGGTCTTCAGGCGGGAACTCCTTGAGCGCCGGCACCTGTTTGTCCAGGGAGTGCGTGAGGATCAGGCTGCCCAGGTACGGGATTTCAACGGCAAATCTGGTCTTCTCGGCTTTCATGTCCGGCCAGCCGAACAGGATCAGCGGAGTCGGTTCATCGCCGTGGTTTTCCCAGTGACCTTCGATCGCCGCGATTTTCGCCGGTTGGTGCTTCAACGTGTTGAGGCCGTGGAAGTCACCGATGACCGCCTGGATCGGCGCCACGATCAGGGCCATCCACATGGCCATCGAGAGCATGGTGCGGATCGCCGGGTTGTCCTTGCCGCGCAGCAAATGCCAGGCCGCCGAAGAACCGACGAAGAACGCCGTCGCCACGAACGCAGCCGTTGCCATGTGCATGAGGCGGTACGGGAACGACGGATTGAAGATCACCGCCAGCCAGTCGGTTGGAATGACCTGGCCGTTGATGATTTCGTAGCCTTGAGGGGTCTGCATCCAACTATTGGAAGCGAGAATCCAGAACGTCGAGATCAACGTGCCGATGGCGACCATGACCGTGGCGAAAAAGTGCAGGTTGCGCCCGACCTTGTTCCAGCCGAACAGCATGACCCCAAGGAACCCGGCTTCGAGGAAGAAGGCCGTCAACACTTCGTACGTCAGCAACGGCCCGGTCACGGAACCGGCGAAATCCGAGAATCGGCTCCAGTTAGTGCCGAACTGATAGGCCATGACCAGCCCGGAGACCACGCCCATGCCGAAGTTGACGGCAAAGATCTTCGACCAGAAGTGGTACAGGTCGCGGTAGGTATCGTTATGGGTTTTCAGCCACAAGCCTTCGAGTACCGCCAGGTAACTCGCCAGACCGATGGTGATGGCCGGGAACAGGATGTGGAACGAGATGGTGAACGCGAACTGAATTCGGGCGAGATCAAGCGCCTCCAAACCGAACATAAGTCTTCCTCTGTCAGGTAATACCGGCTGAAGGCTTGCGGCCTGCACCCACTGCCCCCACGGATATGGAGTGTGGCGAATTTGAATTCGTTCTTCTTTTTACCAACATCACACGTAGGGAATCTGGCCATCTGGCCGCCGGATCAATTCCAGAAAGGTTTTGATCTGGATCAAGCATGGCTGAAAGAGTAGTCCGGTTTTGGGGGATGGACGGTGTGGTCTTTTGCCGCGTGACAGGTTGCCTCATAGCCCTGGCAATCAGTCGCAACACATTTCCTGCAGGATCGGTGTCTAGCTATCTAAATTTGCCAGCCCTGCAACTTCTAGTTACAGGTTGGTGATAATCTCGGACCTCCCCTCGCTCAAGATCCGCCTCAGATGCCCAGCCAAGCGCCCTTGCTGTTACGTCATCACCGCCCTTTCATCGCGTTCTGGCTGGCTCGGGTGTTTACCGCCAGCGGCTTTCAGATGCTCACTGTCGCCATCGGCTGGAATCTCTATCAACTGACCGGCAACGTGCTGGATCTGGGCCTGGTCGGCCTGGTGGAATTTGCCCCGCGGGTGCTGTTCATGTTGCACACCGGGCATGTCGCCGATCGCTATGATCGCCGCAAAGTCGCGGCCATCTGTCAGTCACTGCAGGCGTTGATTGCGCTGACACTGGCGATTGGCGGTGCCACCGGCCACGTTACCCGGGAAATGATCTTCGTCCTGGCGTTTCTGCTCGGCGCCGCTCGCTCCTTCGAGATGCCGACCACCCAGGCGCTGCTACCGAGCATCGTTCCCGCTGCGCTGTTCCCCCGCGCCGTCGCCGCTGCACAGTCGGCGCAACAATCGGCAACCATCGTCGCCCCGGCCCTCGGTGGTTTGCTGTATGCCTTCGGCAGCGTCTGGGTCTACGGGCCGACCGTGATCCTTTATGTGATCGCCTGCCTGTTGATGCTCAACCTGCCCGCCCGGCAAACGCCCCTGAACAAAGGCAAGGCGACCCTGGATTCGCTGCTGGCAGGTGTCCGCTTCATTCGCAGTCGTCCGGATATTCTCGGCGCGATTTCCCTCGATCTGTTTGCCGTCCTGTTGGGGGGCGCGACGGCATTGCTGCCGGTGTTCGCCAAGGACATCCTGCTGACCGGGCCGTGGGGATTGGGTCTGCTACGCTCCGCTCCAGCAGTCGGTGCGTTGCTGATGTCGCTTTGGCTGGCGCGTTTCTCGGTGGATCGCAAGGTCGGTCGGGTGATGTTTACCGCTGTCGGTGTGTTTGGCGTCGCGACCATCGCGTTCGGTCTTTCGACTTCGTTCTGGTTCTCACTGGCCGTGCTGGTGGTGTTGGGCGCGGCAGACATGATCAGCATGGTGATCCGCGCGTCCTTCGTTCAGCTGGAAACACCGGATGAAATGCGTGGCCGGGTCAGCGCTGTGAACGGTCTGTTCATCGGCGCTTCGAATCAGTTGGGCGAGTTCGAATCCGGCCTCACCGCCCACTGGTTTGGCACCGTGCCGGCGGTGGTCATGGGCGGCATCGGCACGCTGGTGGTGACCGGTGTGTGGATCAAGCTATTCCCCACACTGGCCAACCGTGATCGCATGCATGTGCCGGCTGAGGAGGCCAGGGTTTAAACGACCAACTCCCCCGCCACCGTCGCCCGGGTCGCCTTGCCGCACAGTTGTTCCACCAGCGTCAGGGCAAACGCCAAAGCGCCCCCGGAACCTTGAGCGGTAATGCAGTTTCCATCGACCACCACCGGTTGATCGACAAAGTTGCAGCCCGACAGCTGATGACTCGCCGAAGGCAGGCAGGTCATCCGCCGCTGTCGCAGGACGCCAAAGGCTTGCAGGGCCACGGCCGGGGCTTCGGCGATGGCGGCGAACAGACGACCTGCCGCCGCCTGATCCTTGATCAATTGCTGCAAGGGTTGATGGGCAGCCAGATGCTGAGCACCGACTGCACCACCGGGCAGTGCGATCAAGTCAAACGGCTGGGCCAGCAAATCCACCAGCATCGCATCGGCCGTCACTCGGGTACCGCGGGCACAGGTGAGCATGCGCCGCCCCTCGATGCTGGCCACCACCACTTCGACCTTGGCGCGGCGCAGTACATCGATCAGCGTTACTGTTTGCAGGTCATCGATGCCCTCGGCGAGGGTAATCAGAGCTCTAAAGGTCATGGGCGCGGTCCACAGGATGATCTTTAAAGCGTAGTCAGCTTTCCTGACCCTTGTTCGAACCGGCCGTTACTTGATGTAAAGCTGTGTCGACATTGTGTTGCCCGGCGCGTTGATGGACGTGTTGCTGAAGGTGAAGGTGCCTTCCTGCTTGCCGGCCAGATCGAAGACATACAGGTAGCCGACCGTTTTTCTGCCGACGGTGCAATCGGTCAGGTTGCCGTTATCGAACGCACACACAGGGGTCCGGGTGCCGTTCACGTCAAAACCGTCCAGCCCGACTTGCGCCTTGCGGCCGTAGCCGACTTCCAGCACGTAGATTTTGATGTTCGGCCCGCTGTGATCGCAGCGTGTCTTCTCCTGCCCTTCGCCAATGTCTTCAAAACCACACGCCGGCGATTCGACCTTGAGCACCTTGACCTGGCTCAACGGCGCCGCCGAGGCAGCCGAAGCGGTTTGCGCCCCCGGCAACAAGGCAATCAATGCTCCAAATACGGTAACCAGACGCTTTTTCATGCAATCCCCATGTCCCCCAAAAACCAGCGCGCAGTATGGCGCACTTGGCTTTAACACAAAACATCGACGACGATCACCACCATAAGCAGCCACAACCCCACGTGGCTGGTATGATGCGCGGCTTTTTCCGACCCACAGAAAATTACCAGGCGCCTGCAGCGGTCTGTGCTTTGCTGTTGAGGTCGATACATTCACGGCGCCGGGCGCGCCACGGGGAGCAGACATGCTGGAAAGGCTGTTTCAACTCAAGGCACACAACACCAACGTGCGCACCGAGATTCTTGCGGGCGTCACCACCTTCCTGGCCATGGCCTACATTCTGTTCGTCAACCCGAGCATCCTCGGCGAGACCGGCATGGACAAGGGCGCAGTGTTTGTCGCGACCTGCCTGGCAGCCGCCATCGGCTCCACGACCATGGGCCTGATCGCCAACTATCCGATCGCCCTCGCACCGGGCATGGGCCTGAACGCGTTCTTCACCTACACCGTGGTCCTGCACATGGGCCATACCTGGCAAGTGGCGCTGGGGGCGGTGTTCATCTCGGCCGTGTGCTTCTTCCTGTTGTCGATCTTCCGCATTCGGGAATGGATCATCAACAGTATCCCGCTGCCGCTGCGTTCGGCGATTGCCGCCGGTATCGGCCTGTTCCTGGCGCTGATTGCCCTGCACAACGCCGGCATCGTGGTCAGCAATCCAGCGACCATGGTCGGCCTCGGTGACCTGAAACAACCGGCACCGATCCTCGCAACGCTTGGTTTTGCACTGATCGTTGCCCTCGAGGCTCTGGCCGTGCGCGGTGCGGTGCTGATCGGGATTCTGGTCGTGACCATCGCGTCGATTGCCCTGGGTTTCACCCCGTTCGGCGGCGTGATGTCGATGCCGCCATCGCTGGCGCCGACCTTCCTGCAACTGGACATCAAGGGTGCACTGGACATCGGTCTGGTCAGCGTGATCTTCGCCTTCCTGTTCGTCGACCTGTTCGACAACTCCGGCACCCTGATTGGTGTCGCCAAGCGCGCCGGCCTGATGGGCAAGGACGGCCACATGCCGAAAATGGGGCGCGCCCTGATCGCCGACAGCACCGCGGCGATGGCGGGTTCGTTGCTGGGTACGTCGACGACCACCAGCTACATCGAATCCGCAGCCGGCGTGAGTGCCGGTGGCCGCACCGGTCTGACGGCCATTGTGGTGGCGTTTCTGTTCCTGCTGGCACTGTTCTTCTCGCCGCTGGCCGCCAGCGTTCCGGCGTTCGCCACGGCACCGGCACTGCTGTTCGTCGCGGTACTGATGACTTCCGGCCTGGCCGAAATAGACTGGGACGACATCACCGTTGCCGCACCGGTCGTGGTCACAGCGCTGGCCATGCCGTTCACTTACTCCATCGCCAACGGCATCGCCTTCGGTTTCATTTCCTGGACCGCAATCAAGTTGCTGTCCGGTCGCGGCCGTGAGCTGAACCCGGCACTGGTGATTCTGTCGATTCTGTTCGTGATCAAGTTGGGTTGGTTCAACGCATGACTTTTGATTCCCAGGCTTACACCGTTCAGCTCGAAGAAAAGGTTTCTCGCCTGCGCGACCTGCTGGCCCCGTTCGATGCACCTGAGCCAGCCGTGTTCGATTCGCCGCTGAAAAACTTCCGCCTGCGTGCCGAATTCCGCCTCTGGCGTGAAGCCGGCGAACGTCACTACGCGATGTTTTCCCAGGAAGACAAACGCACGCCGATCCTGATCGACGAGTTTCCGATTGCCAGCCTGCGCATCAACGAGTTGATGCCACAGCTCAAGGCCGCGTGGAAAGCCAGTGCGGCCCTGAGCCACAAACTGTTTCAGGTGGAGCTCCTGACCACCCTGGCCGGCGATGCGATGATTACCCTGTGCTATCACCGCCCGCTGGATGAACACTGGCACGCGGCGGCGGCGAAGCTGGCGGCAGACCTGAACGTCAGCGTGATCGGCCGCTCGAAAGGCAAACGCGAAGTGATCGGCCATGATTACGTGGTCGAGAAACTGGACGTCGGTGGCCGCACCTTCAGCTATCGCCAGCCCGAAGGCGCGTTCACCCAGCCTAACGGCACCGTGAACCAGAAGATGCTCAACTGGGCTTACGATGCCCTCGGTGATCGCCCGGACGATTTGCTGGAGCTGTATTGCGGCAACGGTAACTTCACGCTGCCGCTCGCGACCCGCGTGCGTAAAGTGCTGGCCACCGAGATCAGCAAGACCTCGGTCAACGCGGCGCTGAGCAACCTCAGCGAAAACGCAGTGGATAACGTCACGCTTGTGCGTTTGTCCGCCGAGGAGTTGACCGAAGCCCTGAACGAAGTCCGCCCGTTCCGGCGCCTGCACGGTATCGACCTCAAGAGCTATGAGTTCGGTAGCGTCTTCGTCGACCCGCCTCGCGCCGGCATGGACCCGGACACCTGCGAGCTGACCCGGCGTTTCGACAATATCCTGTACATTTCCTGCAACCCGGAAACCCTGGCGGCCAACATCGCCCAACTGCACGACACCCACCGCATTACTCAATGCGCGATGTTCGACCAGTTCCCGTGGACCCACCACATGGAATCCGGGGTGTTGTTGACCCGGCGCTGATTGCATTCGCCCGATACAAAACAGCCGTCAAAACGACGGCTTTTTTGTGCGTGCTCAAACGGGGACATCCGGCTTGCGCGGACGCCCACCCTTGCGACCATTGGCCCGCGCTGCCTCAGCCTTGGCAGCGCTGCTTTGGCGACCATTGCGCGAAGCGATGACCGAGGCGGCCATGTCCATCAGCGGCTTGCTCGCAGAAATCATCCCGGCGATGGACACATGCAAATCCTTGCCCTCATGGCAAAGGGCGGTTCCAGAAAAGCCGACTTTCAGGTCCGCGAAATCCTCGACCTCGAAACCATCGAATTCCGGATAGTGCTGAACCGGCAGCAGCACACCACTGCCATCAATGAAACTGACGGCCAGACACGGTTCCAAAAAGGTCACGCCCGTCGCCTGCAAACCGTTTTTGTGGCGCACTTGCCCTTGCCGGATGGCGTCATCCAGCACGGCCTCACTTACGGGCCGGTCGGCCAGTATCCCTGCCTCTATCGTTTTCATAGTTTTATCTCCACGCCCTCCGAAGCGCCAAACAGCGCCAGCAAGGTCTTGTTCGTCTCGGGCTCATAGCAAGCCGAGCAAATCATGTCAGTCGTACTCGCAATCCTTTTCACCACCAGGACTTCGCTGGTCAGCCAGTCCCATATCTGATGATCGAGGCAGACCGTGTTCAGCCTTTCCCACCAGATCGTTCGAGCGCGACGCAAGTGGGCGGGTTGCCTGAGTGCGTGACGCAGGCCTTCCAGCACGGCGATTGGTGGCGGGTTGGAATGAGGAACCACATCCCACAACTCGACACCGTTATGCCAAAAGCTGAATTTGAAGCGTGCGCTCCAGGCTCCGGCGTCCACATACGCGTGCGGCGGACAGTGCTCATCACGCAGCATGATCACGACTGAAAGCCCTTTGTAGCTGAACAATTTCATACTAACCCATCTGTTAGGTTATTGAGTCTCATGACTCGCCATTCCTTGAACAATCCGATAACCGGTGCTGACCTTCATTCAGTCCCGGAACTTGAGGCTAGCGTCCCAGGCCTACCCTGGCTCGGCAATCAGGGGCAAAAATGGTAAGCAATCCTTTCACCAATTTGATAAACACTGCGTCAGGCCCTTCATTTGATCCCCGGTGTAATCAATCATGCAGCGAACATTCGACGATCTTCAGCTCGGCAGCATTGAGCTGTTTTGCCTCGCCGCTGAAGCAGGCAGCTTTACCGCCGCAGCGCTGGTGGCAGGCGTAACGCCCGCAGCGGTGAGCCGTTCGGTGTCGCGCATGGAAGAACGCCTGGGCGTGCGGTTGTTCGCGCGCACCACGCGCAGCGTCAAACTGACTGACAGCGGGCGCCGGTATTACGAAGAATGCCGTCAGGCGCTGGCGCAATTGGTCGAGGCCCAACGCGAAGTGATGGGCCAGCAGCAGGAGCCTTCCGGCACCTTGCGCATCAGCATTCCCACAACATATGCGCATCACCGGATCCTGCCGTTGCTACCGGCGTTTCGGGAGCGCTTTCCGCAGGTGAAAGTCGAGTCGCACATCAGCAATCGCAACATTGATTTCGTCGGTGAAGGCTATGACCTGGCCATTCGCGTACGGGCGATTCCGGATTCCGGGCTGATCGCCCGCCAGCTTGAGGACGCGGAACTGGTGATGATTGCCAGCCCTGATTACCTGAAGCGCGCGGGCACTCCGCAAACCCTGGACGATCTCAAACAGCACGAATGCATCCAGTACGAATTGCCCAGCAGCGGTCGGCGAATTGCCTGGTTGTTCAACGACCATGGCGAGCAACGCGAGATTCAGGCCGAGGGCAATTTCAGTTGTTCCGATGATGTTCTGGGCGGCGTGACGCTGGCCAAACATGGGGCGGGTCTGTTCCAGACCTATCGGTTTATCGTTGAAAACGAACTGGCCAATGGCTCGCTGGTGGAGCTCCTCAAACCTTATGGTGGACGCTCGCGGCCGTTCACCCTGCTCTATCCACAAAGTCGTCACATGCCGCTTCGGCTAAGGGCGTTTATCGATTTTCTGGTTGAGCATTTGCCGCGCTAAAAGATCGCAGCCTTTGGCAGCTCCTACAGTGGGAACGCGTTTTCCTGTAGGAACTGCAAAAGGCTGCAAACTTTGTAATTGTCCGATCACCGCACACAAATCTCCGGTTCGCCGCCGCTTCAATTGACCATATTAACCATCTGGTACATTTTATCTCCACAGGCTGAACTTCAGCCAATGCCAAAAATAAAAAGTGGAGAGACCCCGATGAACCCTATCGTTCTGGTGCTCAACGGCCCGAACCTGAACCTGCTGGGCACCCGTGAACCGGCGACTTACGGTCACGAAACCCTGGCAGACATCTCAGCGTTGTGCGGCCGTGCCGCCGAAGAATTCGGCCTGGCAGTAGAGTTTCGCCAGACCAACCATGAAGGCGAATTGCTCGACTGGATTCACGCCGCCCGCGGCCGTTGCGCCGGGATCGTCATCAACCCGGCCGCCTGGACCCACACCTCGGTCGCCATTCGCGACGCCCTGGTCGCCAGCGAACTGCCGGTCATCGAAGTCCACCTGTCCAACGTCCACGCCCGCGAACCCTTTCGCCACCACTCCTTCGTGTCGGCCATTGCCACCGCGGTGATGGCCGGTTTCGGCAGCCACGGCTATCGCCTGGCACTTGAACATTTCAGCCTGCGCTTGAAGGGGTGAACGCCGTGACTCAGAACAACGCTGTACTGGCCGGTCTGATCGGTGCCGGCATTCAGGCGTCCCGTACTCCCGCACTGCATGAGCATGAGGGCGATGCCCAGGGTTTGCGTTATCTCTACCGCCTGATTGACCTCGACCAGCTCAAACTCGATAGCAATGCCCTGCCCGACTTGCTGATGGCGGCCGAGCAGATGAGTTTCACCGGCCTGAACATCACCTTTCCGTGCAAGCAGACGATCATCCCGCTGCTCGACGAACTGTCACCGGAAGCCCGCGGCATCGGAGCGGTGAACACGGTGGTGTTGAAGGACGGCAAACGCATCGGCCACAACACCGATTGCCTGGGCTTTGCCGAAGGTTTTCGGCGTGGTCTGCAGGGCGTTGCCGTTGAGCGTGTCGTTCAGATGGGCGCAGGAGGGGCCGGCGCGGCGGTGGCCCACGCGTTATTGAGCGAAGGCGTACGACTGCTGAGCATTTTCGATGTGGACAATAGTCGCGCTCAGGCGCTGGCAAACAACCTTAATCAGCATTTTGGCGCTGGCCGAGCGGTGGCGGGTCATGATCTGCCGAGCACGCTGGCTCAGGCCGACGGACTGGTCAACACCACCCCCATGGGCATGAAAAAACTGCCTGGCATGCCGGTGCCGGTGGAGTTGCTTCGCAAACAGTTGTGGGTGGCGGAGATCGTTTACTTTCCGCTGGAAACCGAACTGCTGCGCAACGCCCGCGCCTTGGGTTGCCGGACGCTGGATGGCGGCAACATGGCGGTGTTTCAGGCGGTGAAGGCGTTTGAATTGTTCAGCGGCGTGGTGCCGGATGCGCAGCGGATGCTGGCGCATTTTCAGAGCATGAATGGTTGAGGTTGAAATGAACTCGGACCTGTAGGAGCCGGCTTGCTGGCGATGGCGATCTCAAAGGCGCTATCGCCAGCAAGCCGGCTCCTACAAAGCCAGCACACACCGCAATCAGTCCTGCAGGTATCGCAACACCGACTCGCAAATCATCTCCCGATGACGCCGCTTGATGCTTTCGTCCGGCAAGTCGATCTGAAAAATCTCACCGAACGTATGGCGGTTCGACACGCGATAGAAACAGAACGAGCTGATCAGCAGATGCACATCCAAAGGATCAAGCCCCGCCCGGAACACACCCTCTTCAGCCCCGCGACGCAAAATCACACCCAGTGAATCGAGAATGGTGTTGTTCATCGCCTTGATCGCATCGGAACGCTTCACGAATTCCGCGTTGTGAATGTTCTCGATGCTGACGATGCGCACGAAATCGACATTGCGATCATGGTGATCGAAGGTGAACTCCACCAGCCGCCGAATCGCCTCCACCGGCGCCAGTTCGGCCAGGTGCAGGCGGTTTTCGGTGTTGCGGATATCGCCGTAGAGTTTCTCCAGCACCTCGATGTAGAGCTGTTCCTTACTGCCGAAGTAGTAATAGATCATGCGTTTGGAGGTGTGAATGCGCTCGGCGATCGCATCGACGCGAGCACCGGAAAGCCCCTGCTGGACGAACTCTACAATGGCTTCTTGCAGAATGTTCTCGCGGGTCTTTTCCGGGTTGTTCTTGCGACTCTTGCGGGGCTCGGCCATGGGTTCGTCGGGCGCTACGGAGAGTTCTGAGGTTATTGTCATTGCGGGCTCACGGCCATCACTGCACAGGCTGGCGATTATGAGCCGCGCCGCACAGTGAAGGAAGCCGCGCGGCAGCGGTTGAACCTCGCGTTTACGAAATTGCTACAACTTGGCCTGGCGCAGGGCACCGCTGCGGGATTTGGCCATGGCCGCCAGTCGCACCGCCACGTTGGCCGCGCCATAACCGGCGTAGCCATTCTTGCGCTGGATGATTTCAAAGAAAAACCGCCCTTCGAACGGCTCCGTGTAAACGTGGAACAGCTCGCCACCCTGGGCATCACGGTCGTAGAGCACGTTGTAATAGGCGAGTTCACTGAGGAATTCATCATCAAAATCGAACCGCGCAGCCAGGTCGTCGTAATAATTGAGCGGGATATCCAGCAACGGTACGCCCGCCTGCTTGGCGCGACTGACTTCGGCAAAGATATCGTCGCAATCAAACGCAATGTGATGCACGCCAGATCCGCGATAACTCGACAGTGCGTGTGAGATCGCGGTGTTGCGGTTTTCGGAAATGTTCAGCGGCAAGCGGATCGAACTGTCGCGACTGCGCAGCGCCCGACTCTTCACCAGACCGTAGGGGTCCGGCAGCACCACTTCGTCGTCGGCTTCGAAATCCAGCAGGCTCTTGTAGAACAGCACCCAACTGTCGAGGCTGTCGGCCGGCAACGCCATGGCCATGTGGTCGATGCGCTTGAGGCCACCGCTGGCCACGGCGGCCGGTTGCAGATTGAAGTCGGTGCCATAGACGTCGGCGTTCTGGTCCACCAGATAAATCAGGCTGCCATCCGGCGCACGTACCGCCGCCAGTTCCAGCTCATTGGGGCCGACCAGTCCGCGATACGGCTGACCTTTGTAAGCCACCGCCCGGGCCAGCGCGCTTGCGCTGTCCTTGACCCGCACGGCGGTGGCGCACAGCGACGGGCCGTGTGCCTCGAAGAAACTGTGACCGAACGAGTACGGCTCGGAATTGAGGATCAGGTTGATGTCGCCCTGACGCATCAGGCTCACGCTTTTGGAGCGGTGCTGGCCAGCCTTGACGAAACCCAGTCGCTCCAGCCAGTGAGAAAGCTTGGCGCCGAGGCTTTCGTCCACGGCGAATTCGAGAAACTCGATACCGTTGTATTCGCTGGCCTCGGGAGTCTCGAACAAAATGTCGGCGCAAGCCGTTGGTTGGTTTTCCTGCGCCAGCCGTTCGCGGGTTTTCTCTTCCAGGTACAGCAACGAACGCAAGCCGTCGGCGGCGTTGGCCCGTGGCGGCGCGGCGCGGAAGCCATCGTTGAAAATTTCCAGCGACAACGGCCCGGTGTAGCCACTCTTGATGATCGGTGCGAGAAACCCCGGCAAGTCGAATTCGCCCTGGCCCGGAAAACAGCGGAAATGGCGGCTCCACTCCAGCACGTCCATGGCCAGGATCGGCGCGTCGGCCATTTGCACGAAGAAAATCTTGTCGCCGGGAATGTCGGCGATGGCACTCGGATCGCCCTTTAGCGACAGCGTGTGGAAACTGTCCAGCAACACACCCAGGCTCGGATGATCAGCCTGTCGAACGATGTTCCACACCTGTTGCCAGGTGTTCACATGCCGCCCCCAGGCCAACGCTTCGTAACCGATTCGCAGGCCGCGCGCACCGGCGTGTTCGGCCAGCAATCGCAAGTCGTCGACGAGGATTTGTTCATCACCGATGGCGTCGGCCGAAGCGTTGCTGCACACCAGCACCAGGTCGGTGCCCAGTTCCTGCATCAGGTCGAATTTGCGCTCGGCCCGTTCCAGGTTGCGTGGCAGGCGGTCGCGGCGGCAGCCTTCGAAATCCCGGAACGGCTGGAACAGTGTGATGGCGATCCCGAGATCAGCGCACATCTGCCTGATTTCCCGTGGGCTACCGTCATAGTAGAGAAGGTCGTTTTCGAAAATCTCCACCCCGTCGAAACCTGCGGCGGCAATGGCTTCGAGTTTTTCCGGCAGGGTACCGCTCAAGGACACGGTGGCAATGGAACGCTGCATATTTCGACTCCCGGTGGTGGAGGCTGTCTTTTCAGGGCCTGGCACGCTTACGATTTATGTAGGAGCCGGCTTGCTGGCGATGGCAATCTTGCGGACGCCATCGCCAGCAAGCCGGCTCCTACAAGGACCGCGTTTTTCTTGACGTGAATTATTGGCTGCAAGATCCTGCACAGCAATTCAAAGTGTACTATCCGGTTAGTTTTACGTGCGATTATCGAACACTATGACACTTGGCGAATTGACGATTTTTCGTCCACTGCCCACCATCCACCCCACATTGAGTCCGGTCACACACATCGGTCTCGGTGACCCAAGACTCAGAACACCACATAAAAATAATCGGTGGCCTACATGACTCCTTCCCAAAGCTCTCCCGTGGAGCGTTCCTCCATGACTCCTGCCGCTGGCGGCATCGGCGACAAGATCCGCGGCGCCATGGCCGTCGGCAAAACCCGTTGGGGCATGCTGGCGCTGGTGTTTTTCGCCACCACCCTGAACTACATCGACCGCGCCGCGCTGGGCGTCATGCAGCCCATCCTCGCCAAGGAAATGAGCTGGACGGCGATGGACTACGCCAACATCAACTTCTGGTTTCAGGTGGGCTACGCCATCGGTTTCGTGCTGCAAGGCCGGTTGATCGACAGGGTCGGCGTGAAGCGTGTGTTCTTCTGCGCGGTGCTGCTCTGGAGCCTGGCGACCGGTGCCCATGGCCTGGCCACCTCGGCGGTCGGGTTCATGGTCTGCCGCTTTATCCTCGGGCTGACCGAAGCCGCCAACTATCCGGCTTGCGTGAAAACCACGCGGTTGTGGTTTCCGGCCGGCGAGCGCGCCGTGGCGACCGGCATTTTCAACGCCGGCACCAACGTCGGGGCGATGTTCACACCGATGCTGCTGCCGTTGATCCTCCACGCGTGGGGCTGGCAGGCGGCGTTCCTGTGCATGGCGTCACTGGGTGGCATCTGGTTGCTGTTCTGGGGCTTGAAGTACTTCAACCCGGAAGATCACCCGAGCGTTAAACAGTCGGAGCTGGACTACATCCAGAAGGAAGTCGAACCGGAACAGGCCCGCGTACCGTTCTCCCGAATCCTGCGCATGCGCGGCACCTGGGCCTTCGCCCTCGCCTACTCGATGACGGCTCCGGTGTTCTGGTTCTACCTGTACTGGCTGCCACCGTTCCTCAATCAGCAATACAACCTGGGGATCAACGTGACCCAGATGGGTATTCCGCTGATCATCATCTACCTCACGGCCGACTTCGGCAGCGTCGGCGGCGGCATCCTTTCCTCGTTCCTGATCGGCCGCGGAATCAACCCGATCAAGGCGCGACTGATGTCCATGTTCCTGTTCGCCTGCTGCATCATCGGCGTGATCATGGCGGCCGGTTCAAGCAGTCTGTGGGTCGCGGTCTTCGCCATCTCCCTGGCCATCGGCGCTCACCAGGCCTGGACCGCGAACATCTGGAGCCTGGTGATGGACTACACGCCTAAACACATGATGAGTACGGTGTTCGGTTTCGGCGGCATGTGCGCGGCCATCGGCGGGATGTTCATGACCCAGTTGGTCGGTCATATCCTGACGGTCACCAACAACAACTACACCGTGCTGTTCACCCTGATTCCGGCGATGTACTTCATCGCGCTGATCTGGATGTACTTCATGGCGCCGCGCAAGATTCCGACCGTTACTGAGTAAAGTTCGACGCAATACCCTGTGGGAGCGAACCTTTATGGTGAGGGGACTTGTCCCCTCGCCACAAAGGTTCGCTCCCACAGTTCGTTCGCCGCGGCTACCGGCGACTCTGTTGCCACGCCGCCGCCAATCCGCTGCAGCAAATCACCGCGATCCCCACAATCGTGGTCAGGGTCGGCGTGTGAGAAAACAGCAACCAGCCCAGCAAACCGGCAAACACAATCTGGCAATAGCCGAACGGTGCCAGCAACGCCGGGGCTGCGTGGCGGAAAGCCTGGGTCAGAAACAGATGCGCTGTCATCCCGCAGGCGCCCAGCGCCACCATCATCAAGCCATGCCCAACGCTTGGCACTTGCCAGAAGAACGGCACCAGCGCACTCATCACCAGGGTGTTGCACAGGCCGGCAAAGAAGTTGCTGGTGGTCGGGCTGTCGATCTCACTGAGCTTGCGAGTGAGCAATTGATAGAAGCAGAAAAACAGCGCCGAGCAGAGCGGCAGCAGAACCGCTGGCGTGAACAGATCGCCGCCGGGGTGGACGATGATCAACACGCCGACAAAGCCGCAAATCACCGCGATCCATTGGCCACGGGTGACGCGCTCACGCAGCAGCGGCACCGACAGTGCAGTCACCAGAACCGGAGCGAGAAAGTTGACCGCCGTGGCTTCAGCCAACGGGATGTACTGCAAGCCGGTGGTGAAAAACAGACTGGTGCCCAGCAAGCACAACGCCCTCAGCAACTGCAGCATCGGCCGTTTAGTGCGCAGGACGCGCAACCCGGACTGCGGCAGAAAAATCCCGGCCATCAATATGGTGTGAACCACATAACGGGCCCAGACCACCATGACAATCGGGTAGAACCCCGAAAGGTATTTCGACAAGGCGTCATGGCTGGAGAAAAGGAAGGTGGCGACGACGATCAGCAAAATCCCTTTGAAGGGTTGGTTTACGCCGGAGAGCGGAGTGCTGACGGTCATGGATTGCCCTTGTGCCTCGCGAATTCAATCTAAATTTAGAACCTGGTTCCAGATTCTCACATAGCCACTCTGTAAAACCGGGCGAACAGCGCACACAATTTTCAGAAGAGCTGCTTGACTGCATGACCGTTAATTGAAGAACTCGGACGCCAGGCTGGCGGCAGACAATTCCTCGGTAAATTTCAACAGCAGTGGTGCCAGCTCATGCAGTCGCGCTCCCGGCATCCGCGCGCTTGGACCGGCAATGCTCAGCACGCCAATTACTCGCCCGTCGGTGGGGTGCCGTACCACTGCCGCAATCGCTGAAGTGCCCACTGCCGAACTCTCCTCGACCCAGGCGTAGCCTTGCTCCCGCGCCAGTCGCAGCCGTTCCAGCAATTCAATGTTGGACCGCGGAGCGTTCGGTCCCAGATCCTTTGGCCGGTCGCCGCCCTGGCGCTCCACCAGCGACAAGGCCTCGGCGTCGCTCATGCAAGCCAGCCACGCATGGCCCGAAGCCGTATAAAACAACGGTGCGTCGCGGCCCATGTCCGGGTCGTAACGCAACCCCGAACGGGCGCCCTGGGATTTGGCGATCCAGATCTGCCGCTCACCTTCGATAAGCCCAAGACGCACCAGTTCCCCGGTTTCCTGGGCCAGACGATCCAGCACGGGCTGAACGATATCGGCGCCGCTACCCGCCAGGTAACGAAAACCCATCGCGACCAGTTTGGTGGACAAGTGATACCGCAGATTCTCCGGATTCTGCCGCACATAACCCAGTCGAATCAGCTCCGCGAGCATACGGTGGGTCGCGCTTTTAGGGATGTCCAGTTGCTCCGCGAGCAGCTGCATGGGCAAACCGCGAGGGTCACGGGTGAGGCTTTCGAGCACATTGAAGACACGTTCGATCTGACTGCCGGCCATGGGAGGTTCCGAATTCGATTTGCCCTGATTCTAGAAGACGAACCGGGTAATGCGAAATCTGGAACCCGAGGTTTGAGCGACGCAGACACTCGACTGTTTGATAAAAACCCGTCCCCTGAGGGAATTCGAGGGGTTATCCATGTTCCTACTGCCTGCACGCTACCGGCCAGCGAGTGAAAGACGGACGACCGGACTGGCGCCGCTCTCACTCACCAGCAACACTCATCCCCACGGACAATCAGAGGATTCCCACATGCTATGGAAAAAAGGCCGACGCAGCGACAACGTGGTCGATGCCCGTGGTGATGATGTCGGCGGTGGTGGCGGCGGGATGCGCTTTGGTGGCGGCAAGGGCCTGAGCCTGACGGCCATCATCCTGATTGTCGGGATCGGCTGGATCACCGGCCAGGACCCGTTGCAGATCCTCGGCCAGTTGACCGGCCAAATGACCGAGCAATCGGCACCGGCCTCGACGCAAACCCGCAAGGCACCGCCGGCCAATGATGAAGGGGCGGAGTTCGTACGCTCGATCCTCGGTGACACTGAAGACACCTGGGGCCAGATTTTTCAGCAGGCCGGTCGGCAGTATAAGAATCCTACGCTGGTGCTGTTCAGCAACCGGGTGAACTCGGCGTGCGGCCTGGCGACTTCGGCGACCGGCCCGTTCTATTGCCCCGCAGACCAGAAGGTCTACCTGGACATGAGTTTTTTCCAGGAAATGTCACAACGCTTTTCCGCTGCGGGTGATTTCGCTCAGGCCTACGTGATCGCTCACGAAGTCGGACACCATGTTCAGACGTTGCTCGGTGTCTCGGCGAAAATTCAGACAGCCCGCCAGCAAGGCCGGCAAATGGAAGGCGACGGCGGTTTGCTGGTACGCCAGGAACTGCAAGCGGATTGCCTGGCCGGTGTCTGGGCCAACAACGCGCAGCAGCGCCTGAACTGGCTGGAACCGGGCGACATCGAAGAAGCCTTGAATGCCGCCAACGCCATCGGCGACGACCGCTTGCAGCAGCAAGGTCAGGGTCGCGTGGTGCCGGACTCGTTTACCCATGGCACGTCAGCGCAAAGGGTGCGCTGGTTCAAAACCGGATTTGCGCAAGGCCAGGTGGGCCAGTGCGATACCTTTGCGGCGAAAAACCTATAGATGAATAAGTGGCTGTTGGTTCTGTTGTTCACCTGTGCAAGTACCCAGGCTGCCGAGCAGGCAGTCAAGGAAATCAGCGCCGGACGGCTGTTGTTGAACGAAGGTGAGATGGCGGTGGGCATTGGCCCGGCGCCAGCGAAAATCGAACGCGTGCTGATCATCCTCCATGGACGGTTGCGCAACGCCGAAACGTATCGCCAGAGCGCCGAGCGTGCGGCGGAACAGGCCGGGCAAAGCGCCAACACGCTGGTGATCGCTCCACAATTTCTCAATGAAACCGACGTGGCACTCCATCCAGTGGCCGACACCGTGTTGCGTTGGCAAGGCAATGACTGGATGGCCGGCGGTTTATCCACCGCTCCGTTTGCGCTGAGTTCCTACGCGGCCCTCGACCAGATCATTGCCCGGCTTGGCGATCGTCGACAGTTTCCGGACGTAAAGGACATCGTCATCGCCGGCCACTCCGGTGGTGCTCAGGTGGTTCAGCGCTATGCCTTGTTGAGTCACGATCAACCGGAACTCAAGGCTGCTGGCGTGCACGTGCGCTATGTCATCGCCAACCCGTCTTCCTACGCGTATTTCGATGAGCGACGGCCGGTGGCTTTCAGTCATGCCCGTTGCCCGGACTTCAATCGCTGGAAGTACGGCCTGAGCAATCTGCCTGCTTATGCCGAAGGACAAACACCCGCGCAGCTGAAGGAAAAGTACGTCCAGCGTGACATCGTTTATCTACTAGGGCAGCAGGACATCGACCCGAATCACCCAGCGCTGGATAAAAGCTGTGAAGCCCAAGCCCAGGGTGCTTACCGATTGATTCGCGGACGCAATTTTTTTGATTCTTTAAAACGTAGCCATCCGAAAGAGTTGAATCAGCAACTGATCGAAGTACCCGGGGTTGGGCATAACGGGGATGGGATGTTTACGTCGCCTGAGGGGCAGAAGGTTTTGTTTGGTCAGTGAGTTTTGTATTGCCTGGCAGTGCCCCTTCGCGAGCAAGCCCGCTCCCACATTCGACCGAGTTCTTTCAGAAAGAACAGGGTCGAATGTGGGAGCGGGCTTGCTCGCGAAGGGGCACTCTCAGACAACCAATTCCTCAAGCCGAAAGCATCTGCCTCAGCTCGACACAATCCGCCGCATGCCAATCGGTCAACTCCGGCCACGGATTATCCGGCAGATTCACCAACACCGTCCGCGCCCCCGCCGCCCGCCCGCAATCCAGATCAAACCGGTAATCACCGACCATCACCATCTCGCTCGCCGGCACCTTCCAGGCCTCGGCCAGTTTCAACAAACCACCGGGGTGCGGCTTGGGTGGCGCTTCGTCGCGCCCCAGCACATCCTCCACCGCGAAGCAGTCCGCCAGGCCGATGGCCTCCAGCGTCACATGCGCCAGTTCACGCGCATTGCGCGTAAGAATGCCCAGCCGATAACCGCGCCCAGCCAATTCACACACCAACTCGACGGCGCCCGGCGCCGGTTTCGAACCCAGCGCCAGATCCCGCTCATGCTCCAGCAACCACGCGTGTTTGGCTGCAGCCTCATCGGCCGGCAGCGTGGCGAGGTGAGTCTGGATGTCGTCTTCGGCCGGGATCGCCAATGCCACACGAATCGCCGCGAAATCATGCACGGCCACCGTCAGGGTGCCGTCCATGTCGAACACCCAGTGCCGCACCTCGGCCAGGCTCATGCCCAATCCTTGCGGTGACGAATCAAGCCTTCCTGAGTGACCGACGCCACCAGTTGCCCGGCGCGGTTGAATACACTACCGCGGGTGAAACCTCGGGAATTGCCGGCCCACGGGCTGTCCATCGCGTAGAGCAACCAGTCATCGGCACGCAGGTCCGCGTGGAACCACAGGGCGTGATCGAGGCTGGCGACCTGCATGTCTTTCTGCCAGACCGACTTGCCGTGAGGTTGCATCGACGTGGTCAGCAGACCGAAATCCGAGGCGTAGGCCAGCAGGTATTTGTGCAGCGCCGGGGTATCGGCCAAGGCACCGTCTGCACGAAACCAGACGTACTTGATCGGATCGGACGGCTGCGGGTTGTAGGGATCTTTCTCGGTGACCGGTCGGAATTCGATTGGTTTCGGGCACAGCAGTTTTTCACGCATGTGTTCGGGAATCAGATGAGCGCGCTGCTGAGTCAGCTCCAGCTCCGACGGCAGGTTTTCCGGGCCGACCACCACCGGCATCTCGGCCTGGTGCTCGAAACCTTTTTCGTCGTACTGGAACGAGGCGCTGCAGGTGAAGATCGGGTTGCCCTTCTGGATGGCCGTCACCCGACGCGTGCTGAAACTGCCACCGTCGCGCACCCGGTCCACCTGATACACCACGGGCAACGCGGAATCGCCCGGACGCAGGAAATAGCCGTGCATCGAATGCACATGGCGCGCGGCTTCGACCGTCTGACTGGCCGCCGACAGCGACTGACCGATCACCTGACCGCCGAACAGCTGACGAAAACCCAGGTCCTGACTGCGGCCACGGAACAGGTTTTCTTCGATCGGTTCCAGGGTCAGCAAGTCGACCAGATCATCCAACACTTGGCTCATTCAGACTCTCCTCACACAACACAATGCCGCGCAGTCTTGGCTGCGGCGGTCGATTCAGGTTCTGGCCGGGGCCATCATGGGGGCCATTGTAAACGTCCGGGCCGGCTTATCCATGCAAGGTTTGCAGCCATTGTTCACGGGTGATGCGGTACAACACATGGTGACGCAGGGGATGATCGGCAGCGAGCGTCGGGTGCTCAAAGTCATCGGCTGAATCGTGGTGCATGCCGATGGCCTGCATGACTTTCTGTGAAGGCATGTTGGTTTCCGTGGTGAAGGACACGACTTCTTTCAACGCCAGCCGGTCAAACCCGCAGCGCAGAGCGGTCCATGCCGCTTCACTGGCATAGCCAAGGCCCCAGTGCTCGCGAGCCAGACGCCAACCGATTTCGATGGCAGGCGTAAACGGCGCGTCGAATCCGACCACACCCAACCCGGTAAAACCGATGAACGCGCCGGTATCTTTGCGCTCCAGCGCCCACAGGCCGAAACCATGCTCGGCAAAATGCCCGCGCACGCGCCCGATCAGCGAAGCACTGTCCAGCCGACTCAGGGGCGCCGGAAAATAGCGCATCACTTGCGGATCGGCGCACATCGCTGCAAACGCTGGCAAATCCTCATCACGCCACTGCCGCAACAGCAGTCGCGCACTTTCGAGTTCCAGTATCGGCTCCATCGTCTACTCCCCCCCTTTCCATGCCGTAAGTCTACATCGCTGGTAGGATCCTTCCTTCAATCCTGCCAGCCGTCCTTGATAAAAGCCCGCCATGTCGCTGCCACTGATCTACCACGAAGACTACAGCCCCGAGTTCCCGGAGGATCACCGTTTCCCGATGGACAAGTTTCGCCTGCTGCGCGACCACCTGGTGGACAGCGGACTGACCCGGGACGCCGACCTGCTGCGCCCGGAACTCTGCCCGCCGGAGATTCTCGCCCTTGCCCATGACGCTGCCTATATCGAACGCTACATGAGCGGCGAGTTGTCCCGCGAAGACCAGCGGCGCCTTGGCTTGCCGTGGAGCGAAGCATTGGCCCGGCGCACGGTGCGCGCGGTCGGCGGTTCGTTGCTGGCGGCGGAACAGGCACTGGAGCATGGTTTGGCCTGTCACCTCGCCGGCGGCACGCATCATGCGCATTACGATTACCCGGCCGGGTTCTGCAATTATGCTGACCAATTATGTAAACAAAGATGATTGGACGGGGACGGCAGCAGCCTTGGAGAGTGTAGGTTTCTGAAAATGGAAATAAATACTCGAAATACCGCGAAAAGTTTACACAAAACTCAAGGCGTCCCCGGGCGCCCTCGTATCCATAGAGTCTGGTGATCCACACCCTTCACTTACGTTTTTTCGGCATCGATAGCTGCTTATCGGTTGCGAACCAAACTACTATCTCTCGTGAATTCACAGGACGCTCTTGGCTTTTCCTCGAACACGAAATGCCCGGGTTCCGACAGATGCTTGTGGGCGGATGGACAAACGGGAAAAATCGTACGTTAAGCCTGCAAAGCGTTATGAGTATGCCTATATTGTTGCCGCTGACCGAAAACTGACCCAGTAAAGGCTGTTGGGGATGCGGACAAAAACTTGGACTGGTTATGCCGCGAAGCCCAGGCTTTCACGATACTCAATGGGACTGAGCGCGCCGAGGGAAATCTTGATTCGTTTTTCGTTGTACCAGCGAATGTATGAATCCAAGGCCTGAATGAACTGCTCGATGCTCGTTGACTGCCAGTTGCGAGGATAGAACAGCTCCGTTTTCAGTCGGCCGAAGAAACCTTCACAAGCCGCGTTGTCAGGTGAGCAGCCTTTGCGCGACATCGAACGAATCAGCTTCGCATCAGCGATGCGCGATAGCCAGCCGGGCCAGCGGTAGTGAGCGCCACGATCGGAGTGAACAACAGGCCGTTTATCGTTGCTGGCCACCGTTTCGACAGCGGCATCCAGCATCGTGTTCACAAGCTCGGCGTCGGGACGCGTGCCGATCGACCAACTGATTACCTTCCCATCGAAGCAGTCGATCATGGGGGACAGGTACACCTTGCCGGCCGGGATCTGGAACTCCGAGATGTCGGTCAGCCATTTCTCATTCGG
>NZ_VIUK01000014.1:0-32056 GCF_007828295.1 Pseudomonas sp. SJZ080
GTGCTTCAAGCACCGCGGACTCACAGCTTGCCATCCACCCCTCTCACCCCAGAGCTTATTCCTAGATCTAGACACAAGCGGGCTTGCTCGCGATGAACGATGACGCGGTCAACCTGCCCTGCACAAAAAACCCGGCACACACTGGCCGGGTTCTGTTCAGCGCCTGTCATCGGACAGCGGCGTGGGTTCATCCGGCGGAGGCACGTCCTCCTCCGCGCCGGGCTCCATCCAGTCTTCAGGCCGATCAGGCTCTGCGCCGTCCGGGTCCCGTGCAGGGTCCATGCCGGGTGGAGCATCGTGATCCATTGAGTTAGCCATGACGCACCTCATTGATGAGGTCCAGTAAATCCGGGCCGTACTCGTTGGAAGCAGGCGCGCGAATCGCGTGCTATCGAACAGACAAATGGTTAACCGCGATCAGCGAGAAACCGGTCCCGGCTGTTGCTCAGGTGTAACCACATGGCCGCCCGCGCCGCATCCGCATCCTGACGCTTGATGGCATTGAGAATTGCCTCGTGCTCAAGGTTGGCGAGGTGCCCCAGCTTGCTCAAATCCGCCGCGCCGCGCTCGGCGGCATTGACCCGGGTCCGGGGAATCATGGCGCTGCCCAGGTGCTGCATGATTTCGGTGAAGCAGACGTTGCCAGTCGCTTCCGCGATCAGCAGGTGAAAACGCTTGTCGGCTTCGACGCAGCTGTCGTTGTTGGCGAGCAGGCTTTGATAGTTGTCCAGCGCTTCGCGCATCTGCGCCAGTTGCTGATCCGTGCGTCGCATGGCCGCCAACGCGGCGGCCTGGGTTTCGAGGCCCATGCGCAATTCCAGAATGCTGCGCACCCCCAGCGCGGTGTCGACATTCAGTCGCAGCCCCTGCTCCGGCGCGCGCTCGATAACGAACGTGCCGATGCCGTGCCGGGTTTCCACCAATCCGGACGCCTGCAATTTCGAGATCGCCTCGCGCACCACGGTGCGACTGACGCCGTGCTCCTGAACAATCGTGTTCTCCGAGGGCAGCTTGTCCCCCGGCAACATCTGGCCGAGCAGGATGCTCTGGGTCAGTTTGGCGACCAGGTCGTGGGCCAGGTTGTGGGTGCGCTTGCGGGCAGGCGCGTCGAGGTCTTCTTGCATGGCGGTCATCCGGAAGCAGGCTAAGCGGATCGTAGCACTGCCGCTGAGCAGAATCTCAATAAAACAGCCTCAAACTTGTATGACAACACTCAACAAAACAGGTATTCAAGGTAAGAAGCCAACACACAAACATTTCTCAAAATGAGCACAAACCACCAAAAAATCCATATTTTACTGGCTAAATCCTCTTGCAGGATGAAAATTCGCAGTTGTATGATGTCTATCAACAAAGCAGCATCAGCAACACCCCGCATAAAAATAATCAGTGGGAGAAAACCAAGTGAATACATCCATCTCCGGGATGCACGACGGCGCCGATCCGGTCCTGAAGTCCGCCATCTCGAAAGTGAAACGCCACGTCCTACCGCTGTTCGTCATCATGTTCATCGTCAACTACATCGACCGCGTGAACATCGGCTTCGTCCGCGCCCACATGGAACATGACCTGGGCATCGGCGCTGCCGCCTACGGCCTCGGTGCCGGTCTGTTCTTCATCGGTTACGCGCTGTTTGAAGTCCCCTCCAACATCCTCCTGCAAAAAGTCGGCGCGCGAATCTGGCTGACCCGCATCATGCTGACCTGGGGTCTGGTGGCCGCCTGCATGGCGTTCATCCAGAACGAAACCCATTTCTACATCCTGCGATTCCTGCTGGGCGTGGCTGAAGCCGGGTTCTTCCCGGGGGTGATTTACTACTTCTCTCGCTGGTTGCCTGGCGTTGAACGCGGCAAGGCCATTGCGATTTTCCTCAGCGGTTCGGCCATTGCCTCACTGATCTCCGGCCCGTTGTCCGGGTTGCTCTTGCAAATCAGCGGGTTCGGCATGCACGGCTGGCAATGGATGTACTTCATCGAAGGCATGTTCTCGGTCGGGTTGTGCGTGTTCGTCTGGTTCTGGCTGGACTCCAAGCCCCATGACGCCAAATGGCTGAGCCGCGAAGAACAAGACGCACTGGTCAAAGCCATCGACGACGAACAACTGGCCCGCGAAGCCGCGACGCCGATCAAACCGTCGCTGGGCAAGCTGCTCAAGGATCGCCAGATCATCCTGTTCTGCCTGATCTATTTCTTCATTCAGCTGACCATCTACGCCGCGACCTTCTGGCTGCCGAGCATCATCAAGAAGATGGGCGACCTCAGCGACATTCAGGTCGGGTTGTTCAACTCGATTCCGTGGCTGCTGTCGATCGTCGGCATGTACGCCTTCGCTTCGCTGTCGGCGAAATGGAAACACCAGCAAGCTTGGGTCGCCGCTGCCCTGCTGATCGCGGCGGCGGGGATGTTCATGTCCACCACCGGCGGGCCGATCTTTGCCTTCGTGGCGATCTGCTTCGCAGCACTGGGTTTCAAATCCGCTTCGTCGCTGTTCTGGCCGATTCCCCAGGCGTACCTCGATGCACGAATCGCCGCGGGCGTGATCGCGCTGATCAACTCGGTGGGCAACCTCGGCGGCTTCGTCGCGCCGACCACCTTTGGTTTGCTCGAAGAGCACACCGGTTCGATTCAGGGCGGACTGTATGGCCTGGCCGCCACGTCGATCATTGCCGCGATCATCGTCTTCGCCGCCCGTAATACCCCGAAAACTGCACCGGCCGTTGCGCTGGGCAAACCAACGCCTGAACACGCCTGAGCTCCGGTCTACAAGGATAAGAATATGAACGCACAAGACACCGCAAAAGCCCCGATCATCACCAGCATGCAGGTCGTTCCGGTGGCCGGTCACGACGGCATGCTGCTCAATCTCAGCGGCGCGCACGGTCCGTTTTTTACCCGCAACATCGTGATCCTCAAGGACAACGCCGGGCGCACCGGCGTCGGCGAAGTACCCGGCGGCGAGCGTATTCGCCAGACGCTGGAAGATGCGCGCAGCCTGGTGGTCGGCAGCCCGATCGGTACGTACCAGAAGATCCTCAATCAAGTGCGCCAGACCTTCGCTGACCGCGATGCCGGCGGCCGCGGTTTGCAGACGTTCGACCTGCGCATCACCATCCATGCCGTTACCGGCCTGGAAGCGGCGTTGCTCGACTTGCTCGGTCAGCATCTGGACGTGCCGGTCGCCGCCCTGCTCGGCGAAGGCCAGCAGCGCGATGAAGTGAAGATGCTCGGTTATCTGTTTTATGTCGGTGACCGCAATCAGACTGACCTGGCCTATCGCAGCGAACCGGACGCCGACAACGACTGGTTCCGCGTGCGTCACGAGAAGGCCATGACCGCCGACGCCGTGGTGCGTCTGGCGGAAGCTGCCCACGCCCGTTACGGCTTCAAGGATTTCAAACTCAAGGGCGGCGTGCTCAGTGGTGATGAAGAAATCGAAGCGGTGACCGCACTGGCCGAACGCTTCCCGGATGCGCGCATCACCCTCGATCCGAATGGCGCCTGGTCGCTGAAAGAAGCGATTCGTTTGTGCCGGGACCAGCATCATGTTCTGGCCTACGCCGAAGACCCCTGCGGTGCGGAAAACGGTTACTCGGGCCGCGAAGTCATGGCTGAGTTCCGCCGCGCCACGGGCCTGAAAACCGCTACCAATATGATCGCCACCGATTGGCGGGAAATGGGCCACGCGATCCAGTTGCAATCGGTGGACATCCCGCTGGCCGACCCGCACTTCTGGACCCTGCAGGGTTCGGTGCGCGTGGCGCAGATGTGCCACGAATGGGGCCTGACCTGGGGCTCGCACTCCAACAACCACTTCGACATTTCCCTGGCGATGTTCACCCACGTCGCAGCCGCCGCACCGGGCGACATCACCGCCATCGACACCCACTGGATCTGGCAGGACGGCCAGCGCCTGACCAAAGCCCCGCTGCAAATCGTCGACGGTTGCGTACAAGTGCCGAAGAAGCCGGGGCTCGGCGTCGAGCTGGACGTGGATCAACTGGCCAAGGCCCATGAGCTGTACAAAGGCATGGGGCTGGGCGCGCGGGACGACAGCGTGGCGATGCAGTTTCTGATTCCGGGCTGGACGTTTGATAACAAGCGCCCATGCCTGGTGCGCTAACACCACACACCTGTAGGAGCCGGCTTGCTGGCGATCCAGGCGACGCGGTCTGTCAAACGGACCGCTGCGTCTGGATCGCCAGCAAGCCGGCTCCTACAAGGGTAAGCGGTGTTCATGCGCCGTTTGCAGCAGCCACCCCTTGAACGCGGCCATCGCCGACGTTTCGGGTCGCGACTGCAAGCGGGTCAGCCAATAGCTGCCGGTGGTGATGCCGATGGCGAACGGTTGCTCTATGGCACCCGCTGCCAGTTGTCGGGCGAACATCAGCGGTGGTGCCAAAGCCACGCCCATTCCTTGCAGCGCGGCCTCCATCATCGCCAGCGAGGAATCGAAGACGATGCTCCGGGGCGGCGCGGCATAGGCAGGAAGGCCGGTGGCCTGAAACCATTCGGGCCACTCATCGGTGCGGTAGGAACGCAGCAACGTCTGCTGCAGCAGATCGGCCGATGTGTGCAGTTGCCGGGCAATCTCGGGAACGCACAACACCGACAACGGCGCCTCGATCAAGCGCACCGCTTCAATCCCGTGCCACGCCCCCGCTCCAAAGCGAATGGCGTAATCCAGCCCTTCAGCCGCCACGTCCACCCGATTGTTGTGGGTCGACAGGCGCAAATCTATGAACGGATGTTTCGCCCGGAAGTCGGCCAAGCGCGGCAACAACCAACCCACCGCAAACGTTCCCACCGCGCCCACCGACAGCACTTCGCGAAAATGCCCGCCCTCGAAACGCTCGAGGGTTTCGGCGATGCGGTCGAAGGACTCGCGCAGCACCGGCAACAACGTCTCCCCTTCACTGGTCAGCATCAAGCCGCGAGGCAAGCGTTTGAACAGCGTGACGTTGAGCTGGGCTTCCAGGCTTTTGACCTGATGGCTCACCGCAGCCTGCGTGACGCACAATTCAACCGCCGCCCGTGTGAAACTCAGGTGGCGTGCAGAAGCCTCGAAGGCGCGCAGTGCGTTAAGCGGTAATTGCGGGCGGATCATGCCAACTCCCTAATTTTTCTAATGGCTCAGCCGAAAATTTGTCGTTTGTCGAGCACCAGCAGAATGACTAGATTTGACACGCCTATCGGCGGCCCGATTTATAAACCGCTCGGAGTGTAGCGGGTTTAATCATCAAATCTTATGGACAGCGGCTCAATCATGCATAACTTAAAACTCGGCAAGGTCTTATCCTGCAGCGCTTTCGGACTGCTCCTGGGTGCAGGCTACTGCGTTGCCGGAAGTCAGACTGACGCGCAGATCGAAGCGGTAGTGAAAGCTGCGGTTGTCCCGGTCATGCAGCAACAGAACATTCCCGGCGTGGCCATCGCGATCACGGTGGATGGCCAGCCGCATTACTTTAACTACGGCGTGGCCTCGAAGAAAACCGGAACGGCTGTCACCGAAGACACCCTGTTCGAGATCGGCTCGGTGAGCAAAACCTATACCGCCACCCTCGCCGCCTACGCCCAGGCCAGCGGAAAACTGTCCCTGTCCGACACGGCCAGCCACATCCTGCCTGAGTTGCGGGGCAGCGCATTCGATCGCGTCAGCGTGCTGCAACTGGGCACGTACACCGCCGGTGGCCTGCCGCTGCAATTCCCGAGCGATGCCGATGCGCCGGACAAAATGCTCGGCTATTTCAAACAGTGGAAACCGGTCTACGCCGCCGGTAGCCATCGGCAGTATTCGAACCCGAGCCTGGGGTTGTTCGGTTATCTCGCGGCCCACAGCATGGGCCAGCCATTTGATGCACTGATGGAAAAAACCGTGCTGCCGAAACTCGGGTTGCAGCACACTTTCCTGAAGGTACCGCCCACCCAAATGGCGCTTTACGCTCAGGGTTACACCAAGGATGACAAGCCTGTGAGGGTTGAGCCGGGGGCATTGGATTCAGAGGCGTATGGCGTAAAAACCAGCGCCTCGGATCTGCTTCGCTACGTCGAAGCGAACATGAAGCCGTCGGGCCTTGAAGCGCCGATGCAGCAAGCCATCGCCGTGACGCATACCGGCTACTACACGGTTGGCGACATGACCCAAGGCCTGGGCTGGGAGCGCTACACCTACCCGATCAGCCTCGACAAACTGCTCGCCGGCAACTCATCGCAAATGGCGATGGAGGCGCATAAAGTCCAATGGCTGAACCCGCCGCAACCTCAACCGGCCAATGTGCTGTTCAATAAAACAGGCTCAACCGGTGGCTTCGGTGCTTACGTGGCGTATGTACCGTCGAAGGGTATCGGCATCGTAATCCTGGCCAATAAAAACTACCCGAACCCGGAGCGGATCAAGATCGCGCACTCGATTCTGAGCGCGTTGGCTCAATAGCCTGGAACCGCACCTCTGTAGCAGGGGCTCACTCCTTCAGGGGGTAAGCGGTGTAAACAAAAATGGGCGACCTGTTGAGGTCGCCCATTTTCGTTAGCGCGTGTCCATCGCTGTGTTCAATCGTCAGGCATTTCCGGTGGCTTGGCGGGCTTCGCCGGCTTGCCCGGTTTCGTTCCCTTCGCGCCCTTGACCGGTTCGGCTTCAGTGACCGGCGGCGGCGTGGGCACCGTGGCTTCTTTCTCGGCCGGCGGTAACTCGTCGACGGTTTTGAAAATCGTCTTCAGATCAACCGCATCCGATTGCTCGAGTTTCTTTTCGCCGTCCTTGCCGACCAGAATCACCTTGGTCTTCGCCCCGGCTCCCAACTTGAGCGAACGGATCAGCGCCGCCGTGTCTTGTGGTCCCAGGTCTTTGCCTTCGCGCTGGCCCATCAGGTTGAGCACGGTGTACAGGACCAGGTTCCGATCGGTGAACTCTTTGCGATTGGCCGGCTCATCCAGCGACTTTTTCAGGCTGACCCACGTCGGATCGACCGTGCTCGGAGCAATGACAATCAGCGGCCGGGACCTGCCCTTGTCCATGTCCAGCGGTGAGTCGCCATCGGCGGCGAGCAAGGGGCCGGCAATCGCCAGCAGGGTTGTCAGGGTCAATGACCTGATGAGCATGCGCATCTCCTTTTGATATCCACGCTCTAATGATTGCGCATCGCGGCGATCGTTCCGGGTGACGCACCGCAATTGTGTCTCGCCTTGACCCAAGCTTAGGTCAGGGCGGTCATTGCGCAACAGGCTGGACTAATCTCATGGTTCATAAACAAACCACCTGATCCGCCGTGAGGATTTCTCGATGAGCGCTCAGTTGAACCACACCATCGTCTGGTGTCGCGACAAGCAGACATCGGCCAACTACCTGACAGAACTCCTCGGCCTGCCCGCCCCCGAGCCCTTCGGGCCGATGCTGATTGTCAGGTTCGACAACGGCGTGTCGCTGGATTACTACGACAATGACCCGCCGATAGCCTCCCAGCACTATGCGTTCCTGATCGGCGACGACGATTTCGATGCGGCCTTCGCGCGCCTGCAAGCCAGAAAACAACCGTGGTGGGCTGATCCGGGTAAGCAGCGCCCCGAAGAAATCAATGACTATGGGGGAGGAAGGCGTGTGTATTTCGATGACCCGGACGGGCATCTGCTGGAGATTTTCACCCGTGAATGACTGAGGCCAGAGGCAACCATCAGAACGCCAGTTTGTAGCCGATCAGCACCAGCATCGTGGCCAGGCAAGGGCGCAACACTTCATCGGAGATACGGCCCGTCAGGTGACTGCCCAGGTAAATCCCCGGCAACGAACCGACCAGCAAGTAGCCCAGCACATGCCAATCCATGTTGCCCATGCTCGCGTGGCCAAGACCGGCGACCAGGGTCAGCGGCACGGCGTGGGCGATTTCCGTGCCGACCAGACGACGGGTCGGCAGCAGCGGATAGAGGATGAACAACGCCACGGTGCCCAGGGCGCCTGCGCCAATGGAGGTCAGGGCGACCATGGTGCCAAGGATCAGGCCGGTGATCACAGTCAGCACATTCAAGCGCTGGCCGCTTGGGTTGTACTCGCCGCCCGCTCGTTTGTGGGCAAAGTCGAGCAAGCGTTTCTTGAAGAAAATCGCCAGTGCCGTGGCAAACAGCACAAAACCCAGTGCCTGTTTGATGACGGCGTTCATCGCATCCGGGGAGGTTTGCAAACTGCTCAGGAACCACAGCGTCAGCGCCACCGCCGGCACACTGCCGAGGGTCAGCCAACCGGTAATCGCCCAGTCGATGTTCTTGTTCTTGCGATGCACCAGCACGCCGCTGGATTTGGTAATCGCCGCGTACAGAAGATCCGTACCCACCGCCGTGGCCGGATTGATGCCGAACCACAGCAGGATCGGCGTCATCAACGAGCCGCCGCCCACGCCAGTCATGCCGACAATGAACCCCACCACCAAACCTGCCACAACCAAACCGAAGTTAACGAAATCCATTAACACGCCCACTGAAAACGCATGAAAAAACTGGCCAGCAGCATAGCGATTTTTCTTATAACTACTTATATCGATAGGGTCTATCGTTATTCCTTCTGCCCACACGCGGACCGTGTAGGAACCGAGTTTGCTCGGCTCCTACAGAGGACTCACTGCACAGGCAGGAAATTGAGAAACAGCAGACTCTGCGCGTAATTCAGGCCGATCCGCCGGTAGCGCTCGTCCAGCATCTGGGTCAGCAGGTCCAGGCGCGCGACGATCTTGCCGAACTCCACGGCGAAACTCAGGTTGCTGCCCTCCTCCGAGATCTCGTTGGAGAACAGCAAGGGGTCGCCGTTCTTGTTCTGCCGCTGGCTGAGGATCCAGGTGGCTTTCTCGATGTTGCGCGCGGCGTTGTTGACGAAGGTCGGGTTGATCGCATCGGTCATGTAGAACTCCAGCCGATTGCCGTGAGCGGTGACCAGCATGCTGCCGATGGCATAGATAAAGGCACCGACCCGGTCGCCGAGGAATTCCGGACTCATGGCGTAACTCAGCGCCGCCAGATCTTTCTTGCCCCCCAGGGTCGGCAGCGGCTGTTGTTGCTCAATGGCCATGCGCACCTGTTTGCCTGCGGTGCGGGCGTCGAGGAAACCGGATTTCTTCAGCTCCTGCGGGTTGCGCAGGTAGAGCTTGCTCATCAGCAGGTAGAGGCTGTCGAGGTTGTCGCGCATCGCCAGGGTGGCCATGCGGTCGACGCTGGTCTGGAGGAATTCCTGGGGCCGGCCCTCGCGAAACTGGCTGACGATGTCCCGGCCTTGTTGCTGGCTGCACCCGGTCGTGAACAGCGTCGACAGGACGGCGAGCAGCAGGCAGTGGCGGCGGATGTACACAGCGATGAGGGGTAAAACTCGGGCCATGGGGGCTTGGACTTGGACATGGGCCGGCAGAGGGGATCGCCGCAGGCTGGCAAGGGATAGAGCCGTGGATTGCGAAAAAGTGCAGTGCCGGCAGTCCGTCAACCTGAGCAGTTCTTTATTCCACTCGCAAATTAGTAATACTTTATTAGTGCAACTCCATAAATATCAGCTATAAATCCTTCCTTGTTCGCCACACAAAGCGACAATTAGTATGACTACTTTGCAAAAAACAACAAAAAAAGGAAGGTAAACCATGCTTCAATCCCGACAACCCTATTACGTCCTCGGACTGTCCCTGATGATCGCCACACTCACCGCCCAGGCCGCCGGCCTGTCCAGCGAACACAAAGCGTTCGGCAAAACCAGCGACGGCACGCCCGTCGAGCAATACGTGTTGCGTAACAGCCACGGCATGCAAGCTACCGTGATCACTTACGGTGCGACGCTGCAATCGCTTGAAGTGCCGGACAAGAACGGCAAGGTGGCGGACGTAGTGCTCGGCTTCGATGACGTGCAGGGCTATCAGAGCGGCACGGCCTACTTCGGCGCGACCATCGGACGTTTCGGCAATCGCCTCGCCAATGGCGCCTTCGAACTCGACGGCAAGCGCTATCAGGTGCCGCAAAATGACCACTCGAATTCACTGCACGGTGGCCCGCAAGGCTTTGATAAACACGTGTGGAAAGCCGAGCCGGCCAAAAGCAAGGACTCGGTGGGCGTGACCCTGACCTACCTGTCGGCGGACGGCGAAATGGGCTTTCCCGGCAACCTGAAAACCGAGGTCACCTACAGCCTCAACGAGAACAACGAGCTGCGCATCGAGTACAAGGCCTCCACCGATAAGCCCACGGTGCTGAACCTGACCAACCACAGCTATTTCAACCTGGCGGGCGCCGGTAACGGTGACGTGTTGCAACAGATCGCGACCTTGCACGCCAGCCACTACACACCGGTCAACGGCAAGTTGATACCGACCGGCGAACTGGCACCAGTCGCCGGCACACCTATGGACTTCACCCGACCCACCGCCATCGGTAAACACATCAAGGCCGATCATCCACAGCTGAAATTCGCCGAGCCGAAACAGGGCGGTTTTGACTTCAACTGGGTACTGGATGCCAAGGGCGATCCGCGCAAGCTCGCCGCCGATGTCAGCGACCCGCAGTCCGGGCGCCGCTTGCAACTCTACACCACCGAACCCGGCGTGCAGTTCTATACCAGCAACTTCCTCGACGGCACGGTCAAGGGCAAGGCCGGCAAAACTTATACGCATTGGAGCGCGTTCACCCTGGAAACCCAGCACTACCCGGATGCGCCAAACCAGCCAGACTTCCCGTCCACACGCCTGGATCCGGGCAAGACGTATACCCAGAGCACCGTGCTGAAATTCTCCGCTCAGTAACCCCTGTCACCTGTAGCAACTGCCGGCCCGCGAGGCTGCGTTCGAGGACTAAGTCCGCGATAAATCCAGCGCTTGCGAGGACTGCGCCAGCGCACGCGGTCTCGCGAGCCCGGCAGTAGCGACACGTGCGGGGAACCCATGGGCTATTCTGCTGCCAACCGAAGTATCGACCGAATGACATTAAGGAGATTTTCATGCGGACCCTCGAACTGGCCGGTGTCGACGTACCCGTCATTGGCCAGGGCACCTGGCGCATGGGTGAAGATCGCGCCCGACAAGCTGAAGAAGTCGCCGCGCTGCGCCTGGGCATCGAACTGGGCATGACCCTGATCGACACCGCCGAGATGTATGGCGAAGGGGGCGCCGAGGAGGTGGTGGGCGAAGCGATTGCCGGCCTGCGCGACAAGGTGTTTCTCGTCAGCAAGGTCTATCCGCATAACGCCAGCCGCAAAGGCATCCCCCAGGCCTGCGAGCGCAGCCTGCGCCGCTTGAACACCGACTACATCGACGTGTACCTGTTGCACTGGCGCGGCCAGTATCCGCTTGAAGAAACCGTCGACGCCTTCGAACGCTTGCGCGCAGACGGCAAGATCGGCCGTTGGGGTGTGTCCAATTTCGATGTGGATGACCTGGAGGAACTGGCCTCCCCGGCGTGCGCCACCAATCAAGTGCTCTATAACCTTGAAGAACGCGGCATAGAATTTGATTTACTGCCCTGGAGCCAACAGCATCGGCAGCCATTGATGGCGTACTGTCCCATCGGCCAGGGCGGGGCGTTGCTGGCCCACCCGACACTCAACCGGGTGGCCACCCGTCACGGCGTGACACCGGCGCAGGTAGCGCTGGCATGGATTCTGCGACAGGATGGTGTTATCGCCATTCCCAAAGCGGTTCGGCCTGAACACGTGCATCTGAATGCACAAGCCGCGCAATTACGGCTTGAGGCCGGGGATCTGGAGGCGCTGGACCAAGCGTTTCGCGCGCCACAACGCAAACAGCGACTGGCCATGGTCTGAGCCATCGCGGTTTTGTCAGAGGGCTTCTCATGAGAAGCACCGATCAGCTCGACGTCTTCAACCTGCAGCGCTTTATCCAGGCGCAGGACCCGGTGTTCGAGCGAGTGAAAAACGAACTCGGCACAGGACGAAAGCGCAGTCACTGGATGTGGTTCATCTTTCCGCAATTCATCGGCCTGGGTGGCAGCGAAATGTCGCAACGATATGCCATTCACTCGAGCGAAGAGGCCTCAGCCTATCTGGAACATGCATTGCTGGGGTCCCGACTGCGAACTTGCGCACAATTGGTGCTGAACATCCCGCAGCGTTCCATCGCGGAGATTTTTGGCCATCCGGACGACCTTAAATTCCATTCGTCGATGACCCTGTTCGCCCAGATCGCCCCGGATAACAGCCTGTTTCAACAAGCGCTGGACCAGTATTTCCACGGAATCCCGGACGCGTGGACGTTAACCCTGCTGGACTCAAAACAGGCCCAACTGCCCCCCAATCAGGGTTGAGAAATCGTCGTCCACGAACGGCAGGACCGCATCGGCCACCGGTTGCAGTTGCCGCGTGACGTAATGGTCGTAATCGATGGGCGCACTGCGAATCTCCAGCGGCTCGGGCCCGGCGACGGTGATTACGTAACTGATCCAGCCGCCATTCTGGTATTGCCGCGGTCGACCCTGCCGATCGTTGTAGTCGTCGGCGATCCGCGCCGCGCGAACGTGCGGCGGCACGTTGCGCTCATAGTCGTCCAGGGTGCGGCGCAGGCGCTTGCGGTAGATCAGGCGATCGTCGAACTCGCCCGCCAGGGTTTTACGCACGTACTCGCGCACATAATCCTGATACGGCTGGCGATGGAATATCCGCGTGTACAGCTCTTGCTGGAACTGCCGGGCCAGCAGCGACCAGTCGGTGCGCACGGTTTCCAGCCCCTTGTAGACCATCTCGTCTGTGCCGTCGTCACGTGTGACCAGCCCGGCATAACGCTTCTTGCTGCCCTCTTCGGCGCCACGAATGGTCGGCATCAGAAAGCGGTTGTAGTGGGTTTCGAACTGCAGCTCCAGCGCGCTTTCAAGCCCGTACTCCTGTTGGACATGCTCGCGCCACCACTGGTTGACGTGGTCCACCAGTGCGCGGCCGATTTGCGCCGCTTCCTGCTGACCGTGGGCCCGGCGCAGCCAGACGAATGTCGAGTCGGTGTCGCCGTAGATCACCGTGTGCCCCTGGGCTTCGATCAGTTGTCGGGTGCGCAGCATGATTTCGTGGCCGCGCAAGGTGATCGACGAGGCCAGACGCGTATCGAAGAAGCGGCAGCCGCTGGAACCGAGCACGCCGTAGAAAGCGTTCATGATGATTTTCAGCGCCTGGGACAGCGGCGCGTTGTGTTCGCGCTTGGCGGTTTCGCGGCCTTCGGCGACCCGGGCGACGATGGCCGGCAGGCAATGCCGGGCCCTGGAAAAACGCGCACCGCGGAAACCCGGTACGGACTCGCTGTCGTCAGGATGGCGCAAGCCTTCGATCAACCCGACCGGGTCGATGAGGAAGGTACGAATGATCGACGGATAGAGGCTTTTGTAGTCGAGCACCAGCACCGATTCGTACAGGCCCGGCTGCGAGTCCATGACAAATCCGCCGGGGCTGGCCTGCGCCGGTTTGGTGCCGAGGTTGGGCGCGACGAAGCCCTGACGGTGCATCAATGGCATGTACAGGTGGGTGAACGCCGCCACCGAACCACCGCTGCGATCCGCCGGCAACCCGGTGACGCTGGCCCGCTCAAGCAGGAACGTGAGCAATTGGGTTTTGGCAAAAATCCGCG
The DNA here is from genome assembly GCF_007828295.1 of Pseudomonas sp. SJZ080. Taxonomy (NCBI): domain Bacteria; kingdom Pseudomonadati; phylum Pseudomonadota; class Gammaproteobacteria; order Pseudomonadales; family Pseudomonadaceae; genus Pseudomonas; species Pseudomonas sp. SJZ080. Next base: position 13,571 of record NZ_VIUK01000014.1, read on the forward strand.
TGACCAGTTCGCAGTCCTTGAGGTTGTAGGTGGCCAGGGCCGGTTTGTCCTCGGCGAACATGCGGTTGATTTCGTCCATGCGCTGGTACGGCGTACTGATCGCCTTGCCTTCGCCGAGCAGGGTTTGCGCGACGTTTTCCAGGCTGAACGAAGGAAAACTCCAGGTCGCCGAGCGCAGGGATTCAATGCCATCGATGATCAATCGCCCGGCGGCCGAGGCAAAATAATGGTTGCGACTGCCGTGTTCGCGCCACTGCATTTCTTCGCCGCCCCGCCCCAGTTTCAGCGGCACCGCCAGCCGGCGTGCGTGTTCGTGCAGCACGCGCAAATCGAACTGCACGACGTTCCAGCCGATGATCGCGTCCGGGTCGTGGCGGGCGAACCATTCGTTGAGTTTTTTCAGCAGCAGGGTTCGGGAATCGCAGTATTCGAGTTGGAAATCCACCGCACTGTCGTCGCCATTCGGTGGGCCGAGCATGTAGACCTGGCGCTCGCCGCAACCTTCCAGGGCGATGGAATACAGATCACCTTGCGCGGTGGTTTCGATGTCCAGGGACACCAGCCTGAGCGTTGGACGATAGTCGGGATCGGGCTTCATCTGCGCATCGAGCAGCAGGCCGTCGGCATTCGGTGTACCACCGAAGATCACGGGCGCCGTGATGAAACGCTCCATCATGTAGCGTTCCGGTGGGCGCACGTCGGCCTCGAACATCTCGACACCGGCCTTGCGCAGCGCGGTCTCCAGACGCATCAGTTGCCCGTGTTGCTGGCAATACAGACCGAGCACCGGGCGATGCTCGAAATCCTGAAGGGCCAGGGGTTTGAGCTCGACGTTTTTTTCGCCGTGCAACAGCGCTTCGGCCTGCTCGCGCTGTTCAGCCGGAATGAACGCCACCGACGGTTGATGAGGCAGGCGGATGCGCCGGGGACCGGTCTCGGTCGCCAGCCAGAACTCGACTTCCGTACCGGCCGGGGTATCGCGCCAATGCCGGGTCAGGACGAAGCCCCGCTGTAAATCCACCACTGCAACCTCAAATCCGATTCAGATGGCGATTCTACGCGGCATTCCCGCCAATAGCAGTGAACGCCTGGATGGATGAGCTCTTGTAGGAGTTGGCTTGCCAGCGATAGCGTCCGTTCAAACGATAAATAGGTCGTCTGACCCACCGCTATCGCTGGCAAGCCAGCTCCTACAGGTCGGTGGTGTGTTCGAAAATGTGAGGTTTATCGAAGAAAAACAGCTGAATGACGTTTTTTGCGCGTTATCTGCCGCTTTCTGCCTTGCCCTCAGCGCTCGCGTCTACGATTCTTCAAGAACAACGACAACACCCGAGAAGCCATCATGAAAACCGTCGCCCAACTGCTCAAGTTGAAAGATCAGAAAAATCAGGAAGTGCACCAGATCAAGCCCGATCACATGGTGCTGGAAGCGCTGATGAAGATGGCCGAGAAGAATGTCGGTGCCTTGCTGGTGGTAGAGAATGACCAAGTGCTGGGCATCATCAGTGAACGCGACTACGCGCGCAAACTGGTGCTGCATGGTCGCTCTTCGGTCGGCACGCCGGTGCGCGACATCATGGTGTCGCCGGTAATCACCGTGGACACCCATCAAACCGTCGACACGTGCCTGGGCATCATGTCCGACAGACGTCTGCGCCACCTGCCGGTGGTGGAGAACGGCAAGCTGATCGGGTTGCTGTCGATCGGCGACCTGGTCAAGGAAGCCATTGCGGAGCAGGCTGAACTGATTCGTCAGTTGGAGCAGTACATTCGCGGCGAATAACTCCAGACACTGCCCGCTCCCACATTTTGATCAGCGGTGTTCAGGATGGCCAATGCCGTGCAAAGACCGGTGCCAGCGTCGGGTGCCGGTCAATCCTCTCCAGCCAGGCGAAAAACCCCGGTCGGGCGCTGCGCAAATGTTCCCGGCTACCCGCCCAGCGCGTGATCACCGCCGCCAGCACATCCAGCGCTCCCGGCGCCTCATCCCCCAGATACAACTCGCCCGAGAACTGATCGGCGAACACCTCCCAACTCCAGTGCAATCGCTCGCGGGCACCCGCCACGAGGTTGTCCCTGGAGGGCTTATCCGCCACGGCCAACCAGCGTTCGGGATAGTCGATGATGCCGATCGCTGCATAACAATTGCTGACGATGTACACCAGGCCACGGATCGCCTGATCGCGCTCGGCGGCGTTATCCGGCAGCAGTTTCGACTTGGGAAACGTGAGCCCGAGATGAATAAGGATCGCCGCACTTTCGGTCAGAACGCTGCCGTCGGGCAACTGCAAGGTCGGGATCTGCTTGAGCGGGTTGAGCTTCTCCAGGGCGTGGGCCGCCTCCGTGGAAACCTCGACGTCGATGAAGCGGTAAGGAATCTCGCAGAGCTCCAGCGCGGCTTCGATGGCGGCGGCACCGGAGTTCTGGTGTCCATAGAGCTGGTACATAAACACCTCCATTGCGTGTTCTCTTTGTAGCAGCTGACGCTGGCCGTGCCTGAAAATTTCTTTTTCAGGCGTGCATCCAAATCGCTTTCCGACGGGTAGTACCTGTAGCAGCTCCTTTTGCTGCATGACGGAATACTCATTAGCGGAGAGATTTTCATGAATGCCAGACAGCTGATTTGCCTTGCCGGTTTACTCGCCACCGTCCCTGCGGCCCTGGCCCAGACCAGTCTGCCCGACAGCATCAAGGTGCCGGACGGGCACAAGGTCGCCCTGGAAACCACCGGGGTCGGCGAGATCACTTACGAATGCCGCGACAAGGCCAACGCCGCCGGGCAGACCGAATGGTTCTTCGTCGGCCCCAAAGCGGTGCTCAATGATCGCAGCGGCAAGCAGGTCGGTACCTATTTCGGACCACCGGCGACCTGGCAAGCGAAGGACGGCTCGAAAGTCACCGGCACCCAGCTGGCCGTCGCGCCGTCGAGCCCGGGCAACCTGCCCTATCAACTGGTCAAGGCCAACCCGGCCGAAGGCAAAGGCGCGATGAGCGGTGTCAGTTACATCCAGCGCGTGGCACTCAAGGGCGGCGTCGCGCCAAGCGCCGAATGCACGGCGGCCAACAAGGGCAAGCAGGAAGTGGTGAAGTACCAGGCGGATTACATTTTCTGGGCGGCCAGCTAAACCCCGGCCCGATGCAATCTTCTGTAGGAGCGAACTTGCTCGCTCCTACAGGGGTGCTGATTGTTTGCTAGATTGCATTCGGACTGCCCCACATAACGGCTGAGATCTGTGTCCTTGCCCGAACCCATTTTCGACTATGAAGCCCGTCTTGCCGCCTGTGGCCGGGGCGAGCGTCAAGCCCTGCGGGATTTGTACGTGCAGGAAAGCCCACGGCTGCTCGGCGTGGCCAAACGCCTGGTGCGCGACACCGCGCTGGCCGAAGACATCGTCCACGATGCGTTCCTCAAGATCTGGGCCGGTGCCGCCGGTTTCGACCCGACGCGGGGATCGGCGCGGGGCTGGATGTACAGCGTAACCCGGCATCTGGCGCTCAATTTCATCCGCGACAACAGCCGCGAGATCCAGGGCGATACCGACGTGCAAAACGACGCTGAAACCTTCGATGCCGACGTGCACTCATCACGTATTCATCGGTGCCTGGAACAGCTTGAACCCTCAAGGCGCACTTGCATCCTGCATGCCTACGTCGACGGGTATTCCCACGCGCAGATTTCACACAAACTCGGCACCCCGCTGGGCACCGTCAAAGCCTGGATCAAACGGAGCCTGACGGCCTTGCGGGAGTGCATGGGATGACCACCCGACCTGTGGATGAAACCCCGGACGAACGTGACGAACTGGCCAGCGAATATGTGCTGGGCACGCTCTCGGCCGAACGGCGCACCGAGGTTCGACAACGCCTGAACGACGACGCCGAACTGCGCACGGCGGTCGATGCCTGGGAACGTCGTTTGCTGGGCCTGACCGACCTCGCCGAGCCCGAAAACCCATCGCACCTCCTGTGGCAACGCATCGAGCGCAGTGTCAACGCGTTGAACCGACAGCCAGTCACGCCAGCGGCCGAGCGGTCATCCTGGTGGAATCTTTTGCCGCTCTGGCGCGGGCTCGCCGGGGCGGGGCTGGCGGCGACGTTGCTGCTCGGTGCGTTGCTGCTGACCCAAGCCACGGTCAAACCGACGTATATGGTGGTGCTGGTCGCGCCGCAGGACAAAGCGCCGGGTTGGGTGATTCAAGCCAGCAACCGCCGGGAGATCCAGTTGATTCCGCTGGGAGTGGCAGAGGTTCCGGCGGACAAGGCGCTGGAGTTCTGGACCAAGGCCGAAGGCTGGCAAGGACCGGTCTCGCTGGGGCTGGTCAAACCGGGACAAACCCTGTCGGTGCCCCTGGACAAACTGCCGCCGCTGGAACCGAACCAACTGTTCGAACTGACCCTGGAAAACCCCAGCGGCTCGCCGATCGGCAAACCGACCGGGCCGATTCAGTTCATTGGGCGGGCGGTGAAAGTCATCTGATTGCCGCCGCCGATCACCGCCACACAGGACAAGCCATCCGATTCATCACTGCCGTCGATGTTCACCATCACGTCAATGAAGTTCTCTTAAAAACTCCGGGGCGTAACATCGCCTCCATACCAACCAATAACACCCCGGAGCACACGATCATGAAACGCCAACTCTTCCTCAGCATCGCTTTCTCGGTTTTTGCAGTTAACGCTTTTGCCGCTTCTTCTGCTCACCCGGTTGTCGCTGAGGGCGGGTCGGATCGTCTGATTGAAAGCCGTGTGGCTGAGGGTGGTTCGGATCGTCTGATCGAAAATCGCGTTGCTGAAGGTGGCTCGGATCGTCTGATCGAAAACCGCGTGGCCGAAGGTGGCTCGGATCGTCTGATCGAAAACCGCGTCGCTGAAGGTGGCTCTGATCGTCTGATCGAAAACCGCGTGGCTGAAGGCGGCTCGGATCGTCTGATCGAAAACCGCGTGGCCGAAGGTGGCTCTGATCGTCTGATCGAAAACCGCGTCGCTGAAGGTGGCTCCGACCGTCTGATCGAAAACCGCGTTGCCGAAGGTGGCTCCGACCGTCTGATAGAAAGCCGTGCAGTGTGAATGAATGGCTGTACCGCAAGACTCGACAAAAAAACCCGGTCTCATCAACCTGATGAAGCCGGGTTTTGCGCTTTTTTGAAACCGGTCACTTCCCCGCCCGCGCCATGCAGCGCTGATAACGTTCATCAACCCGTTTTGCAAACCACGCGGTGGTGAGTTTGCGGGTGATTTTCGGGCTCTGCAGGACGATCCCCGGCAATACCGCACGCGGCAATGAACGGCCTTCGGCTTGTTCGGCCAGCTCGAAGACCCGTTGATACAACTGGGTGTCCTCAAACTCGAGACTGTTGCCCTTCTCCAGTTGATCCCTGATGGTCGGGTTGCGCATGTCCAGGCGCTTGCCGAGGGCGCGCACGGCCAGTTCCGTGGTGCCGGGCATGATCGAGCCGTAGCGCACCAGATCGCCGTCCAGCGCCAGCGGGATGCCCGAAGCGCGGCTCACAGCGTTCTGAAACGCGGCATTGCGGCTTGCGTACCAGCCAGCGTTGAAATCGGCGAAGCGGTACAGCGGCTGCTTGTAGCTCACCGGATAACCGAGCAAGTGAGCGATGCCGAAATACATGCCGCCGCGACGGCTGAACACTTCATGCCGAATCGTACTGCCCACCGGGTAGGGATAATTCCGGGCCTGTTGTTCGGCGAAGTCGATGCTCACCTGCATCGGGCCACCGGTGTGCACCGGGTTGAAGCCGCCGAACAGCGTTCGCCCCATGGGCACCATGCCGATGAAGTCATCGAAGATCGCGCTGAGCTCCTTTTCGCTGCGCGCGGCATTCAAGCGATCGCTGTAGCTTTTGCCGTTACTTGAACTCACCTTCAACGCCCCGCTCACCAGCAGGCCGGGGATGTGGGCTTTCGCGGCACGCCGGTCGATTTCATCCCGGGCGATCTTGCCCAGGCCCGGCACCGACGGATCAACCTGGAAAGTCGATTCCTGCTCGGTGACGGCCAGCACGGAACACAGGTTCTGCGTGGAGGGATAAATGTTCTGCGCGGCAAAGGCAGCGTAAATGTCCGTGGCCCAGCCTTGGCGGTCCGCGGTCTTGGCCGGCAGCAGGCGAACGATCTCGGCCTTGACCTCGGCAGGTGGTCGGGCCGGGGCTTCCTCGCTGCGCTGCGTTGCGCACCCGGCAAGAATCAACAGCGCCGCGACGCTCATGATCAATCGATTGGCTTGCATACTGCTCCATCAAATCCGTTGGGCCGGGGTAACCATACGATCAATCCCATGACGCAGGCTATGACTGTGCCGGCGACACACTGTTCCCTCCACAGACACGCCAACCTGCAGGAGCCGGCTTGCTGGCGATGGGAGCAACGCAGTGCATCAAGATGACCGCGTAATCGTTCATCGCCAGCAAGCCGCTCCTGCAGGGCCTTTTTCCGTTGGGCAGTCTGTCTGACGGCCCTCCTCGCCTGAACCATACTTGAGCCAAACGCCGGGGAGGACAGGCGCATGAACCGTAGCGACGTACTGATCATCGGTGCCGGCCCCACCGGGCTGGTGCTCGCACTGTGGCTGAGCAAACTGGGGATCCGCGTGCGGATTCTCGACAAGACATCGGCACCCGGCACCACTTCACGAGCGCTGGCGGTGCAGGCGCGGACGCTGGAGTTGTATCACCAACTCGACCTCAGTGACGCCGTGATACAGAAGGGACATCGCGTGGCGGCGGCCAACTTCTGGGTCAAGGGCGAACCGGTGGCACGCTTGCCGTTGAGCCGGGTCGGCGAGGGTTTGACGCCTTATGCGTTCCTCGAAATATTTCCTCAGGACGAGCACGAGCGGTTGCTGATCGAACGCCTGGAAGCCTTTGGTATCCAGGTCGAACGGAATACCGAGCTGGAGAGCTTCGAGGAAACCGGCGACGGCATCACCGCACATCTGCGCTTGCCCGACGGTCAACAGGAAACCTGTCAGGCCTGCTACCTCGCCGGATGCGACGGCGCCCGCTCGATCGTGCGCAAAACCCTCGACACCGGATTTCCCGGCGGCACCTACCAGCAGATCTTCTATGTGGCGGACGTGCAGGCCAGCGGGCCGACGTTCAATGGCGAACTCCACGTGGATCTTGATGAAGCGGACTTTCTCGCGGTGTTTCCGTTGGCCGGCGAAGGCCGCGCGCGGCTGATCGGAACGGTGCGCGACGAACGCGCCGAGCAGGCCGAAACCCTGCAGTTTGAAGACGTCAGCAGCCGGGCCATCGAGCATCTGAAGGTGCAGATCGAACAGGTGAACTGGTTCTCGACCTACCGCGTGCATCATCGTGTGGCCGATCACTTTCGCAGCGGCCGGGCCTTTCTATTGGGCGACGCGGCCCACGTCCACAGCCCCGCAGGCGGCCAGGGCATGAACACCGGGATTGGCGATGCCATCAACCTCGCGTGGAAACTCGCCGCCGTGTTGAGCGGCGGTGCCGCGCCGCATCTGCTCGACACCTATGAAACCGAGCGCATCGCGTTTGCCCGCAAACTGGTCGCCACCACCGACCGGGTGTTCAGCTTCGTCACCGCCGAAGGGCGCATTGCCGATTTGCTGCGCATGCGTCTGGCGCCATTCCTGTTGCCGAAAATGGCTTCATTCGAGACCTCCCGCGAGTTCCTGTTCCGCACGGTGTCACAGATCACCCTCAATTATCGCGGGATGCCATTGAGCATCGGCGTTGCCGGACACGTGCATGGCGGCGACCGGCTGCCTTGGGCGCACGATGGTGAAGGGGATAATTTCAGGTCGCTGAAGTGCCAGAGCTGGCAGGTACACGTGTACGGCGACACCAGCGACGAAATGATCGCCTGGTGCCACGAACATCACTTGCCGTTGCATGTGTTTGGCTGGCGGCCGGCGTTTGAAGCGGCAGGCCTGGGGCGTAACGGATTTTATCTGTTGCGGCCGGATACCTATGTGGCGATTGCCGAGACGTGCTCGGACCCGAAAGTGATCGAGCGGTATTTCCGCGATCGCGGTATACGGCCGTTTTTCGGCTCTTGAGTGCGCCGCAATTCCTGTAGGAGCAAGCTTGCTCGCGATGAGGCCGGACCCTCCAGCCTCTCTGGTGACTGACCTACCGCTATCGCCAGCAAGCCGGCTCCTACAGGTTTTGTGTATTTTTCAGATCCCGGCCAAGGCCAGGTCCATCGCGAAGTAGGTAAAGATCAAATCCGCCCCCGCCCGCTTGATCGCCCCAAGGCTCTCGCGTACCACGCGGTCTTCATCGATCGCCCCGGCCTGTGCGCCGAACTTGATCATCGCGTACTCGCCACTCACCTGATAGGCCGACAGCGGCAGGCGCGAGACTTCGCGGATGTCGCGGATGATGTCCAGGTACGCGCCGGCCGGTTTGACCATCAGCGCGTCGGCGCCTTCCTGTTCGTCCATCAGCGATTCACGCACCGCTTCGCGGCGGTTCATCGGGTTCATCTGATAGCTTTTGCGGTCGCCCTTGAGCGCGCTGCCGCCGGCTTCACGGAACGGGCCGTAGAGCGCCGAGGCAAATTTGGTCGAGTAGGCCATGATCGCGGTCTGGGTGAATCCGGCGTCATCCAGCGCCCGGCGAATCGCCTGGACCTGCCCGTCCATGGCCGCCGACGGCGCAATCACATCAACACCGGCACGGGCTGCCGCGACGGCTTGCTTGCCGAGGTTGATCAGGGTCTGATCGTTGTCGACTTCGTGGTTGTGCAGCACGCCGCAGTGACCGTGGCTGGTGTATTCACAGAAGCAGGTGTCGGACATCACGATCATTTCGGGCACTGCGTCTTTGGCGATGCGCGACATGCGCGAGACCAGGCCGTTGTCGTTCCAGGTGTCGCTGCCGTTGCTGTCCAGGTGATGCGACACACCGAAGGTCATCACCGACTTGATCCCGGCCCGGGCATAACGCTCGATCTCGCCGGCCAGTTTCGATTCCGGTATACGCATCACGCCGGGCATGCTCTTGATCGGCACAAAGTCGTCGATTTCTTCCTCGACGAAAATCGGCAGCACCAGGTCGTTCAGGGTGAACTCGGTTTCCTGGAACAGGCTGCGCAGGCTCGCATTGCGGCGCAGACGGCGTGGACGTGCTTCGGGGAACTGACTGGACATGGGGGGTTCCTGAAATCGGAGGACGAGACGAAAGTCGTAAGGGGGCGAAAGCTTATGCCCTGTGCGCTGTCAGTTACAAACCGTGGAAGAGGAAAAACCGTTACCGCTTCGGCAACAATTCTCTGCACTTGGCACAGAACCCTGTGGGAGCGGGCTTGCTCGCGAAGACGGTGTATCAGTCAACATCTCTATTGTTTGACTCACCGCCTTCGCGAGCAAGCCCGCTCCCACAGGTTTAGATCTTCAGGGTTCCGCAGATACAGGTCACTACAGAACCGCCAATCCAGATTTCGTCGCCGATCTTTTCGACCTGAATACGCCCCGCGCGTCCCATCGTCAGGCCCTGGCTGACCACGTAGGACGCCGGCGCCAGCCCCTCGCCAAGCAACCACTGGGCAATCCCGGCATTCAGGCTGCCGGTGGCGGGGTCTTCCGGCATGCCGTCGCCAGAGATGAATGCGCGCACTTCGAACTGTGCATCATCGCCGTCGCGCTCCGCATGCCACGGCGCGATCACGCCGACCGCGAGGCCCAGCATGTGTGCGTGATCCGGTTGCAGATCCAGTACCTGCTGGCGATCCTCGACCATCACCGCCAGCCAGCCCGCGCCGTTATCAACCCACTGCGCCCGCACAATGGCGCCCGGTTCCAGCCTGAGCCCGCGCCGGACACGCTCCATCAAATCTGCCTCAACCGGCCCGGTCCTGAGCAGTGGCGGTGCGAGAAAAGCCAGCTGCGCACCTTGTCGACGCACCCGTACCAGGCCGACGCCGCATTCCTGAATGATCTCCTCACCCTTGGGTACGCCGCCGGCTTCGAGCCAGGCATGACAAGTGCCCAGCGTCGGGTGACCGGCGAACGGCAATTCGTTCAGGGTGGTGAAAATCCTGACCCGGTAATCGGCCCGGGGGTCCCGCGGCTCAAGGATGAACGTGGTTTCACTGAGGTTGGTCCACGCGGCGAACGCCGCCATGCGCTCATCGCTGAGCTCGTCCGCGCCGAACACCACGGCCAATGGATTGCCCTTGAGCGCGACGCGGCTGAAGACATCTACTTGCTTGAAATCGAATGAATGCATGGCCTGCCCTGGTCCTGAGAAATCGAAACGTCCTATTTGGGAATTTCCAGCCCGCGCATCACCGCCGGCCGCGCGAGGAAGCGCTCCAGCACCCGTGTCACGTTAGGGAAATTCTTGATGCCCACCAGGTCGCCCGCCTCATAGAAACCGATCAGGTTGCGCACCCACGGGAACGTTGCGATGTCGGCGATGGTGTAGCGTTCGCCCATGATCCAGTCGCGCCCTTGCAGGCGTCCATCGAGCACTTTCAACAGCCGTCGGCTTTCCTCGACGTAGCGATCCCGAGGACGTTTGTCTTCGTAATCCTTGCCGGCGAATTTGTTGAAAAAACCGAGCTGGCCGAACATGGGTCCGATCCCGCCCATCTGGAACATCAGCCACTGGATCGTCTCGTAACGTGCCGCCGATTCCTGGGCCAGCAACTGCCCGCTCTTGTCCGCGAGGTAGATCAGAATCGCCCCGGACTCGAACAACGGCAGCGGCTTGTCATCCGGACCATGGGGGTCGAGGATGGCCGGGATCTTGTTGTTGGGGTTCAGCGAAAGAAACTCGGGAGACAGCTGATCGTTGGTATCGAAACCCACACGATGAGGTTCATAGGGCAGCCCGATCTCTTCGAGCATGATCGACACCTTGACGCCATTGGGGGTCGGCAAGGAGTAGAGCTGAATCCACTCGGGGTATTGAGCCGGCCATTTTTGGGTAATGGGGAACGCAGACAGATCGGTCATGGGAAGGATCCACGAAGAGATTGAGAGAGACGATCATAGTGTGAGCAGCCCGAGGGTGCGATGTCCGGCGTATCGATATTGATGATTAGCAAGATCAATGTATTGCAGCCTTCCCCGGGGCCATCCCGTGTACCGTGTCCATAAATCCGCAACATCTCGCCGGTAATCTTTGCTTCAACCCGTTCAAGGTTGTCGGTGGATGGCTGCCTGCTCCGCCGGAATCGAACCAAACGGGCTTCAGTGGACTCTGAGTGTTGCCCTTTCGGAAACGGACCGGCTTAACGACATGGAAAACACCCGACGCTGGGAGCGCGGGGTGTAAAGGTTTGTCAGCCTTAACCGAATGCGCTGAAGACTCCCTAATTCCATGATGAACCCTTTGAAATTCCTCCAACGCTTCAAGCATCGCGCGTATGTCGTGCTGCCCTCACTGTTGGCGGCCAGTGCGCTCTTTCTGTCGCTGGAATCGAGCGAAAGTCGCGCCCAACCGGTGGACGGCACCCAGACCCTGGTGTTCCTGCGCCACGCCGAGAAACCTGCCGGCGGCCTCGGCCAGCTCAACTGCCAGGGCCTGAACCGCGCCATCGATCTGGCGACCCTGCTCCCGGAAAAGTTCGGCAAGGCCAATTATGTGTTTGCGGCCAACCCGACGCGCAATGTCGAGGAAGGCGAACTGGACAATTCCTACAGTTACATTCGCCCCCTGATGACCATCAGCCCCAGCGCGATCAAGCTCGGTTTGCCGGTGAACATTAACTTTTCGGCCAACGACACCAGCGACCTGGCCGATGAGCTGCTCCACGACAAGTATCACAACGCGGTGATCTACACCGCCTGGTCCCATGGCTACCTGCCCGAACTGATCAACAAAGTTGCTGGCGAAGCCATCGGCAAGAAACAGAAGATCACTGAAGACTGGGAGTCCAGCGACTACGACTCGCTGTTTGTGCTCACGCTGACCTGGCACAACGGCAAGGCCAGTCTGCAGAGCCACAGTTACAAGCAAGGGCTGGATAACGGTCGGGAAACCTGTCCGACTTGAGGGTGATGGTTGAAATCTTGTAGCGGCTGTCTGGGCCCTATCGCGAGCAAGCCCGCTCCCACAGGAGGCAGTGTCGAACACAAATCTGCGTTTCACCACCAATCACTGTGGGAGCGGGCTTGCCCGCGATGGGGCCCGCAGATACACCATCACCCTCGCAGACTGTCACGGTCTTGCAGGTATTCGATAACCGCCCCCCGCTCCCCGGCAAACTCGATCCGCGCGCCCTTCTTCTCCCGCTGAAACACATACATCGGGTCGTAATACTCACGCAGCAACCCCTCAATCCAGCCCCGGTGCAAATCCACCGCCCCGCTGCGCGCCTGCTCCGCCAGCGCATCCTCCATCAGGATCAACATCCGCCGATGACGCTCACCGCCCAGTCGCTTCTGAACGTTGTTCAGGCTCGCCAGCAAGCGCTCGGAAAACAGCCCGAAACCTTCATCGCCATGCACGTCGATGAACTCGGCAGACAAGTTCACCACGTAATCACGCAGGATCCGTTCGACCCGTCCTTCAAGGCTGTCTTCGAGCCAGACCATCGGAAATTGCTGCATGCCCTGATACAGCGGCAACGGCAGCGCGCAACTGCCGATCGCGCGGCTTTCGTCTTCCAGCACAAACTGCTCGATACCGCGACTGCGCTTCTTCAGCACGTCCACGGCCAGGCGGTTTTCAAAATCGATGTTGGACGGCTGGCCCGTAGCGCGCTTGCCGAAACTGGAGCCGCGATGGTTAGCGTGGCCTTCAAGGTCCAGGCCGTTGCTCAGCTGCGTGAGCACTTCGGTCTTGCCGGTGCCGGTCATGCCGCCCAGCAGGACGAAATCACATTGAGCCACCGCCTGATCTATCGTTCCCAACAGGAAGCCACGCATGGCCTTGTAGCCGCCACCGACCCGCGGATAATCGATACCCGCCTCGTCCTTGAGCCATTGCTGGACGATCTGCGAACGCAAGCCACCGCGAAAACAATACAAAAGCCCCTCGGGATGAGCCCGGGCAAAATCGGCCCAGGCTTGAACACGCCCAGCCTTGATCTCGCCAGACACCAGCTGATGCCCCAACGTAATGGCCGCCTGCTGCCCGTGTTGTTTGTAGCAGGTGCCGACCCGTTGCCGCTCGCTGTCGTTCATCAGCGGCAGATTGATCACGCCGGGGAAGGAACCCTTGATGAATTCGACCGGCGCGCGGACATCCATCATCGGCCGGTCATTGAGGAAAATATCGCGGTAATCGGAGAAGTCGCTGGACATCAGAACACCTCGACCGCGTTCGTCTGTCGCTCGACCAGCTCACCGATCGGCTCAAGTGTCAGGCCCAGTTCGGCAGCGACGCTGAGAAATTGTTCGTTGCCCTCGGGAGTGACCGCCACCAGCAGACCACCACTGGTTTGCGGATCGCACAGCACGCGTTTGTGCATCTCCTGCAGGCGCCCGAGTTTGCTGGCGTAGCTGTCGAAATTGCGCAGCGTCCCGCCCGGCACACAGCCCTGGTCGAGGTAATACTCGACGCCCGGCAGACGCGGCACGCGGTCGTATTCGATACGCGCTGTTACATTGCTGCCATCGGCCATTTCCACCAGGTGCCCGAGCAGGCCGAAACCGGTGACATCGGTCATTGCGGTCACGCCGTCGAGCTTGCCGAAACGGCTGCCGGGTTTGTTCAGGGTGCACATCCAGTCGCGGGCCAGGCCGATGTCGGCGTGGCGCAACTTGCCCTTCTTCTCGGCCGTGGTGAGGATGCCGATGCCCAAGGGTTTTGTGAGGTAAAGCAGGCAACCGGCGGTGGCCGTGTCGTTGCGCTTCATGTGGCGTTTTTCCACCAGCCCGGTGACGGCCAGGCCGAAGATCGGCTCCGGCGCATCGATGGAGTGCCCGCCCGCCAACGGGATACCGGCTTCATCGCATACCGAACGTCCGCCGCGAATCACTTCCCGGGCAATCTCTGGCGCCAGCACATTCACCGGCCAGCCGAGAATCGCGATGGCCATCAACGGATCGCCGCCCATGGCGTAGATGTCGCTGATGGCATTGGTGGCGGCGATGCGGCCGAAATCGAACGGGTCATCGACGATCGGCATAAAGAAATCGGTGGTCGAGACCACGCCGCGTTCTTCATCGATGGCATATACCGCCGCGTCATCGCGCGAGGCATTGCCGACCCAGAGCCTGGGGTCAAGGTTCTGCGCCCCGCTGCCGGCCAGAATCACTTCCAGCACCTGAGGGGAAATCTTGCAGCCACAGCCTGCGCCGTGGCTGTACTGAGTTAGACGGATCGGCTCGCTCATGGAGTGCACCTTGTGAAGTCGGTGCGGATGAGTCTACAGCGACTGCACAAAATGCGCTGAGTCGGGCATAACGCAGAGCTAATGTGGGAGCGGGCTTGCTCGCGAAAGCGGTGTGTCAGGCAACGGAGATGTCGACTGGAACACCGCTTTCGCGAGCAAGCCCGCTCCCACATTGATCGGGTTAGGGCAACAAAATCACCTTGTCGCCACTGCCCTGATTCACCTCGGCATAGCGCTCCAGCCCTTCGGCCAACGGCGATTCAAGCAACCCTTGCGGCAGCGGCAACAAATCCTGATCGAAAAACCGGCCGAACTGATCGAGCATCGCCGCGCACGCCTGTACCCCGTACAACAGCGAGTTGATCCCCACCACCGAACCGCCCTTGCGATACAACGCCAAGGCGGGCAATTGCACCAGACCATCCACCGGCGCGGCGATGATCGCGATGCGGCCGAACGCTGCCAACGCGGCGACCGAGGCCGGCAGCCAGAACCCGGTGGTGTCGAAAATCACGTCTGCGCCGCCGGCATAGACCGCGTTCACCTGCGCGCCTAAATCCTCGGGTTTATCCAGTTGCAGCGTCTGATAGCCCTGAGCCTGCAAGTCCTTCACCTGCTCCGGCCGCCGCGCCGCCGCCAGCACCTGGGCGCCACGCACCTTGGCCAGCGCCAGCGCCGCACTGCCGACCGCGCCGCCGCCGATCACCAGCAACCGTGTCTGCGCCGTCACCAGGCTGCGCTCCAGGGCGTCCCACGCCGTGGTGTAAGGCACGCCGAGGCTGGCGGCCTGCGCGAAGCTCAAGTGGGTCGGCTTGAGTGCCACTCCGTTGGCCGGCAATTTCACGAATTGCGCATGGGAGCCGTCGGCGAAAAAACCCAGTTCCCGGCCAGTGCCCCAGACCTCCTGACCGATCAATGCCTGCGGGCCTTCAACCACGACACCAGCGAAATCACGACCGGGAATCCGCGGCAACGTGGTGTAGGGAAATCGCCCCAGCACGTTCTTCACATCGCTGGGGTTGAGGCCGGCGGCCTTGATCTGTACCAGCACTTCATCGGCGCCGGGAACGGGAGTCGGCACTTCGACATAGCGCAGGGCCGAGAGGTCGCCGGTTTTATCGAACTGCAATGCTTTCATGGGAGTGTCCATCGAACAAGGGAAGAGATTCAGGAGATCCAGCCAGTGACCAGTTGTCGGCCCATCGGCCACAATTTTTCACCGGCGAGCATGCCCAGCAGGCCCACCAGCGCGATGGCGGGGGGTGCGGGGGAACGAAAATCCAGTGCGCCGTAGAGCAAACCGACGCCCAGACCGATGACCAGCGAGATGAGGTAGCTCATGGCAGACTCCGTGGGCAATTGAGGGATGCCCAAAGTCTAATGACCGGCAATGGCGAGCATCGGCCAAGTGCTTCTGAATTTCGGCCAAACCACCTGAAGACCTTGTAGGAGCGAGCTTGCTCGCTCCTACAAGGTCGTGCAGAACAGCGACGGCGCAACACCCAGTTCCCGACGGAACATGTCGCTGAAGCTGCTCGGCGAATAGCCCAGTTCCCGGGCAATCGTGCTGACGGCCACGCCCTGAATCAACTCGGCCGCCGCCGTCGCCAGTTGCACTTGCCGTCGCCACTCGGCGAAGCCCATGCCCAAACCGTCCTTGAACAGCCGCGCCAGAGTACGCACGCTGGCCCCGGCGTTTTCGGCGTGTTGTTCGAAGGGAATGTCCAGCGACGGCGCAGCCATGACCGCCTGACACAGGTTCATCAGGCGCCGGTCGGAATCGTCCGGCAAGGGGATTTTCAGCAGCGAGCGTCGGGCACGTTTGAGCTCCAGCAGCGCCAGCCCGACCAGCGCGTCGTAATACTCCGGCGCGCCGTCGTCACCCTGCTCCACCAGGCCGATGATCAGCTCACGCAGCAACCCGCCCACTTCAATCACCTGAACCGTGGCGTCCAGCGTCGCTGCCAACGAGGGCCTCAGGTAGATGTTGCGCATCTGCAGGTCCGAGACCACGCGAATGCCGTGAGGCACGCCCGGCGGCAGCCACACCGCCCGTTGCGGCGGCACCACCAGCGCTTCATGAGGCGTCTCGACCCACATCACCCCGCTCATCGCATACAGCAACTGGCCCCACACATGCTCGTGAGGCTCGATATACAACCCGCGCGGGTAGGTGCGCGCCAGCGGTTGCACGGGCACATCGGTGTCACTCAGGTCGGGGGGCGCAGCAAGGGCCATGGGCAGCAATCATTGGGGATTTTCAGAGAATGCATGGTAACCAGCCGCACGTTTTGTCGCCACTGGCGGCCGCCGTCTGACAATCCAACTGAATTTTCCGCAACCCCGACGATCCCTTTATTACCACAGGGAGGAATACGGGCTTTATGAACAACGCAAAACTTTTCGTCATTGAATACACCCTTCATGGCGCCCCCAAGTCTTTCATTATCCGCCTGGACAAGATGGATAATGCGGAGGCCTGGCACTGGGCGAGCTGTGACGCCGGCGTGGGTCGAATCCCGCGATTTGGGCGGGAAAAGGTGCAGAAGACCAGTAAACCGATGGCAGAGAAATTTGGCGTGGAAAACGTCACGTGGCGGCCAGCGAACTGACCGAGGGGAGAAAGATCAGCAGGGATAGCTGTGCATTATCTGTAGAAGCGAGCTCGCTCGCGATGGACTAACGAGCGGCGCGCTTAATCAGAAAACACGCGTTATCGTTAAAGTCCATCGTCGGAATGCCGCCCGGAGACAAACTCGCTCCTGCCGTCAGCCATGGGCGCACTTGCACCCTTTGCTTGCGCATTCTTCACCGTGTTCGTGATGCTTGGCGCACGCTTCGCAGCAGTAGTGTTTGCCGTGGCGGGCGATCGGATGCTGACCCAGTTTGCACGAGCATTTCGGGCAGTCGCATTTACTTTCACTGTCGATCATAAGTCTGACTCCATTGTTGTGGTCGTCAGGCGCGACGGATGCGCACCGTATCATCAGTGTAGGAGCTGCCGCAGGCTGCGATCTTTGATTTTTCGTTTCAAAAGCAAGATCAAAAGATCGCAGCCTCCGGCAGCTCCTACGGTAAAAAAATGGTGTCAGGCCTGCCGCGTACTGCTGCGATACATGAACACCAACGCCAACCCGAGCAACACCATCGCCAATACCCGGCTGCCGGACAACTCGATCGCCGGGTTGCCCAGCCAGCCGAAGTTATCGATCAGCATCCCCATGCCCAGTTGCCCGACGATCACTGCTACCGTCGCGACCGCCGTGCCGACCCGCGGCACCGCACCCACCATGACCATCATGTACACCACGCCGAATAATGCGCCGCTGAGTTGCCATTTCGGCACGTCCAGCAGACTCACGGCGTGGGCCGGTTCGAAAAACAGGATCAGCAAGCCGGTGCTCACCGCGCCAACCACGAACGTCAGCAAACTGCTGCGCAGCACGCCGACCGTTTCGCCCAGACGTCCGTTGATCGCCGCCTGCACACTCAACACCGCACCGGCGACCACCACCACCGCCAACAAAATAATCAGATTCATCATCAACCCCGAGCAATCAGAACAAGTGCCGCGACAATCAGCAGCAAGGCCAGCCACCGTTCACCGTTGACCTTTTTGCGGGTGGCGCCGAACCAGCCGAAATGGTCAATCAGTACGCTTTTACCGACCTGCCCGGACAGGATTGCGATCATCGTCATCGCAATGCCGATGTGCGGCGTGGCCAGGGTCAGCACCACCACGTACATCGGCCCGAGAAAACCGCCGATCAACTGCCAGCGCGGCAACGTGTTCAAGGCCGGCCCCCGTTGCGGACCGCTGAACAACAGCAGCAGGAACAGAATCGCCGAGCCCACACCGAAGATGCTCAGCGTCGCCCACAAGTGCCCGACCTGGACGCCGAGGGGGCCGAGCAGACCGGCCTCCACGGACAGGCCCATGCCGGCGAGGATGACCAGCGGCAAGAGCAAGAGTCGCAGCCCGGGTTTGCTCGCGGGAGCCGCAGCTATATCGATTGAAGAAGATTGCATAAGGAACACCTGTGTTAACGAATCAATGCGCGATCCCTTGTAGGAGCCGGGGGGGGGGGGGGGGGGGGGGGGGGGGGGGGGGTGGGGGGGGGCGGGGGGGGGGCAGGCCCCCCCCCCCCCGGGTGGAGGGGGTGGGGGGGGGGGGTGTGTGGTTTTGGTTTTTGAGGA
>NZ_VIUK01000014.1:32066-68069 GCF_007828295.1 Pseudomonas sp. SJZ080
GGGCGGGGGGGTGACCAGTTTCCTTTAACCCACCCCCCTCAGCGCGCCGTGTTTTGCTGGGGGGGGGGGCCCCCCCCCCCCCGCCCGCCCCCCCCCCCCCCCCCGCCCCCCCCCCCCCCCCCCCCCCACCCCGGCTCCTACAGGGTTCGCATGGTCAGTGGAATTGGCGCGCATTATCGGCTGGCACTGCTTTGCGATAAACGGGATCATACTGACAACACTTTTGCGAAATTCGCACAGCAGGAATCGTCATGCACGGCCTCAACGAATTGGGATTCAAGGCGCTTCGGCTGTTTGTCGCGGTGCTCGATCACGGCAGCTTTTCCGAAGTCGCACGCCGCGAGGGCCTGGCGCCCTCCTCGATTTCCCGGCAGATCCAATTGATGGAACAGGCCCTGAGCCAGCAATTGCTCTACCGCCACACCCGCGCCGTCTCACCCACCGAAGCCGGGCGAATGCTCGGCCACCATGCGCGATTGGTGCTGGTGCAACTGGAAGAAGCCGAGCAAGCCTTGCAGGAACAGCAAAGCGAACCCAGCGGGCTGGTGCGGATCAACGCCCCCGTGGTGTTCGGGCAGCGGCACCTGACGCCGTGGCTCGGGCGGCTGTGCGAGCGTTATCCGAAACTGCAACTGGATATCCAACAGACCGACAGCTACATCGACCCGCTGCAGGAAGGCGCCGACCTGTTGTTCCGTATCGGCCCGCTGCACGATTCGAGCATGCAGGCGCGCATTCTGGCGCCCCATCGCTTTCAAGTCGCGGCGAGCCCGGCCTACCTCGAACGCCATGGCACTCCGCAACGTCCCGAAGACCTGGCGGCGCATCAATGCCTGGCCTACAAAGGCGTGACCGGCCAGCAGCGCTGGTTTTTCCGCCAGGGTCAGCAGGACTGGACACCCTTCTCGGTGAAGGGACCGATCACCGGCAACCACGCGGACACACTCACCCAGGCCGCCGAACAAGGTCTGGGGCTGGTGATGTTTCCGTCATGGCTGATCGGTGAAGCGATGCGCAATGGCACGCTGGTGCCGGTGCTGGGGGACTATCAGGTGTCCAACAGCCTTGAGCCGCAACAGATCGCCGTGCTCTGGCCCGGTAGCCGGCGATTGTCGGTGAAGGTGCGGACGGTGATTGATTTCTTTGTCGAGTGTTTTGGGCCGGTGCCGTATTGGGACAGGCCCTGACACCTGCAACACCGCAACCCAATGTAGAAGCCGGCTTGCTGGCGATAGCGTTGTGTCAGGCGCCATCAATGCTGACTGATGCACCGCTATCGCCAGCAAGCCGGCTCCTACAAGGTGTGTGGGTCAGATGCGGAACTGTCCGACCAGACTGCCCAAACGCTGACCCAGATCTGCCAGGCTGCGGGACGTCTGGGCGCCGAGCTGGGTTTCGTCGGCCACGTTGTCCACGGCCACCGCGATCTGATGCACGCTGCGGTTGATCTCTTCGGCCACGGCGGTCTGCTCTTCGGCGGCGCTGGCGATCTGCGCGTTCATCGAGTTGATGGTGCCGATCAGCTGGGCCATGGTGTCGAGGGACGCGCCCGCTTCGTTCGCCTGTGCAGACGTGCCATCGCCAGCCTCGCTGGAACGGCGCATCGCTTCCACCGCCGATTGAGTACCGGCCTGCAAGCGATCGATCATGCCCTGGATTTCCTGGGTGCTGATTTGTGTGCGGCTGGCCAATGCGCGGACTTCGTCGGCCACCACCGCAAAACCGCGACCGGCCTCACCGGCACGGGCCGCTTCGATCGCGGCGTTGAGCGCCAACAGGTTGGTCTGATCGGCAATCGAACGGATCACCCCGAGCACGCTGACAATCGACGACACGTCCTTTTGCAGGCTGTCGAGGGACACGCCACTGCTGCGAATATCGTCCACCAACGCATGAATCTTCACGATGCTGCCGGCCACCACACGCTTGGCGGCCTGGCCTTCTTCGTCGGTCTGCTGCGCGGCGACGGCGGCGTTTTGCGCACTTTTGGCGACTTCCTGCGCGGCGGCGGACATCTGGTTGATTGCCGTGGCGACCTGATCGGTCTCGTGACGTTGACGCTCCATCGCCTGATCCGAACGCTGGGCCTGATCGGACACCTGGTTCACCAGCCCGGTCAGTTGCGAGGTCATTTCGGTGATCTGACGCACCAGGCCATGGATCTTGTCGACAAAACGGTTGAACGAACCGGCGAGCTGGCCGAGCTCGTCCTGGCTGGTGATGGTCAAGCGCCGGGTCAGGTCGCCCTCACCCGCCGCGATGTCATCGAGGTTGGCTTTCATCAGGTTCAGCGGACGCAAAATGGTGTTGGCCAGCAGCATCCCGGCGGCAGCGATCACCAACAGCACCACCACGGCGATGCCGATGATGCTCAGCAATACACCTTCCATGCGCTCCTGAACCTTGGCTTCGACCACCGCCACCTGCGCTTCGATGCCATCGAGGTTGACCGAGGTGCCGAAGGCCATGTCCCACTTCGGCAGGTATTCGGTGTAGCCGAGTTTCGGCACCAGCACCTTGGTATTGCCGGGCAATGGCGAGCTGTATTGCAGGTAGTGCGTGCCGTCCTTGGCGACTTTCACCAGGTCGCGGTTGACGTAGACGCCGTTCGGATCACGGTTGTCCTTGAAGCTTTGGCCCACGCCTTCGGGGCTGTTGGCCTTGAACAGGCGCACAGTGTTGGAGTCGTAGCCGAAGAAGTAGCCTTCCTTGCCGTAGCTGATGCTCGACAGCAATTTGATCACTTGGGCTCGCGCTGCGTCGTCACCCGGGGCGGCGGCGTCGTAGAGCGGTTTGATCGTAGTCATCGCCACGGCCACATAACTTTGCAGGGTGGCCTTGGCGTCGCTGAGCAGGCGCTGGCGCGTCTCCTCGACTTCCTTGCGAGCCTGTTCCTGCAGAACGAACAACGTGGTCAAGCTGATGACCAGCGCAAAGAGCAACACCGGGAGGACGGCAAGGGACAGGACTTTAGCCTTCAGGCTCATGCGCATGACGGTTCACTCATTTTGATTTTTATTGGCGTGGTTAAAGGCTTTAACGGCACGCGAAACCAAAAGTTGAGCCAGCGTCACACCGAACCAATGTGGGAGCGGGCTTGCTCGCGAATGCGGTGTGTCAGGCAACGGATATGTCGACTGATACACCGCATTCGCGAGCAAGCCCGCTCCCACAGTGGACCTCGGTTGTTTAGAGCACCATTGCCGCCACCCAGCCGAACGCCAGCAGCGGCAGGTTGTAATGCAGGAAGGTCGGGACCACGGTGTCCCAGATGTGGTGATGCTGGCCGTCGATGTTCAGGCCGGAGGTCGGGCCCAACGTCGAGTCCGACGCCGGCGAACCCGCATCGCCCAACGCACCGGCGGTGCCGACGATGCACACGATGGCGATCGGGCTGAAACCCAGCTGCACGCACAGCGGCACGAAAATCGCCGCCAGAATCGGCACCGTCGAAAACGATGAACCGATGCCCATGGTCACCAGCAGGCCGACCAGCAACATCAACAGCGCGCCGATGCCTTTGCTGTGACCGATCCACGACGCCGACGCTTCAACCAGCGTCTGCACCTGACCGGTGGCTTTCATCACTTCGGCAAACCCCGAGGCGGCAATCATGATGAAGCCGATCATCGCCATCATCTTCATGCCTTCGGTGAACAGGTCGTCGGTGTCGCGCCACTTGACGATGCCCGACACCGAGAAGATCAAAAAGCCTGCCAGCGCACCGATAATCATCGAATCCAGCAGCAGCTGAATGATGAACGCCGCCGCAATGGCCACACCCGCGACCATCAGGCTCAACGGGTTGTACTGCACCGCGACCTGCTCGACCTGCTCGATCCTTTCCAGGTCATAGACGCGTTTCTTGCGATAACTGATGAACGCTACCGCCAGCCCCACGACCATGCCCAACGCCGGAATACCCATGGCATGGGTGACGTTGATGCCGCTGATGTCCACGCCGCTGCGGGTCACGTTGGCCAGCAGGATTTCATTCAGGAAGATGTTGCCGAAGCCCACCGGCAGGAACATGTACGGCGTGATCAGGCCGAAGGTCATGACGCAGGCGATCAAGCGGCGATCCAGCTGCAGCTTGGTCAGTACATACAACAGCGGCGGCACCAGCAACGGAATAAAAGCGATATGTATCGGCAGAATATTCTGTGAAGCGATGGCCACCACCCCCAGCAAACCGATCAACAGCCACTTGACCGAACCGCCCCCGCTGGCGTGCTGGCGATCGACCATGGCCAGGGCCTTGTCCGCCAATGCATGGGCCAGGCCGGACTTGGCAATCGCCACCGCGAACGCGCCGAGCAAGGCATAAGACAACGCCACCGTCGCCCCGCCGCCGAGGCCGCTGTTGAACGCCTTCAGGGTGGCGTCGATGCCCAGGTCGCCAGTCAGACCGCCCACCAGCGCGCCGATAATCAGCGCGATCACAACGTGCACGCGGGACAGGCTGAGCACCAGCATGACGCCGACCGCGGCAATTACAGCATTAATCATCGTTACCTCAAGGCAAGCGAAATGAGCCCGGCCGGTAATCTGCGAAGAGACGCCAGCGGGACAAGGAATGGGTTTTATTAGAGGGCGCGCACTGTGCCGGACCGCTGCCGCCTTGTCAAAGCCAACGCCCCGAACGCCAGATCGCCCCCCCTGCAGGAGCCGGCTTGCTGGCGATGGGGCCAGGAAAACCAATGCATGAGCCGAGGCCGCTATCGTCGGAGCGCCGCCCGCAGCAAGCCGGCTCCTACAGGGGTTCGCACCAGCGATTCGATTTTCGGCGGACAGCATAAAGAAAGCGGAATCACGGCCGTTACAGTGCAAAGTCTCAGATATTTATCGAATAAAGGACGTCTCCATGTCGCTCAGACAACTTTCCATTCAATGGAAAATCACCCTGCTGGCCGGGCTTTGCCTGGCGGGTATCGTGACCTTGCTGGTAGGTCTTTCGCTGTATCGCATGGAGCACAGCTCCGAGCTGGTGAAAGCCTCGAGCATGGAGATGCTCACCGAAGCCGCCCAGGCCCGGATCGAGTCCCAGGGCGAAAACCAGGCGCTGGGGATTCGCCAGCAGTTCATGGACGCCTATCAATATGGCCACGGCTTTTCACGTCAGGTGTTGTTCCTGCGTGACCAGGCCGAAAAACGCTTTCTCGATGCCTTCGACTTGCGTGAAGACCTGACCCGTCAAGTCAAGTCGGCGCTGCAAGCCAATCCGGAGTTGCTCGGCCTGTCCCTGGTGTTCGAGCCCAATGCGCTGGACGGCAAGGACGAACTGTTCGCCGGCCAGGCTGAGCTGGGCAGTAACGACAAGGGCCGTTTCGCGCTGTACTGGTCGCAACCGACGCCCGGCAAAGTGACGTCGATGGCGCTGCCCGAAACCGACATGGCCGACACCAGCACCGGCCCCAGCGGCGAACCCGCCAACGCCTGGTTCACCTGCCCGCGCACCTCGCTCAAACCTTGCGTGATCGAACCCTACTTCTATGCGATCGACGGCCAGAAGGTGCTGATGACCAGCATCGTGTTCCCGCTGATGGTCAACGGCAAAGTCATCGCTTCGCTGTCGGTGGACATCAACCTCAACAGCCTGCAAGCGGTCAGCCAGGACGCGAGCAAAAAGCTCTATGACGGCCAGACCAACGTCAGCATCATCAGCCCGGCCGGTTTGCTCGCCGGCTACAGCCCGGACACCAGCAAACTCGCCCAGCGCCTGGACGCTGTGGATAAAACCAGCGGCGCCGAGCTGATCCGCCTGCTCGCCACCAGCAGCAAAACTGCAAGCCTGCACAGCGACCAGCAATTGAAAGTACTGTCGCCGTTCCAGCCGATCCCCGGTGGCAAGTCGTGGGGCGTGCTGCTCGAAGTGCCGGAAAAAGTCCTGATCGGCCCGGCCGAAGCGCTGAAGAAACAACTCGATGACAGCAACACCGCCGGCACGTTGGTCGAGCTCGGCCTCGGTGTGCTGGCGGCGTTGATCGGCCTGTTGCTGGTGTGGCTGATGGCACGCAGCGTGACCAAGCCGATCCTCGGCGTGGCGCACATGCTCGAAGACATCGCCAGCGGTGAAGGTGACCTGACCCGGCGCCTGGCCTACGACAAAAAGGATGAGCTGGGCCAGTTGGCTGGCTGGTTCAACCGCTTCCTCGACAAGCTGCAACCGATCATCGCCGAAGTCAAACGCTCGGTGCAGGACGCCCGCAGCACGGCGGACCAGTCCTCCGCCATCGCCACGCAAACCAGCGCCGGCATGGAGCAGCAATACCGCCAGGTCGATCAGGTGGCTACCGCCTCCCACGAAATGAGTGCCACTGCCCAGGACGTTGCGCGCAGCGCCGCGCAAGCGGCACAGGCTGCCAAGGAGGCGGATCAGGCCACTCGTCGCGGGTTGACGGTGATCGACCAGACCACCAGCAGCATCGACAACCTCGCCGCAGACATGAGTGCGGCGATGGTGCAAGTCGAGGGCCTGGCGGCGAACAGCGAGAAGATCGGTTCGGTGCTGGAAGTGATCCGCGCCATCGCCGAACAGACCAACCTGCTGGCCCTCAACGCCGCCATCGAAGCCGCCCGTGCCGGTGAAGCCGGCCGTGGTTTTGCCGTGGTGGCCGACGAGGTGCGCAACCTGGCTCGGCGTACGCAGGAGTCGGTCGAAGAAACCCGGCTGGTGATCGAGCAATTGCAGAACGGCACCCAGGACGTGGTGGGGTCGATGAACAACAGCCATCGTCAGGCGCAAGGCAGTGTCGAGCAGGTCAGCCAGGCGGTCACGGCGTTGCGGCAGATTGGCGATGCGGTGACGGTGATCAGCGACATGAACCTGCAGATTGCGTCGGCGGCGGAAGAGCAAAGCGCCGTGGCGGAAGAGATTAACAACAACGTGGCGACGATCCGGGACGTGACGGAGTCGTTGTCGGGGCAGGCGAATGAGTCGGCGCGGGTGAGTCAGTCGTTGAATAGCCTGGCGAATCAGCAGCAGAGTTTGATGGATCAATTCCGCGTCTGACTCAACGGACCTCGCCAATACCCCCTGTAGGAGCCGGCTTGCTGCGGGCGGCGTTCCGACGATGGCGCCGTGACAGCCAACACATGTGTTGAATGTGTCGCCGCCATCGCCAGCAAGCCGGCTCCTACAGGTTATCGGGGTTTTCAATTTCAGCGTTTGGGCAGTTCAATGACAACGCTCAACCCGCCCCACTCGCTCTCCTCCAGCCGCAACAACCCGCCCCACGTGTCGACGATGTCGCGCACGATCCCCAGTCCCAACCCATGCCCATCCGTCTGTTCATCCAGGCGCGTCCCCCGGCTGAACACCTGATCGCGCTGGTCCTCGGGAATCCCCGGCCCATCATCTTCCACGCTCAACTGAAATCCTTCAGCCGTCTCGACCACACTCAACCGCACCTCGGCATCCGCCCATTTGCAGGCGTTGTCCAGCAGGTTGCCCAACAGTTCCAGCAAGTCTTCGCGATCCCACGGCAACTGCAAACCGGCCGGCGCGCGATAGCTCAGTTCAAGGTGTTCGCCGTGGATCATGTTCAGCGTGGCGAGCAATCCCGGCAGTTCCGCATCGCAATCAAACAACGCCCCGGGCAGCGCATCGCCGGACAGCCGGGCGCGATTGAGTTCGCGGTTGAGTCGCTGCTGAACCTGTTCCAGTTGTGCCTTTAGAATCTTTCGCAGCTCGGGATGGGCATCGAGTTTTTCGCTGGACGCCAGGCTCAATAAAACCGCCAGCGGGGTTTTCAAGGCATGCCCGAGGTTGCCCAGCGCATTGCGTGAACGCTTGAGGCTGTCTTCGGTGTGCGCCAGCAAATGGTTGATCTGCGCCACCAGCGGTTCAAGCTCCACCGGCACCTGATCATCCAATTGCGAACGCTGGCCCTGCTGCAACTGTGCAATCTGCTCGCGGGCCTTTTCCAGTGGGCGCAAGGCACGGCGCACGGTGATCCGCTGTAACAGCAGAATCAGCAACAGCCCCGCCAATCCCAGGCCCAGCCCCACTTGCTGCATGCGCTTGAAACTGTCGCGCACCGGTGTGTAGTCCTGGGCGACGCTGATGGAAATCGACTGGCCCAAACGGCGATAGTCCGAACGCAAGATCAGCAACTGCTGACCTTCCGGCCCCAGTTGCAGGTTGCTGTGCAGGCCGGGATGGTCGAGGCGCGGCAATTCCTGGTCCCACAACGAGCGCGAGCGCCAATGACTGTCGGCAAAATCGATGCGGAAGTAATGCCCGGAAAACGGACGCTGATAGGCCGGCGACAGGTGCCGCTCATCCAGTTGCAGCCCTTGCGGCCCACGCACCAGCGCCACCAGCAAGCTCTCGCTGTCGTTGCGCAGCCCCGCCTCGAGGTAGCGCTGCAAACCCATTTCGAATAGCCACAGACTGGTTTGCGCCAGCACCAGGCCGACAATCACCATCACGCTGATCAGCCCCAGGCTCAAGCGGCGCTGGATCGACCTCACTGCGCTTGACCG
Source organism: Pseudomonas sp. SJZ080 (assembly GCF_007828295.1). Lineage (NCBI taxonomy): Bacteria > Pseudomonadati > Pseudomonadota > Gammaproteobacteria > Pseudomonadales > Pseudomonadaceae > Pseudomonas > Pseudomonas sp. SJZ080. The sequence continues at coordinate 40,554 of NZ_VIUK01000014.1, forward strand.
CCAAACAGATAACCCTGGCCGCGACGGGTTTCGATCACGCTGCGCCCGAGTTTGCGTCGCAGGTGATTGACGTGGACTTCCAGCACGTTGGAATCGCGCTCGGTTTCACCGTCGTAGAGGTGTTCGGCGAGGTGGCTTTTGGAGAGGATCTGCTCGGGGTGCAACATGAAATAACGCAGCAGACGGAATTCTGCGGCGGTGAGCTGGATGTCGGCGCCTTCGCGGGTCACGCACTGGCGACCTTCATCCAGGTGCAAGCCCGCCGACTGCAGTGTCGGCTGATTGACCTTGCCGTGGGAGCGGCGCAACAGCGCCTGGATGCGCAAGTGCAGTTCTTCAGGATGGAAGGGTTTGGTCAGGTAATCATCGGCGCCAGCCTTGAGGCCTTCGATCCGTTCGGCCCAGGAGCCGCGCGCCGTCAGGATCAGCACCGGCGTAGCGAGCCCGCCCGCACGCCATTGCGCCAGTACGTCGAGCCCCGGCAAACCCGGCAAACCCAGGTCGAGGATGATCAGGTCATAGGGTTCGCTGCTGCCCTGGTACACCGCGTCACGGCCGTCGGCCAGCCAGTCCACGGCGTAACCCTGGCGGTTGAGGCCGGCGATCAGTTCGTCGGCCAGGGGCACATGGTCTTCCACCAGCAGCAATCGCATCGGTCAATCTTCCTTGTCTTTCAGTAACTGGCCAGTGGTGGCGTCGACGTCCAGCTCACGGACCACGCCTTCGGTGGTCAGCAACTCGACTTCATAAATGTAGACGTCATGTTTCTCTTCAAGCTCGGCTTCCAGCAGTTTCGCCCCCGGATAGCGGTCCATTGCCTGCGTCAAAAGCTGCTCGAGCGGCAGGATCACGCCCCGCTGACGCAGGCGCAGGGCTTCGTCCTGATCCAGGTCGCGGGCCATGACCACCGAGCAAAACGCCAGAAGCACCAGCGCCATGCGTGAAAATGAACACACCTTCATTACGTATCCTGATGATCCTTGAGAATCTGCCCGCTGACAGCGTCCAATTCCAGATCCCACTCAATGCCTTGCGGGTCGCGCAGCTCCACCTGATAGATGTACTTGCCGTACTCTTCTTCCAGCTCGGTTTCGGTGACTGTCGAGCCCGGGTGTTTGGCCAGTGCCGTGGCGTTGAGCTTCTCGAAAGACACAATGGTACCAGCGTCGCGCAGACGCAGGGCTTCGTCGGGGCCCAGGTCACGGGCGTGGGCGAGGCTCGCGGTCATGGCGATGAGGGAGGCGGTGATCAGGGCAGTCAGGGTTTTCATGGGGTGTCTCCGTATTTTTTATGCGTTGCGTACGGCGGCCACTTTAGCGATTCGAACTTAATTGAAACTGAATTGCCATCATCAGAGATGGCAACTCGATATCGCAGCACCTGTAGGAGCCGGCTTGCTGGCGATGGCGCCTTTGAAATCGCCATCGCCAGCAAGCCGGCTCCTACAGGTGCTGCATCGTGTCGGTCGGCATCAATGTGAATGTCAGTCCGCCATCGTCGCACCGCCGCGCCCACAATGATCGCGCAAGTCTATAATCCCCCGCTTGCCAGACATCGAGACCGGTATGACCGCCATCCACATCAAATTCCCTTCCCTGACCCTCAAGGCCGGTCCTCGTGCCTTTGCGCGCATCCGCGAACACGGTTTGAAAGCCGCCGATGTCGGCACGCTACCGGGTGCCGCTGGCGGTCCGAAGGCGTTGGGGATTCAAGGTCTTGACCTGGCGCTGTTCGGTGAATGGCTGCCTGCCGTGCCGCGTGAACGGTCGCTGATCGGCGCTTCGGTGGGTTCCTGGCGCTTTGCCAGTGCCTGCCTGCCCGATGCTGCCGAAGGCATCCGCCGCCTCGGCCATCTCTACACCGAGCAGAACTTCGCCAAGGGCGTGACCATGGCGCAGATCAGCCAGAGCTCGCAGCGCATGCTCAATGACCTGCTCGACGGCCGCGACACCTCGATTCTGGACAACGCCCATTACCGACTGAACATCATGGTGGTCAAAAGCCACGGCCTGCTCGCGGACGATCATCGCGGTCGTCTCGGGTTGGGCCTGTCGTCGGTGATTGCCGACAACCTGCGCGGTCGCGCGCGACTGTCGCGGCATTTCGAGCGGCTGATCATCCACGACCCGCGCCTGGCGCCACCGGTTCATGCGCTGAACGACTTCCCGTCACGCTTCGTCGCGCTGAATGCCGGCAACCTGCGTCAGGCCTTGCTCGCCTCGGGTTCGATCCCGATGGTGATGGAAGGCGTGCGTGACCTGCCGGGCGCCGGCGCCGGAACGTTCCGCGACGGCGGTCTGCTGGACTATCACCTCGACCTGCCCTACAGCGGCAACGACATCGTGCTGTATCCGCACTTCACCGACCGGGTCATCCCCGGCTGGTTCGACAAAACCCTGCCGTGGCGTCGCGCCTGCCCTGCGCGTTTGCAGGATGTCCTTTTACTGGCGCCGTCGAAGGAATACCTGGCGCGCCTGCCCTACGGCAAACTGCCGGACCGTAACGACTTCAAGCGCTTCATGGGCGATGCGCCGAGCCGGCAGAAATACTGGCGTGCGACGATGGATGAAAGTCGCAGGCTGGGCGATGAATTTCTCGAACTGGCCGCCAACGGTCGCCTTGGCGAACGCTTGCTGACCCTTTAGTCAGGACAAACTGTTAAACTCGCCGCCTGCCCACATCGCCGCGGCGATCGCCACCTGACAGAGCTGAAACCACTGTGGAAATCTTCAAAGAATTTACCTTCGAATCCGCCCACCGCCTGCCCCACGTCCCGGACGGCCACAAGTGCGGCCGCCTGCACGGTCACTCGTTCAAAGTGGCGATTCACTTGAGTGGCGATCTTGATCCGCATACCGGCTGGATTCGTGACTTCTCGGAGATCAAGGCGATTTTCAAGCCGCTGTATGAGCGGTTGGATCACAACTATTTGAATGACATTCCGGGATTGGAGAATCCGACCAGTGAAGTGCTGGCCAAGTGGATCTGGGGTGAGTTGAAGCCGTTGTTGCCGGAGCTTAGTGCGATTCGGATTCATGAGACTTGTACGAGCGGTTGTATTTATCGCGGGGAGTAAAACCCAGACTCAAAAAACCACCGAGATCGGTGGTTTTTTCTTTCATGTTTCTGAGGACACTAGAGTTTAGTGTGGTTGGGGTGTTTTTCTTTCATATGCTGTCTCAGCGTTTGCGGAGCGCTGAACTTGCTGAAACAGCCTTCAACTTGACATGGAGCTGTCGCTCGATGGGTCCAGACATGCCTTTCTAGATGGGTTTTACGCTGAAACGCTTTCCCACAAACGTCACACTTGAAAGACCTTACATCGGTATGTTTGAGCTTGTGCTGGGCCAACGTTGAACTTTGAGAAAATGAATCGCGACAACCAATCCAATCACATTTGTAGGGTCTATTTTTCGTATGCGTATATGTATGTTGGGTGAGGGTAATTTTTTGTGCAAAGGACTCTTCACATAAATCGCACTTGAAAGGCTTTACGCCGGAATGAGTGAGAAAATGCTGATTAAAATTGGTTTTATGTGAAAACGATTTATTACAGCCAGGCGAGTCGCACTTGAAATAGTTTTTGTTGGTATGAGCTTTTACATGAGCAGCGAGATGCTGAGGAAGCCTGAACGTTCTGCTGCACATTGAGCAGGAATAAGGTTTAAGTAGTGTTGATGCAGTAGCTGACGAAAGTCCGGCGATAAGAGGAATGGAGGGCAAAGCTGTCACGGGAGATGGTGTGACTCCCAGAAATAAGTACGCAAGCTCTGCCTCTTCGCCATTTACTGGCGCTTTAAACAGATCAGCCAATGAATCCTGGGAGTTGAGGTCATCAGGGTGAACGATGACTTCGGGCAGGTCGCTCGAGCCAGCCATCGCTAAAGCAATGAGCATATGTGGCGGCGTTTCTAAGGACTCTTGAGAGTCCTCACCAAACAATGATTCATTTCCGCTCCACATCCGCCCATCCCGATCCACTCTCCCCACCGGCGAATTCCCCACAAAACAATACACATTCAACCCATCCACCGCCCCCGCCGGATCCGGGTTGATCCATCGGCACAGCCACGGCGCAAGGTAGCGGAAACCGTAGTAATACAACCCGGTCGCATCCCGCTCCTTGCCTGAATAGCGAATGGTTTTGTACGCACCACTTTGATCGCTGTGATCCTCCCAAGCCGTGCCGCCAAACGGGTAATACACTTCCCGGCTTTGCACCTTGGCCTGTTCGTCCAGTTCCAGCATGACGGAGCCGAGGTGGTCGGTCAGGAGGTAACGCAATGAATGGTCGGGCGCATCGACTCCGTGCAGCCATTTCACCCGGTTGCGCCCCGCTTCGAGGTCGAGCACTTCATGCTGCTTGCCGCCCGGACGATGATGAATCTCCAGCCCCGGCAGGTAGCGCACTTCGGTGATCACGATATGAGCGGCGGCCAGTGCGGTGCGGACTTTGCGCAGGCGTTTGCCTCCGCCGCCATAGCGGTAGCGTTCGGTGTCGTCGTCTTCGTCTTCGCGCACCACCGGCGATACGCTGGACAACTGGTTGCGCAGGTCCCAGGTCATGGCTTGACCACGTTGCAAAAACTGCAGGTTGCCGTTGTCATCAAAATGGCTGTCGAAATCCGGTGGTTGATCATCCTCGATCAGGCTGCGGTTGCTGTTCGCAGCGACGGCCCAACGACGGGTAAACGGCTGGACGCCGAGGTGCCGCAACTCGATCATGTTGCCGACCGCGTCGTAGTCGTATTCTTCGTCGTAGTTGACCACAGCGTTGGGATTGGCCGAGGAGCGGTACGCAGTGCCGGGATAAAGGGATGAGCGTTCGGCTTCCCAGCCGCTAGCGTGGGTTAACTGGCCCACCGTGTCATAGCCATAGATGCATTGGCCGTCGACGCGCTGGTTCTTGTAGTAACGGATCGGCAAGGCGTGATTGTCGATCTGGAGGATGTTGCCGATCGGGTCGACGGTGTATCGCAGGTCTTGCAGTGGCTCGGCGTTCGGCAACCCGGCGCACAAGCGCAGCAGACGCCCGTCATCGAGCGCGTAATCCGCCTCGGTGACAACATCGTTGCCAGCGATTTCCCGCTCGACTTTCCCGCCTGGGTTGTAGCGGATGCCGTGCACCAGACACTGTCCGGGCGCCGCAGTGTTCGCCGGTTGCAGCCAGCCCTCCTTGAGCTGCCCGGCCACGGTGTACGTAAAGTGGCGGCGATGTTTTTTAGCGTCGATGAGGCTCAGCAGATCGCCGAGCGGGTTATAGGTCCATCGGCTTTCCAGGCCGGGGACGGGTTCAAGCAACAGGTCCCGTGCGGAGCTTTCCCGCGGCCAGTCCGGCGGATCAAGGCTGTTCAGATAGTGGCTGATTTCACTGAGCGCCAGCCCCAGCAGATCGTACGCCGGCATATGCCGCGTACCGGCCGGATCGTCGTGACGAGTCACTCGGCCACATTGATTGCCGGGATTGACCACGGGATCCGCGACGCCATATTCAAAGCGCTCAACTACCCTCGCTGCTTCCCGGTGCGCCTGTTCCGTCACGGCGACAGGGCGCAGCGATCCGTCGTACTGCGTGTCCTGCCGAGTACCCCGACTGTCCCACCGGCTCTGCACTTCCTCCGCTTGCCCCAACAACAAAACCCGCCAACCGGCATCGACGCCATCCTCCGCCAACGCCTTGCCGGCCAGGCTGTAGCAATGACTCAATGCAGGAACCAACAACCGCGCATCCCACTGTTCAACCCCACGCCCAGCAGCATCGAACACCTGCCGCGTCACCCGCGCCTGCGGCGTTTGCCCACTCTCCCCACGCCAATACGCCACGTTGCGCACGGCCAATCCGCGCGGGTCGATGACCGCGAGCTTGGGCGTTCCGTGATGCAGGCTGATGGTGTCCATGGACTCTGGATAACATCTGCGTCCAAAAGCCGTCTACTGTCACAAATCACAGGTATTCATCCCGCTGATCCGACAGATCAAAAAAACTGCCGGGACTGGCGTTTTTTTATGCCTATGCTTTTTGGCTGGTACCCGCCAAGAGGACACCCCCATGACTGACTGGCCGCTGGCTCAGACCTTTCGCTTCAACGGGCACTCCGTTCGCTACGCCGTACGGGGCGATGGCCCGCCGCTGGTGTTTGTGCATGGCACGCCCTTCTCTTCTTATGTGTGGCACCGGATTGCGCCGCACTTCATCACGTCGCACCGGGTTCACTACTTCGACTTGCTGGGTTATGGGCTGTCCGAAAAGGTCGAGGGCGATGTGTCCCTTGGCGTACAGAACGAGCTGTTGGCGCAACTGCTGGAACATTGGGGTCTGGAGTGTCCCGATGTGGTGGCCCACGATTTCGGCGGCGCCACGGTGCTGCGCGCGCATCTGCTGAACGGCAAGAATTACCGCAGCCTGACGCTGATCGACCCGGTGGCGCTGACGCCGTGGGGTTCGCCGTTTGTGCAGCATGTGCGCCAGCATGAGGCGGCGTTCAGCGGGCTGCCTGATTACATTCAGCAAGCGATCGTGCCGGCTTACATTCGCGGGGCGATCAAGCGGAAAATCCCCGACGAGGAACTCGCCCATTACGTCCAGCCGTGGCTGGGCGATCCGGGACAGGCGGGGTTTTACCGGCAGATCGCGCAAATGGATGAGCGCTATACCCGCGAGGTTGAAGGGTTGTACCCGACGATTCGTTGCCCGGTGCAGATTCTGTGGGGTGAGGATGACCAATGGATTCCCATCGAGCGTGGCCGCGCATTGCAACAGATGATTCCGGGGGCGCAATTTCACCCAATCCCCAATGCCGGGCACCTGGTTCAGGAGGATGCACCGGAGGCCATCGTCGCGGCGCTGCTTCGGTTCCTGCCCCAATCCCCCTGAAAACACTCGATTCTTTGTAGGAGCAAGCTTGCTCGCGATGGCGGTGTGTCATTCGGCACACATGTTGCGTGACACACCGCCATCGTCGGAACGCCGCCCGCAGCAAGCCGGCTCCTACAATGGATTGTGTTTTTTCAGCCGCTTCGCCGATCAATGGCGGGCGTTTTCTTTCGCTGCCGTGGTCAATATTCACGTCCGGCCGATGCTCGATTGCCGCTGCCGCGCTAACGTATGTGTGACGGGCGTATTCGACATGCCAAGCGCCAACGCACCCTTACAAGCTCTCTAAAAGGATTCACCTGATGCACATCATCAACGCCCGCCTGCGCAACCAAGAAGGCCTGCATGAGTTGCACCTGGAAAACGGCCTGATCAGCAACATTGCCCGTCAGACCGAAGCGCCGACCCTGGGCCCCGATGATCTGGACGCCGGCGGTAACCTGGTGGTGCCGCCCTTCGTCGAGCCGCACATTCACCTCGACGCGACACTGACCGCCGGCGAGCCGCGCTGGAACATGAGCGGCACATTGTTCGAAGGCATCGAGTGCTGGGGCGAACGCAAGGTGACCATCACCGAAGAGGACACCAAGACCCGGGCGAAGAAAACCATCCAGACCCTGGCAGCCCACGGCATCCAGCATGTGCGCACCCACGTCGATGTCACCGACCCGCAGCTGACGGCGCTGAAGGCGATGCTCGAAGTGCGCGAAGAAAGTCGGCACTTGATCGACATGCAAATCGTCGCGTTCCCGCAGGAAGGCATCGAGTCATACCGCAACGGTCGCGAGTTGATGGAAGAAGCGATCCGCATGGGCGCGGACGTGGTCGGCGGGATTCCGCATTTCGAATACACCCGCGATCAGGGCGTGAGCTCGGTGAAATTCCTGATGGACCTGGCCGAACGCACCGGTTGCCTGGTGGACGTGCATTGCGACGAAACCGACGACCCCCATTCGCGCTTCCTCGAAGTGCTGGCAGAGGAAGCCCGCAGCCGCGACATGGGTTCTCGGGTCACGGCCAGCCACACCACGGCCATGGGCTCTTACGACAACGCTTACTGCGCCAAACTGTTTCGCCTGCTCGGGCATTCGGGGATCAGCTTTGTCTCCTGCCCGACCGAAAGCATCCACCTGCAAGGACGCTTCGACAATTTCCCGAAACGCCGCGGCGTGACCCGGGTGAATGAGTTGCTCGAAGCAGGGATGAACGTGTGTTTCGGCCAGGATTCGATCGTCGATCCGTGGTATCCGCTGGGCAACGGCAACATCCTGCGGGTGCTCGAAGCGGGTCTGCACATCTGTCACATGCTGGGGTATCGCAACCTGCAAAGCGCGCTGGACCTGGTGACCGACAACAGCGCCAGGGCCATGGCGTTGGGTGAGCGTTATGGGCTTGAACGCGGACGGCCGGCGAACTTGCTGATTTTGTCGGCGGACAGCGACTACGAGGTGATTCGCAGTCAGGGGTTGCCGCTGTATTCGGTGCGCGGAGGGAAGGTGTTGATGAAGCGGCAGATGCCGGTGGTGGAGTTTTTTGGCGAGCAACCCTGAGTTTTGCGTCGACAGTAATGACGCCTTCGCGAGCAAGCCCGCTCCCACATTTGGTCTTCAGTGGATACAAAGTATGTGTCAGACACAGATCAAATGTGGGAGCGGGCTTGCTCGCGAAGGCGATCCTGAGATCACCGCATCAACCGCGCCGTACCAAACAAACTGACCCGACTCAATTCACCGTCCATTTCCTCCAGCAAAACCGGCGCCGTACCACCGGGCATCACCACGCTCACCTCACCCGCCGCCACCCAACCCACCCGCCAGGCTGCACACGCCACCGCGCTGGCACTGGTGCCGGACGACGCGGTCGGGCCTTCCCCGCGTTCAAACACTCGAGCGACCACTCGCCCTTCTGACTCCCGCATCGCCCATTGCAGATTGATACCCGCCGGACACGGTCGCCCTGCCCCCGTCGGCATGGCGTAGGCAATTTGCGTCAAGCCTTCGGACAACCTCGCTGCGCGCATCTGTTCATTGGACGGCAATGCCTGCGCGTCCTCCACAAGCGTCACGCAGTGCGGATTGCCAACCCGTACGAACTGGCTGCGGGACCACGCCGGCTCCAGTGCCGACAGCGGTTGAACCTGGCTGAGTTCGCGACCGTTCATTGTCACCCCTTCAACCCCATGCGCACTGACCGCCTCCGGCCCGAACGCCGGTTTGCCCAGATCCAGCCAGAAACCCTGCACGCCGTCGACCTGCGCGGCGCTCACCGACGTTTGACCCGGAGAAGGCGTATCGGACTTGTCGTGATGAACCCTGAGCACACAGGCATCGCTGTCCGGAAAAAGCCCTTGGTCACTGAGCGCCCGGGAAAAAATCGTCAGCCCGTTGCCACTGCGCTCAGCCAAAGTCCCGTCGGTGTTGACGATCAACAGATCGAACGGCGGCGCTGATTGAAACGGCCCCACCAGCAGTCCATCGCAGCGATGGTCCTTGCTGCCGGACGGTTGCGTGCCCGGCGCCCAGGCGCAGAACGCCTCGATGGCCGACATCGCCCATGCCGCGCGGGTTTGCGCCGCCAGACCGGCCTGTTCCGGTAAAGCGATCCCTTCGCGACGCACCGCGTCCGGCGCCACTACCGCATAGATATTGCCTCGAGCATCGTAAAACGGCGTCATGGCGCCTCCCGTATAACCATCGCAGGCGTGCAACATATCGCGAAACCGCGACGGGCTGTGCAAGGATGTCGCCCTGCCTGAACGCGAAACCGTCCGGACGCTGATCGAACCACATCGGTGAGTCACTGTCCCTTGGGGACGCGACGTTTTTTGCCAAGGATCGATATGACCAACCTCAACACCCAGACCACCTTCGTGCCCGGACGCCTGGAACAGATGTCCACGCGCGTGGCTTTTTTCATTGCCGGGTTCGGGATCGCCGCGTGGGCGCCGCTGGTGCCTTACGCCAAGGCGCGGGCCGGGCTGGATGAAGGGACCCTCGGTTTGCTGTTGTTGTGCCTGGGGGTGGGCTCGATTCTGGCGATGCCGATGGCCGGGATTCTAGCCACGCGTTTCGGCTGTCGGCGGGTGGCGGTCGGTGGGACCCTGTTGATCTGCGCGGCGCTGCCGTTGCTGGCGACGGTGTCGTCGATTCCGGCGCTGATCGGCGCGTTGTTCATGTTCGGTGCGGGCCTGGGCACTGTGGATTCGACGGTGAACCTGCAAGCGGTGATTGTCGAACGGGCCAGCGGCAAGACCATGATGTCGGGTTTCCACGGGCTGTTCAGCCTGGGCGGGATTGTCGGCGCGGCGGGCGTCAGCGCCTTGCTCGGCTTCGGGGTTTCGCCGCTGGGGGCGATGCTGGTGGTGGTCGTGCTGCTGCTGATCGCGCTGTGCAAAGCCGCGCCGCACATGTTGCCGTATGGCAGTGAAAGTTCGGGGCCGGCGTTTGCCGTTCCCCACGGCATCGTGCTGTTCATTGGCGCAATGTGCTTCATCGTGTTCCTCGCCGAAGGCGCGGCGCTCGACTGGAGTGCGGTATTCCTGGCACAGGAGCGCGGAATCGACACGGCGTATGCAGGGTTGGGTTATGCCGCGTTCGCCTTGACCATGACCGTGGGCCGGCTGACCGGAGACGCGATTGTCCACCGCCTCGGGGCGACACGGGTGCTGGTGTTCGGTGGGCTGACCGCCGCTGGCGGTCTGTTTCTGGCGACATTCGCACCGAGCTGGGAGCTGGCGCTGGTCGGTTATGCGTTGCTGGGGGCTGGTTGTTCGAACATCGTGCCGGTGCTGTACACCGCCGTCGGCAAACAGACAGTGATGCCGGAAAGCGTAGCCGTGCCGGCCATTACGACGCTGGGTTATGCGGGGATTCTGGCGGGGCCTGCGGTGATCGGGTTCATCGCCCACGGCAGCAGTTTGAGTTTTGCGTTTGGATTGATGGCGGTGTTGCTGGTGGCGGTGGCTATCGGCGGGAAAGTGTTGAAAGTCTGAACACAAAATGTGTGTACGACGCTGAACAAGTGTGGGGTTTGCTCGCGAAAGCGGTCTGTCAGTCACATTTATGTTGGATATGAAACTGCATTCGCGAGCAAGCCTGCTCCCACATTAGATCTTTGTCGCAAACAGACTTTTGTTCACTGGAGATCCCTGTAAGAGCGGGCTTGCCCGCGATGAAGGCGACTCGGTTTATCAGAACCCGACGCTGGCCTGCACAAAGAACGTGCGTGGCGCTCCGACGTACATGCCCGAGTTGTTATCGCTGGAACGGGTGAAGTACTGCTTGTCGAAGATGTTTTTCACCCCAGCACCGACTTTCAGGTTCGACAGCTGCGCGCCAAAATCATAACCGCCCCGCACGTTCCAGGTGACGTACCCCGGAATATCACCGTACTGGCCGTCGGCGGTGCCTTCGGTGATGTAGTTGTTGGAGAAGCTGCCATTGGCATTCACCGCAACGCCCGGCGAGCGCTGTTTGGACTGGGCAAACGCATCGAGGTTGTAAGTCCAGCGATCGATGTCGTAACGCAGGCCGGCGGTCGCTACCTGACGCGAGTAGAACGGCAGGTCGCGGCCCTTGAAAGCAGGAATCTCACCTTCATAAACAGCGCGCGTGTAGGTGATCCCGGCATTGGCGGTCAGGCCGTCGAGCCGCGGGTCCAGTGCCGCCATGTCGTAGTGGACCGAAGCCTCGATGCCCTGGTGCGTGGTTGCGCCAAGGTTGGTCCAGCCCGCGTCGTTGCTGATGTACTGCAACTCTTTATCGAAGTCGATGTAGAACAGCGTCACTTCGCCGCCCCACACGTCATCGTTATAGCGCGTGCCGACCTCGTAGGTCTTGGCCTTCTCCGGCTCCAGGCCATTGGCGGTGTTGTCACCTGTGCCCCCCTGGCCGAGCTGGAAATACTGCAGGCTTCCGAACGAGGTTTCGTAGTTGGCGAACAGCTTCCAGGCATCGGAGAGGTGATACATCACGCTCAAGGCCGGCAGCGGCTCGTTGCTTTCAATGCTGCGGTTCTTTTCCGGCACGCGCTTGCCGGCGGTATCGAGCACGGGGCGATCGTGCCAGTCGGTGCTGATGTGTTCGAAACGGATGCCGGGCGTGATGGTCCAGTTGCCGACGTCGATTTTGTTATCGATGTACACCGAGTTGGCTTCAGTGCCGCCGGTGCGATCCTGATAGACATGGCCGTCCGAGGCCTTGGTCGCGACCGGCTCGTTGTTGACCAGCGCCAGACGGCTGGCCTCCTCGTGCATGGCTTCCTTGAGGTAACGATAACCGACGCTGACTTCCTGGGTGGTCGGGCCAACGTCGAACACATGGGACACGCGTGGCTCAATGCCAAGGGTGTAGTAAGTGCGCGGGAACGAGCCGAGGGTCTTCTGATCGCGGGCGGCGATGTTGCTCCCACGGAAGCTGTCGGAGTAGTAGGTCAGCACTTCGGCCTGGGTGCGGTCATCGATCTGCCGCGCCCACTTGAAGGAAATGTCCTTGCGGCGTCCGCTGAAGTTGTCGTTGTTGCGGTCGGACTGAAACGGATTGGCGTCGTATTGCGCCTGGGTCAGGCCGCCAGGCATGTCGGCGCTGGCGTCGTAGTAATGCAGGTTGAGACTGAAATCGTCGACATCGGTCGGTGCCCAATGGGTCTTGAGAATCACATCGTCGATGTCGTTGCCGTTGTTGCGCTCACGGTAACCGTTGCCGTTCACGCCCGAGTACAACAGCGCCACACCGATGCCGTTGTCCGCGGTGCCGCCAGCGAACGCGGTATCGATGTGTTTCCAGCCACCGTGCCGGGAGATTTCCAGGGTGGTGCCGATTTCAGCGGAGGCTTTTTCCGGGATGGCGCGGGTCACGAAGTTGATCACACCGCCGACGTTTTGCGGCCCGTAACGCACGGAGCCGGCGCCTCGAACCACGTCGATGCTGTCGAGGTTGCCCGAGGAAATCGGCGCCATCGACAACTGTGGCTGGCCGTACGGCGCGAACGCTGCCGGCACGCCATCGATCAGCACGGTGGAGCGTGGCGACAGGCGCGACGTCAGGCCGCGCACGCCGACGTTCAGGGAAATGTCACTGCCGCCGGTGCCGTTAGCCTCCTGCACTTGCACACCGGGCACACGCTTGAGCACGTCACCGACGTTCATCGCACCCTGCTCGACCATGGCTTCGCGGCGAATCACCGTACGCGCGCCGGGGTGGTTTTGCACCACGGCGGCATCGGCGTCACCGAGCCAGTCGCCCACCACTTTGATATCGGTCACGCCCAGTTCCAGCGGGCCGTTGGCCGCGGAAGTCGGCGCCGGGGTCAGGGTTACCGAACCCTCTTCAATCTGATATTCAAGGCCGCTGCCTTGCAGCAACTGGCGCAGGGCCTGTTCCGGTGAGAGATTGCCATCCACCGCCGGGGCTTGCTTGCCGGCCACCAGCTCAGGGCTGAAAAACACCTGAAGCGAGGTTTGCTGGCCCAGTTCACTGAGGGCCTGACCCAGGGCTTGCGCCGGGATGTGAATGGCATCGGCAGCAAAGGCCTGAGGCAACGCAACGTTGACCGCCAGCGCAAGAGCCAGCGGCAACCATGGGAGTTTGTTGTTTTTAGCGATGGATTTTTTCACGTCGAACGTAGTCCTGTGGATCGCAAGAGTGTGCGCCTGTTAATGCAAACCAGTTGCAGTTGGACAGGAAGACGATCAACTCGAAAAAAACCTGAATCTATTTTGAAATTATTTCCTGACTGCCGTCCTCGAGGGTGCGCACGGCCACCGGCAGGATGTTCGGCAAGGCCTTGAGCAGTGCATCGGTGTTGTCGGACTTGAACACGCTGGTCAGGCGCAGATTGCCGACCTTGTCGTTGCCAACGGTGAGGGGGCTCTCCCGATAGCGCGACACTTCCTCGGCCACTTCGGCAAGGCTGGCGTTGTTGAAGACCAGTTTGCCGCTACGCCAGGCGGTCAGTTCCGCCGGGTTGACGGCAGACGCCGTCGCGACGGTGCCTTGGGCATCGACACGTGTACCGAAGCCGGCGGTGAGGTTGATGAATTCGTTGTCGGGCGCACTACGCCCCTGGACCTTGACCGTGCCCTGCTCCACCACGACCCGGGTTTCGCTGACGCCGCGACGCACATCGAAGCGGGTGCCGGTGACCGTGACCTTGCCGCTGCCCGCCTGGACCACGAATGGCCGATCGCTGTCATGCGCGACGTTGAACATCGCCTCGCCTTCCATCAGCTCAATGTCTCGATGGCCTTTTTCATAGCGCGCCTGAAGGCGGCTGCGGCTGTTCAGATCGATCACCGAACCGTCCGGCAACGCCACCTGACGACGTTCGCCCAGCGCCGTCGAAAACTCCGCAGTGTATGGCGCGGGTTGATTCAAGCCGCTGAACAACCCCAAACCAAGCGCCACGGCCACCACACTGGCCGCCACCGCATAACGCAACAACGGACGGCGTTGGCTGCGGGTCGGCGGGGTTTCACACAAGGCTTGCAGGCGTGCGGCGGGCACAAGATCCGCCGCCGACCACAAGCCCTGAAGCAACTGAAATTCGTCACGATGCTGAGAGTGCTCGTTCAGCCACAGCTCGAAGCGTCGATGTTCTTCGACATCGACAGCCGGTTCCTGCAAACGCACGAACCACCGCGCCGCCTCATCGCGAACCGTTGTTTGCCCGCACGCGCAATCACGAGTATCCATCATGGAAGTTCCTGTTTGGCTGGGGATGAGAAGGCGCGGCGCCTTTGTTTCGTGCAGAGGCTGGCGAAGGCTGCGATCTTTTGATTTTCGGCAACTTCAAGGGCGCCAAAAGATCGCAGCCTACGGCAGCTCCTACGAAAGCCAGCGCACATCATGATTGCAGTCCGTCGAGGCGGTCGCGCAGATGCCGCAGGGTGCGGATCATATACTTTTCCACCATGTTCTTGGACAGCCCCAGGCGTTCGGCGATTTCGGCCTGGGTCAGGCCTTCGATCTTCTGCCAGACAAACACCTTGCGACAATTGACCGGCAACTCGGTCAGCGCCCGCTCGATGGAATCAGCCAACTGGATCGCCTGCATGAAATGCTCCGGGTCGCCGGACGACGACACACTGTGATCGATCGCCTCCGACTCCATGGCGCCCCGTCGATCCTCACGCCGATAACCATCCACTGCGATGTTGCGCGCGGTCTGGTGCAAATACGCCCGGGGTTGCGCCACCGCCGCCGAATCGGACTCAAGCACCCGCACGAAGGTGTCGTGGGCCAGATCCTCAGCCTGCTGACGATTTCTCAGGCGACGGGTCCAGGTGCCAACCAACTCTTCGTAATGCTCGAAAAAGCCGTGTCTGCGGGGCAACTTGGGGGTCATTGCGGTGTGCTGTGAAGACGGGCGTGAATAATAATGCTTCTTATTAACCGGAAGCAATGGATTCCATCCGAGGCAGATCAGCGGGAAAGTTGATTTAGGCACACAGCCAAAGGATTCTGGCAGGCATTCAAAAGAAGCCAGCCACTGGCTGTAGCAAAGTGTGCTAATGCCAGTCATCGGCTTTCGTCCAGGAACCCAGACATGTTCATCTCCTTAGCCTCACTGAAAAGAAAACCCCTCGCCCGCCTCGCGCTGGCCATCAGCCTGGGCACGCTCGGCCTGCCTTACTGGGCGGGCAGCGCCCAGGCCCATGGTGGCCGCGCCGAGATGGTGCCGCTGCAAGCGGGCCTTGAGGAGTTTGGCGCCACGGTGAAATGGGACGACTACGCCGACCTGTTCGTGATTGCCAAGGACAGCGTTTACCTCAAGGTCAAACCGGGCAGCAAGGTTGCCATGCTCAACGGCAAACGGATGGAACTGAGCGTGCCGGTGGTGTTCAAGGGCAAGACCGCCTTCATGTCCAAGGACTTCATCAATCAGGTGTTCCAGTCCGGCCTGGACAAGACCTTTGTCGTCGAGACGCGCCCTAACCCGCTCAACCCGCTGAGCGCGGATGAGATCAAGACCGCTGTCGAGATCATCAAGCAATCGAAGCACTACAAACCCGGTTTCCGCTTCACGGAAGTCTCGGTCAACGAACCACCGAAGGATCAGGTGTGGAATTTCGTCTACACGGGCCAGAACGTTGCCCAGCCGCGTCAGGCCAACATCGTGGTGCTCGACGGCAAGCATGTGATCGAGGGCCTGGTGGATCTCGACAGCAAGACACTCAAGTCATGGAACCCCATCGAAGGTGCCCACGGCATGGTCCTGCTGGATGACTTCGCGACGGTGCAATCGGCCATCGAAGCGAGCCCCGATTACGCACAGGCACTGGCCAAGCGCGGTATCACCGATGTGAAAAAGGTCGTGGCCACGCCGTTGACGGTCGGTTACTTCGACGGCAAGGATGGCCTGGCGCAGGACAAGCGCTTGCTGAAAATCGTCAGCTATTTGAATACCGGGGACGGCAACTACTGGGCACACCCGATCGAGGGCCTGGTGGCGATTGTCGACCTGGAGCAAAAGAAGCTGATCAAGATCGAGGACGACGCGGTCATTCCGGTGCCGATGAAATCAACGCCGTACGACGGGCGCGGGCGCAAGGGCACGTCGGTCAAGCCGCTGGAAATCATCGAACCGGAAGGCAAGAACTACACCATCACCGGCAACAGCATTCACTGGCAGAACTGGGATTTCCACGTCCGCCTCGATTCCCGGGTCGGCCCGATCCTGTCCACCGTCACCTACGACGACAAGGGCAAGAAACGCAAAATCATGTACGAAGGCTCGCTGGGCGGCATGATCGTGCCGTATGGCGATCCCGATGGCGGCTGGTACTTCAAGGCGTATCTCGACTCGGGCGATTACGGTATGGGCACGTTGACCTCGCCGATTGCGCGCGGCAAGGACGCGCCGCAAAACGCCGTGCTGCTGGACGCCACGATTGCCGACTACACCGGCGCCCCGACCTCGATTCCACGTGCCATGGCGGTGTTCGAGCGTTACGCCGGCCCGGAATACAAGCACCAGGAAATGGGCCAGCCCAACCTCAGCACCGAACGGCGTGAACTGGTGGTGCGCTGGATCAGCACCGTCGGCAATTACGACTACATTTTCGACTGGGTCTTCCAGCAGAACGGCACCATCGGCATCGACGCCGGTGCCACCGGCATCGAAGCGGTCAAGGGCGTGAAATCGAAAACCATGCACGAAGCCACGGCCAAGGAAGACACGCGCTACGGCACACTGCTGGACCACAACATCGTCGGCACCACGCACCAGCACATCTACAACTTCCGACTCGACATGGACGTCGACGGTGAGCAGAACTCGCTGGTGGAAGTGAACCCGGTGGTTGCCCCGAACGACCGTGGCGGACCGCGCACCAGCACCATGCAGACCGAAAACAAGGTCGTCAGCACCGAACAGCAAGCCGCGCAGAAATTCGACCCCTCGACCGTTCGCCTGCTGACCAACTTCAGCAAGGAAAACAAAGTCGGCAACCCGGTTTCCTATCAGCTGATTCCGTACGCTGGCGGCACGCACCCAGTGGCCAAGGGCGCCAACTTCGGCAAGGACGAATGGCTCTATCACCGGTTGAGCTTCATGGACAAACAACTGTGGGTGACCCGCTATAACCCGCAAGAAAAGTTTCCGGAAGGCAAATACCCGAACCGCTCGGACAAGGACGCGGGGCTGGGGCAGTTCACCCACGATAATCAGTCCATCGAAAACACCGATGATGTGGTCTGGCTGACCACCGGCACCACGCACATTGCCCGGGCGGAAGAATGGCCGATCATGCCGACCGAGTGGGTGCATGTGCTGTTGAAGCCGTGGAATTTCTTTGACGAGACGCCGACGTTGAATCTCAACGCCCCGCAGTAATACGGCACACCCCTGTAGGAACCGGCTTGCTGGCGATCACGGTGTGTCAGTCGAGATTAATGTTTCTGACACACCGCGATCGCCAGCAAGCCGGCTCCTACAGGGTGGTTGTGTTTTCAAGTGAACGGTCAGGCGTGTTTTTTGCGGTATTCACCGGGCGAAATGCCGAACCGCGATTTGAACGCCGTGGAAAAGTAGCTCGAATCGGAAAACCCCCACGAATACCCCAACACCGACAACTTCTGCTCGGTACGCGATTGGCGCAGGGACTCGGCGCACAAATCCAGCCGACGATTCTTGATGTACCGCGCCACCACCAGGCCTTTCCTGGCGAACATCCGGTACAGCCCACGCGTCGACATGCCCACTTCTCGTGCCAGCCATTCGGGGCAGAGATCTTCCGAGCGGATGTGCTCATCAATAAAGCCCAGGGTCTTGCGGAAGAGGCGCTCCTGCACATCCGTGCACGCTTCGCTGTGGCTGATGGCCGGACGCAACAGGCTGACAATCGCCTCCAGCGTCGCTTCACTTTCTGCCCGGCTCAGGTATTGCTGGTGCGTGGCGTCCAGAATCAGATGGTGCGACAGCATGGCGATGGGCGATGTCGCCGCAATCCGGTGACCGCACTTGACCTGACTGAAGCGCAGGGTTTGCTCGACCAGTTGCGACGGCAGAATCAACGACAACTGCCGCGAGTTTTCACTGTAGGTAAAGTCGCTGGGGCGCGAGGCATCGATCAGCGTGATGTCGCCGGCTGACAGCAACACCTTGCTGTCGCCCTGGGCCATACCGGCGGTGCCATCGAGCTGGAACACCGCAAAGTATTTGCCACCTTCGCCCGCCGCGACTTCCTGAGGCGTGCGGTAAAGCCGTGCCTGACGGGCATCGACAAAACTGAGCTTCAGCGCACCGTCCTGGTGTTCGCGAATCTGCCCGGCAAACTCGTCACCCAGGGGCTGCGCGTTGAAGGCGCCACAGATCTGGTTGATCTGATGAATCCACTGATCGAAGCTATCACGGCGCTGTGCAATTGAAGAAATCATGTCGGGCCTCACGCAGGCTTGTTTTTATTATCTACGCCAATCCACGGGTTCTCCTGAACAGTGACTCTCCTTCGAAAACCAACGGGTTATTTAAGCCCGCCAAAACGCCGATAGAAGCTTTCACCCACATCGGGCAACGGACCATCGGCGGTCTCCAGAGCACTGTTCAACCATTCCTCGGCCTTGGCGTAGATCAGCCGGTAAATATTGCGGCACAACTGCCGGGCGGCGCGTCCTTCCCAATCGCCGGGCAACAATTCGTCCGGCAATTGCGGGTCGCGCAACAGCAGTTTGCGGTACTCATGAATAAGCAGGACCCGTGCCAGGAAGCAGTCCGACGGTTGCAGGTTCTCCTGCTCGCGAAGCGCTTGCCAGAGCGGTCGGAACAGTTGGATGAACTCGCTGTAATGAGCCGCCAGCTCCTCGATGTTCCAACTCTCGCGTACCTGTAGTCGCAGGGCCTTGGAGGCCAGTACGTCTTGCGCGGTGGTTTCGAAAACGATGGTGTCTTCCTGGGCGCCAAGGTCGAGCAAGGTCGCGTTGACATCGGCCCGGTCGCTGCGCGGACAGGCCAGCACAACCGGCGAGATCGCACCAAAACCTTGCCACTCCAGTTCTTCGCGCACTTGTTTGCGCTTGTCCTGGGTCAGTTGCGTGAGTATCACCAGGCACCACGAACCGTCCCATGCCGGAACGGTGGAGCTGTAGACGCGCTTGAAGGCCTTGTCGAAGCGCCGGCGGCCGGCACCGGTCAGGCTGTAGTAGCTGCGACGCCCGACTTTTTCGGCGGTCAGCCAGCCTTCCTTGGTCAGGCGAAAAATCGAGGTGCGGATCAGCCGTTCATTGATGCCGATGGGCTCGAGCAACTGAATCAGGCTGCCCAGCCACACCGTGCCGCCGTGGGGCTCGATGGCATCCCCGTATAGCGTGATGATCAAGGAGCTGGCGCGGATCGGCGTCTGTTCCTGGAAGCGGGTAATCAGGTGGTTCAAAGGTGTCAGGGACGACATGGGCGTACCGAGCTGAAAAAAGAAAAGGAATATACCGAAAGTCCGTCGGTTAATCGCATCCCCCTGTAGGAGCCGGCTTGCTGGCGATGACTGAGTGTCAGTCGACATTGATGTTTCTGATACACCGCCATCGCCAGCAAGCCGGCTCCTACAGAGGATCGCGTATTCATAAAGAATTGCCCTTCGGTCGCAGGCCGCTGTCGCTGATACGCGGGCGGTCGGGCTCCGGTTCGGTCAGCGGCTCGCAAACGCGCATCTGCTCAAGGCAACGCTTGGCCAGTTGCTGATACTCGCGAGTGCCCGCCTGCTTCCACGACACCTCTTCATCGCTGAGGCTGCGCTTGACGCTGGCCGGCGCCCCCATGATCAGCGACTGCTCGGGGCCTTCGAAACCGGCCTTGACGAAGGCCGCCGCCGAGACGAATGAGCGAGCACCAATGCGCGCATTGTCCATCACCACCGCATTCATCCCCACCAGCGCGTCGGCGCCAATCCGGCACCCGTGCAACACCGCGCCGTGACCGATGTGACCGTTGCGTTCGACCACGGTGTCGCTGTCCGGGAAACCGTGCATCACGCAGGTGTCCTGCAGATTGGCACCCTCCTCCAGCACGATCCGGCCGAAATCCCCGCGCAGGCTGGCCAGCGGACCGACGTAGCACCGGGGACCGACGATCACGTCACCGATCAAGACGGCTGACGGATGAACGTAAGCAGTGGGATCAACCACCGGGGTCAAACCATCGAGGCTGTAACAGGTCATGGGACGTTCCCTTCCATAAAGCGATGCAGATACAGGCTCATTTTGTATCACATCGCTTTTACGATAACAAAGCACAAAAACCGTATCACTTATGAATCCTGCAATGCGAGGCGCCTGCTCACGCCTGAAAACCAAGGGAAAAGCCAATAAAACAGGCGCATCAAGCACATTCTCAACCGGGTAAAAACCTTTACCAACAAATCAAACAACCACAAACAAGACACATTAAATCAACTTTTCTATTGCATTTACGTATCACGTTGCAGGTATACTCGGGCAAAACCGGCCTACCGCGCCGATCCAATAATGAGCCGGCATTACAGCCGAGCGTGCACCGTGAGGGCATCCGCCATGCCTCTAACCCTTGCTGTCGAGATCATCGAGCCGGGTGTTCGCCTGATTACCCTGCAGCGCCCGCAAGCGCTGAATGCCCTGACCACCGAACTGCTGGGCGAACTGGCCGATGAACTGAGCGCCGCGCAAGCCGATCCTGACACCCGCGCCGTGGTCCTGACCGGCAGTCGCAAAGCCTTTGCGGCCGGCGCCGACATCAAGGAAATGGCCGAGCGCGATCTGGTCGGCATCCTCGACGACCCGCGCCAGGCCTCGTGGCAAACCATCACCCGCTTCAACAAGCCGCTGATCGCCGCCGTCAACGGCTTCGCCCTCGGCGGTGGCTGCGAACTGGCCATGCACGCCGACATCATCATTGCCGGTCTCGACGCCCGCTTCGGTCAGCCGGAAATCAACCTCGGGATCATGCCCGGCGCCGGGGGCACCCAACGTCTGCTGCGCGCCGTGGGCAAATCCATGGCCATGCAGATGGTCCTGACCGGCGAGCCAATCGATGCCCGCCAGGCCCAACGCGCCGGCCTGATCAGTGAAGTGACGCAACCGGAATTCACCGTCGAACGCGCCCTGCAGATCGCCCGCAGTATTGCTGAAAAAGCGCCGCTGGCCGTACGTCTGGCCAAGGAAGCGCTGCTCAAGGCGATGGACACCGACCTCGCCAGCGGCCTGCGTTTCGAGCGCCACGCCTTCACCGTACTGGCCGGCACCCGCGACCGGGACGAAGGCATCCGGGCCTTTCAGGAAAAACGCACGCCGACCTTCACCGGGCAGTAATCCGGCCATCGATAACGAATTCGAACGACCTCCAAGAGAGCGCCAAGACCATGAACTTCGAACACATCCTGTTTTCCATCGAGGCCGGCGTCGCCCTGCTCAGCCTCAATCGACCGGACCAGCTCAACAGCTTCAACGCGCAGATGCATGGCGAAGTGAAAGAAGCGCTGAGACAGGTCCGGCAGAACCCGGACGTGCGCGTCTTGCTGCTGACCGGTGAAGGTCGCGGCTTCTGCGCCGGGCAAGACCTCAGCGACCGTAATGTCGCACCGGGCAGCGCCGTGCCGGATCTGGGCGAGTCGATCGAGAAGTTCTACAACCCGCTGATCCGCCAGCTGCGCGACCTGCCGCTGCCGGTGATCTGCGCGGTCAACGGCGTGGCGGCCGGGGCTGGCGCGAACATTCCGCTGGCCTGCGACCTGGTGCTGGCGGCACGTTCGGCGAGTTTCATTCAAGCCTTCTGCAAGATCGGTTTGATCCCCGATTCCGGCGGCACCTGGACCCTGCCGCGCCTGGTCGGCATGGCCCGCGCCAAGGCACTGGCCCTGCTGGGCAATCGCCTGACGGCGGAGCAGGCCGAGCAATGGGGATTGATCTATCGCGTGGTCGACGATGCCGAACTGCGCCATGAAGCCCTGACACTTGCCCGTCATCTGGCCACGCAACCGACATATGGATTGGCCCTGATCAAGCGCAGCCTCAACGCCAGCCTGAGCAACACCTTCGACGAACAGCTGGAGCTGGAAAAAGACCTGCAACGCCTGGCCGGGCGCAGCGAGGATTACCGTGAAGGCGTCAGCGCGTTCATGGAAAAACGCACCCCAAGCTTCAAGGGGCACTGAGCCATGACCGCACTGAACACCCACGCACGCATCGCGGTGATCGGCGCCGGGGCCATGGGCGCAGGCATCGCTCAGGTTGCAGCGCAGGCCGGTCATCCGGTGATGTTGCTCGACAATCGTCCGGGCGCTGCCGCCCAGGCCATCGACGGCATTGACCGGCAACTGGGCAAACGCGTCGAGAAAGGCAAGCTGTCGGCAGAAGACCGGACCGCGACAATCCAGCGTCTGCACGCCGTGGAAGCCATCGAAGCATTGGCCGATTGCGAGCTGATCATCGAAGCCATCGTCGAGAACCTTGAGGTCAAACGCGCCCTCTTCCGCGAACTCGAAGGCATCTGCAGTGAGCATTGCATCCTGGCCAGCAACACTTCTTCGCTGTCGATCACCAGCATCGCTGCGCAGCTGAACCATCCGCAACGTTTGCTCGGCCTGCACTTCTTCAACCCGGCGCCGGTAATGGCGCTGGTGGAAATCGTCTCGGGCCTGGCCAGCGCTCCGGCGTTGGCCGAGTGTCTTTACGACACCGCCAAGGCCTGGGGCAAGAAACCGGTACACACCCGCTCGACACCAGGCTTCATCGTCAACCGCGTCGCTCGCCCGTTCTACGCCGAAAGCCTGCGCCTGCTGCAGGAAGGCGCGGCCGATTGCGCGACGCTGGATGCATTGATGCGCGAGGCCGGTGGCTTTGCGATGGGCGCCTTCGAACTGACTGACTTGATTGGCCATGACGTCAACTATGCCGTGACCTGTTCGGTGTTTGACGCCTACTACGGCGACACGCGCTTCCTGCCGTCGTTGATTCAGAAGGAATTGGTGGACGCGGGACGCCTGGGACGTAAAACCGGTCATGGTTTCTATCGCTATGCAGAAGGGGCCGAACGTCCACAGCCAACCTTTATCAGCAGCGAACACGTCATTGAAACCTGCGTTGCAGAAGGCGATCTCGGCATCGCCAATACGTTGATTGCGCGCCTGCGCGAACACAACGTCGACGTTGTTCAGCGTGACGGCCAAGGTTTGTTGCGCGTTGGCGATGCCGTTCTGGCACTGAGTGACGGACGCATGGCCTGTCAGCGCGCCAGGGAAGATGGCCTGCGCAATCTGATTCTGCTGGACCTGGCATTCGACTACGGCAAGGCCAGCCGAATCGCCATCAGCTACGCATCGGACATCGAAGCGTCTGCCCTCCAACAGGGCGTCGCGCTGCTGCAACGGGCGGGGTTCACCGTCAGTCAACTCAGCGACAGCCCCGCGCTCGCGGTATTACGTACCGCGGCGATGCTTGCCAACGAAGCCGCCGATGCCGTGCTGCAAGGCGTGGCCTCGGCCGCCGATATCGATCTGGCGATGCGCGCCGGGGTCAACTACCCGCAAGGCCCGCTGGCCTGGGCCGATGCCATCGGCCTGTCGCACATCCTCAAGGTGCTGGAAAACCTGCAAACGAGCTACGGCGAACAACGCTATCGACCGTCGCTGCTGTTGCGCCGCCGCGTTGCCGAAGGGAGGACCTTCCATGACTAACCATGAAGCGATGAACCTGGCCAGCACCTGCGCGCAAACGCTGTTCAAGCGCGATACCGCCAGCCAGGCGATGGGCATGCGCCTGCTCTCGACCGCACCGGGCTGCGCCCGCGTCGGCATGAGCGTGCGCGCCGACATGATTCAAGGCCACGGCACCTGCCACGGCGGCTATCTGTTCGCCCTCGCCGACTCGGCGTTCGCCTTTGCCTGCAACAGCTACAACGAAGCGACGGTGGCCATCGGTTGCAGCATCGATTACATCGCCCCGGCACGCCTGGGCGACACCTTGACCGCCGATTGCACCGAGCAAAGCCGCTCCGGTCGCACCGGCAATTACGACGTGCGCATTGAAAACCAACTGGGCCAGCTGATCGCGCTGTTCCATGGCAAATCCTACAAAGTGCGCGGCGCAGTGCTCGCGCAGGAGAACCCGAATGAATGATGCCCTGATCATCGACGCGGTACGGACCCCGATCGGTCGCTACGCCGGCGCCTTGAGCGGTGTGCGCGCCGACGACCTCGGCGCAGTGCCGTTGCGCGAACTGCTGCGCCGTCACCCGCAGGTCGACTGGAACGCGGTCGACGATGTGATCTACGGCTGCGCCAACCAGGCCGGCGAAGACAACCGCAACGTCGCGCGCATGTCGGCGTTATTGGCCGGACTGCCGGTCAGCGTACCCGGCACCACGCTCAACCGTTTGTGCGGTTCCGGGCTGGATGCGATCGGCACGGCGGCGCGGGCGATTCGTTGCGGCGAGGCCGGGCTGATGCTGGTCGGTGGCGTCGAATCAATGTCCCGCGCCCCTTTGGTGATGGGCAAGGCCGAGCAAGCGTTCTCCCGGGACGCGCAGCTCTACGACACCACCATCGGCTGGCGCTTCGTCAATCCGCTGATGAAAAAAACCTTCGGTATCGACTCGATGCCGGAAACCGCCGAAAACGTCGCCGAGCAGTTCAACATCTCCCGCGCCGACCAGGACGCTTTCGCCCTGCGCAGCCAGCAGCGTGCCAGCGCAGCCCAGGCCAGCGGGCGTTTGGCCAAAGAAATCGTTGCGGTCGAAATCCCCCAGCGTAAAGGCCCGGCCAAAATCGTCGAGCACGACGAACACCCGCGCGGTGACACCACACTTGAGCAACTGCAGAAGCTCGGCACGCCGTTTCGCGAAGGTGGCAGCGTCACTGCCGGCAACGCATCCGGGGTCAATGACGGGGCTTGCGCGCTGTTGCTGGCCAGCCCGGAAACCGCCAAACGCCAGGGTTTGAAAGCACGCGGCAGGGTCGTCGCCATGGCCACTGCCGGCGTCGAACCGAGAATCATGGGCATTGGCCCGGTGCCGGCCACCCGCAAGGTGCTGGAACTGGCCAACCTGAGCCTCGCCGACATGGACGTGATCGAACTCAACGAAGCCTTCGCCGCGCAGGGTCTGGCGGTGTTGCGTGAACTCGGCCTGAGCGACACCGATCCGCGGGTCAACCCGAACGGCGGCGCGATTGCCCTCGGTCATCCGCTGGGCATGAGCGGTGCGCGGCTGGTGACCACCGCCCTGCACGAGTTGGAAGAACGTCAGGGCCGCTACGCCTTGTGCACCATGTGCATCGGCGTCGGCCAGGGCATTGCGCTGATCATCGAGCGTCTGTCCGACTAAAGAATCGCGATTCCCGGGGAGCCGAGAGGTATCCTTGGGGCATGCACTCAAAGCCCTTGCGCAAAAGGGCTGAAACACAACAATAATTCGAGTGAAGTTATGAACATGCCAATTGCCAACGCCGTGCTTGATCCTGTGCTGGACCCGATTGAAACCGCCAGCATCGACGAACTCCGTCAGCTCCAGCTGGATCGCCTGCGCTGGAGTCTCAACCACGCCTACAACAATGTGCCGCTGTATCGCCAACGCTTCGATGCGCTGGGCGTGCACCCGGATGACATCAAATGCCTGGAGGATCTGGCGAAGTTTCCGTTCACCACCAAATCCGACCTGCGCGACAACTACCCCTACGGCATGTTCGCCGTGCCGATGCACGACGTGGTGCGCCTGCACGCCTCCAGCGGCACCACCGGCAAACCGACCGTCGTCGGCTACACCCAGAACGACATCGACACCTGGGCCAACGTGGTCGCCCGATCGATCCGCGCGGCCGGCGGTCGACGGGGCGACAAAGTGCACATTTCCTATGGCTACGGCCTGTTCACCGGCGGCCTCGGCGCGCACTACGGTGCCGAACGCCTGGGCTGCACGGTGATCCCGATGTCCGGTGGCCAGACTGAAAAGCAAGTTCAACTGATCAAGGATTTCCAGCCGGACATCATCATGGTCACGCCGTCCTACATGCTCAACATCGCCGATGAAATCGAGCGCCAGGGCATCGACCCGCACAAACTGGCCCTGCGCCTGGGCATCTTCGGTGCCGAGCCGTGGACCGGCGAACTGCGCAGCGCCATCGAGAACCGTTTGGGCATCACCGCACTGGACATCTACGGCCTCTCGGAAATCATGGGGCCGGGCGTCGCCATGGAATGCGCCGAAACCAAGGACGGCCCGACGATCTGGGAAGACCACTTCTACCCGGAAATCATCGACCCGGTCACCGGTGAAGTGCTGCCGGACGGGCAGATGGGCGAACTGGTGTTCACGTCGCTAAGCAAAGAAGCCTTGCCGATGATCCGCTACCGCACCCGCGATCTGACGCGCCTGTTGCCGGGGACTGCGCGGCCGATGCG
Organism: Pseudomonas sp. SJZ080; assembly: GCF_007828295.1. NCBI lineage: Bacteria > Pseudomonadati > Pseudomonadota > Gammaproteobacteria > Pseudomonadales > Pseudomonadaceae > Pseudomonas > Pseudomonas sp. SJZ080. Next base: position 67,284 of record NZ_VIUK01000014.1, read on the forward strand.
GCGGATCGACAAAATCACCGGGCGTAGCGATGACATGTTGATCATTCGCGGGGTGAACGTGTTTCCGACACAGATCGAGGAGCAGGTGCTGAAAATAAAACAGCTTTCAGAGTGTTATGAGATTCATCTGTATCGCAATGGGAACCTGGACAGCGTGGATGTGCATGTCGAGTTGAAGGCTGAACACCAGCACTTGAGCGATGAGCAGCAGAAGGCTGTTTGTGGCGAGTTGAGCAAGCACATCAAGACGTACATCGGGATCAGTTCGCGGATTGTTTTGCAGCCTCTGCATTCGATCAAGCGCTCTGAGGGCAAGGCTTGTCACGTGATGGACAAGCGCCCGAAAGCATGACTGCTGCACCCTTTAAGCCCCGCTTTTGCGGGGCTTTTTTTTGGGGTTTTACTCGTACTTTCAACCCACGCGCCCCCCGCACGTTGGTGGCCCACCAATCCCGGCCCCTTGCGCATTCCCCCCTGTAGGAGCCGGCTTGCTGGCGATAGCGGCAGGTCAGCCGGAGTATTCATCGCCTGACTCACCGCTATCGCCAGCAAGCCGGCTCCTACAGATCGGCGTAATAATCAAATACCGGGGGGGGCGCACCTGACTACAGCGAAGTCGTCAGAACATCACCGTCATGGAATCGCGTGAGAGCGCACGGTCAATGGAACGCTTGGCAACCGTCAGGAATTGACGCGAGAACGCTGATGTATTTCAGCTCCGCGCACTCTGTAGGAGCCGGCTTGCTGGCGATGGATCCACAGGCGCCGCGTTATTCCTGTGAGAGC
>NZ_VIUK01000014.1:68166-186108 GCF_007828295.1 Pseudomonas sp. SJZ080
AGCACGTTTTCGTTCACGACCATCGCTGGCAAGCCAGCTCCTACAGTGTCATGCGTACTCGGGAACAACGATGTTTTCAGAGCTTTGCCGTCAGGGATTGGCGCGAGAACGCTAATGTATTTCAGCTCCGCCACTCTGTAGGAGCCGGCTTGCTGGCGATGGATCCACAGGCGCCGCGTTATTCCTGTGAGAGCACGTTTTCGTTCACGACCATCGCTGGCAAGCCAGCTCCTACAGTGTCATGCGTACTCGGGAACAACGATGTTTTCAGAGCTTTGCCGTCAGGAATTGGCGCGAGAACGCTAATGTATTTCAGCTCCGCGCACTCTGTAGGAGCCGGCTTGCTGGCGATGGCCTCACAGGCGCCGCGTTGTTCCCGGAGAAACGCGTTTCCGTTCACGACCATCGCTGGCAAGCCAGCTCCTACAAGGGGGCATTCGGACCACGATGAGGGTGTCAGAGCCTCGCCGTCATAGATTGCGCGAGAGCGCTCTGGTGACGACGTATCTGGCAGTGGCGCGCCTGTCCAGCATGTAGATGTGGTTATCCAGCTCCGGCACCAGTCGTTTTTTGCGCTTGTCGTCGCGCTTTCCCACTGTCATTAAATAGATCAGCGGCAGCGCAATCCCTCCCCACACCTGGCCAGACAGCAAGTATATAAACGGCCACGGGATCAACAGGACCGCCAAAATCCACCCGTTGCCGCGCATAGTCGGGATCAATTCCTGGTAGAGAAAATCACTCGATTCCAAGTCGAAACTGAGGGAAAGATTGTGATTGCGCAGAAGTACGGGGTACATGCCTTCCTTGTGTGAACTTGCGGCGTAGATCACGTAAACCTCATGACCTTTGCGTAAATGGAAATCTTCAAAAGCATAATCCAGGCGGAGATCATCGCCCTCCTTCGTTCTGATCCAGGCCACACGACGGCCCGGCGTGTTGCTGATCACCACCCCGTGCTCGATTTGGAAATGAATCTTGAACTTGCCGAAGGTGAAATCCTGCATGCCCACTCCTTGAAATGCTGTCACCGACACCGAGCCGATCAGCCGGTAAGCGGCGGATGCTACTAAGGTGCCACCAGACTGTCCAGAAACCGGGACTACCCCTACGTCGGAAGCGATACAAAAAACTATACGACACGATATTTTCTGTTTGATATTAAATTCTGTATCGCTTATAAAGTTCTCCATGCCCTCGATTCAGATTCAAGGCGGGAGACCCCCATGTACGCACAGCTCGTAGAAACCGGCGTAAAGCGCATCAAAGACCTGTCGGAAATGTCCGAACAGGAACGTGCCTTCCAGGAAAAAATCGATTCAGAAATCAAGATCGAAGCTAAAAACTGGATGCCTGACGCCTATCGCCAAACCCTGATCCGCCAGATCTCCCAGCACGCCCACTCCGAAATCGTCGGCATGCTGCCCGAAGGCAACTGGGTCACCCGCGCGCCATCGCTCAAACGCAAACTGCAACTGATGGCCAAGATTCAGGACGAAGCCGGCCACGGCCTGTACCTGTACAGCGCCATGGAAACCCTCGGCGCCGACCGCGACGAGGAAATCGCCAAGCTGCACAGCGGCAAGGCCAAGTACTCAAGCATCTTCAATTACCCGACCTTGAACTGGGCCGACATGGGCGCGGTGGGCTGGCTGGTGGATGGTGCTGCGATCGTCAACCAGGTCGTATTGCAGCGCACTTCGTATGGCCCCTACTCCCGGGCCATGGTGCGCATCTGCAAGGAAGAAAGTTTCCACCAGCGCCAGGGCTACGAAATCCTCCTGACCATGATGCGTCACGGCAATCAGGCGCAAAAAGACATGGTCCAGGACGCAATCAATCGCCTGTGGTGGCCGTCACTGATGATGTTCGGCCCAAGCGACGAACACTCGCCGAACAGCGCGCAATCGATGGCCTGGAAAATCAAACGCCAGAGCAACGACGAACTGCGCCAGCGCTTCATTGACCAGACAATCCCGCAACTCGAATTGCTCGGTTGCACCTGCCCCGACCCGGACCTGAAGTGGAACGCCGAGCGCGGTCACTACGACTTCGGCGAAATCCAGTGGAGCGAATTCTACGAAGTGCTCAAGGGCAACGGCCCGTGCAACCAGGAACGCGTCGCCACTCGCCGCAAGGCGATTGAAGACGGCGCCTGGGTCCGCGAAGCCGCCGTCGCCCACGCTCGAAAAAAACACAAGAAGAACGCCGCCTGACTCGGCACGTTTGACGATCTTTTGATCTTGATCTTCGGCGGCTGCCATACCGCCAAAAGATCGCAGGCTGCGCCAGCTCCTACAGGAGCCGGTGATCCCATGCAGGAGCTGGCGAAGGCTGCGATCTTTTGATCTTCAGCCCCGCCAGCAAAAACCGAACAGATGTGGAGTAACTGAAATGTCCGAATGGACCCTTTTCGAAGTCTTCGTGCGCAGCAAGCACGGCCTCAACCACAAGCATGTCGGCAGTGTGCACGCCGCCGACACCACCATGGCCATCGAAAACGCGCGCGAGTTGTACACCCGTCGCAGCGAAGGCGTGAGCCTGTGGGTGGTGCCGTCAGCGCTGATCACCGCGTCGTCGCCGGATGAAAAAGACCCACTGTTCGACCCCTCGGACGACAAGGTCTACCGCCACGCCAGCTTCTACGAGCTGCCGGCCGAAGTCGGGCACATGTGAGGTCGACCATGAACAACCAGACTGATCTGATCGAATACCTGCTGCGCCTCGGCGACAGCGCCCTGATCCAGGGCCAGCGCCTGTGCCAATGGTGCGGCAAGGCCCCGGCGCTGGAAGAAGAACTGGCGTTGATGAATGTCGGCCTCGACCTCGTCGGCCAGGCACGCAACTGGCTGGAATACGCCGCCGAACTGCTGGACGACGGCCGCGACGCCGATCACCTGGCGTTCCGCCGCGATGAACGCGCCTATCGCAATCTGCTGCTGGTGGAACAACCCAACGGCGATTACGCGGTGACCATCCTCAAGCAATTTCTCTACGACGCCTGGCACCTTCAGGTACTCAGCGGCCTGAGCCAGTCCAGCGACGAACGCATCGCCGGGATCGCCGCCAAAGCGGTGAAGGAAGTCACCTATCACCTGCGTCGCTCCGGCGAGTGGGTCGAGCGTCTGGGTGACGGCACCGAGGAAAGCCACAAGCGCATGCTCGCGGCAATCCCTGAGGTCTGGCGCTTCACCGTCGAACTGACCAGCGCCGATGACAGCGAACAACGTTTGCACGCAGCCGGCATCACTCCAGACACCGCGCAAGTCGCGGCTGCCTGGCAAGCCAAGGTCAACGAGATTTTCGCCAGCGCCACCCTGCCCGTTCCCGCCGCGCCGAGCTATTGCTACCTGAATGCGCGTAAGGGGCTGCACACCGAACACCTCGGCATCCTGTTGGCGGAAATGCAATTCCTGCCACGAGCGTACCCCGATGCAACCTGGTGAGCTGATCGCCAGCGACCTCGGCGCCCGGCCGGCCCAACCGACCGACCTGGCTGCCGCGTGGGCGACTTTGGCGCAAGTCATGGACCCGGAAGTGCCGGTGGTCAGCGTGGTCGACCTCGGCATCGTGCGCGATCTCGACTGGCAGGCCGGTCACTTGCACGTGGTGGTCACGCCGACCTACTCGGGCTGCCCCGCCACCGAAGTGATCGAAAGCGATATCCGCGACGCGCTGGAACTTGCCGGTTTCCGGGCGCCGCAACTGGAACGCAAATTGACCCCGGCCTGGACCACCGACTGGATCACCGACAGCGGCCGTGAACGCCTACGCGCTTACGGCATTGCGCCGCCCGAGGGCAGCACGAGCAAACGCAGCCTGCTCGGCGAAAGCCCGGTGATCGTCTGCCCGCAATGCGGCAGCGCGCACACCGAAGTGCTCAGCGAGTTCGGCTCCACGGCGTGCAAGGCGTTGTACCGCTGCGTCGATTGCCGCGAGCCATTCGATTATTTCAAGTGCATCTGAGCGGCGATCGGCCGTCCCAGCTGGAGAACAATAATGAGTAAATTTCACAGCCTGACCATCAAGGACGTACGCGCCGAGACCCGTGACGCGGTGTCCATCGCCTTCGAGATTCCGCAGCACCTGCAAGACAGTTTTCATTTCACCCAGGGCCAGCACCTGGTGATGCGCACGCAGATGGATGGCGAAGAAGTGCGTCGTTCGTATTCGATCTGCACCGGCGTCAATGACGGCGAACTGCGCGTCGCCATCAAGCGTGTTGCGGGCGGGCGTTTCTCAGCGTTTGCCAACGAGCAATTGAAAGCCGGACATAGCCTGGAAGTGATGCCGCCAGCCGGGCATTTCCATGTCGAACTCGATCCGGCTCGCCATGGCCACTACCTGGCGGTTGCAGCAGGCAGCGGCATTACGCCGATCCTGTCGATCATCAAGACCACCCTGCAAACCGAACCGCACAGCCGCGTGACCCTGATTTATGGCAACCGTTCGAGTTCCGGCGCGCTGTTTCGTGAACAGCTCGAAGACCTGAAAAACCGTTACTTGCAGCGTCTGAACCTGATCTTCGTGTTCAGTCGCGAGCAGCAGGATGTCGACCTGTACAACGGGCGGATCAACGCCGAGAAATGCGAGCAACTGTTCACCCGCTGGCTCGACGTCAAAGCCCTCGATGCAGCGTTCATCTGCGGCCCGCAGGAAATGACCGAAACCGTGCGCGACAGCCTGAAAGCCAATGGCATGCCCGCTGAACGGATCCATTTCGAACTGTTCGCCGCCGCCGGCAGCCAGCAAAAACGCGAAGCGCGGGAGGCTGCTCGCCAGGTGGATACCGCCGTCAGCCAGATCACCGTCATCAGCGACGGCCGCGCCCTCGCCTTCGACCTGCCACGCAACAGCCAGAGCATCCTCGACGCCGGCAACGCCCAAGGCGCCGAACTGCCCTACTCGTGCAAGGCCGGCGTGTGCTCGACCTGCAAGTGCAAGGTCATCGAAGGCGAAGTGGAAATGGACAGCAACCACGCCCTGGAAGATTACGAAGTGGCGGCCGGTTATGTCCTGTCGTGCCAGGCGTATCCGGTCAGCGACAAAGTCATCCTGGATTTCGACCAACTCTGAAGCTCACCACACCCCTTAATCCCGGATTTCGACCAACGCTGAAGATCACCACACCCCTTGTAGGAGCCGGCTTGCTGGCGATCAGGCCTTTGAGATCACCGGTGGAAATCGGGCCGCCATCGCCAGCAAGCCGGCTCCTACAGAAAACCGGTTCCAGCAACATCACGTTCCGCAACACAACAAAAACAACAACAGAGAGCGCGCCATGACACCCACGGACATAGAACTCATCCGCCAGCACCCCGACTTCATCCAGCTGGTTCGTCGCAAACAAAACCTGTACTGGTCGCTGTCGCTGATCATGCTGGTGATCTATTTCGGCTTCGTGTTGCTGGTGGCGTTCTCCCCCAGCACCCTCGGCCAATCCCTGAGCGGTGGCGTGACCTCCGTGGGCATGCTGGTCGGCGTGGTGATCGTGGTGCTGGCCTTTGCGCTGACCGGTTTCTACGTCTATCGCGCCAACAACGTCATCGACCCACTCAACGAAAAACTGAAACAGGAGTGCGCCCGATGAGCCGTCTTTTTGCATTGCTCCTGCTGCCTCTGGCCTTCGTCGCTGACTTTGCGGCAGCGGCCGACGGCGCGTCCCGCCCACTGAACTGGAACGCCATCGGCATGTTCCTGGTGTTCGTGCTGTTCACCCTCGGCGTGACGCGCTGGGCCGCGTTGCGCACCCGTTCCGCCAGCGATTTCTACACCGCGGGTGGTGGCATGACCGGTTTCCAGAACGGCCTGGCGATTGCCGGCGACATGATCTCCGCGGCGTCCTTCCTCGGCATCTCGGCGATGATGTTCCTCAACGGCTACGACGGTTTGCTCTACGCACTGGGTGTGTTGGCGGGCTGGCCGATCATTCTGTTCCTGATCGCCGAACGCCTGCGCAACCTCGGCAAATATACGTTCGCCGACGTGGTTTCCTATCGCCTCGAACAGACCCCGGTGCGCCTGACCTCGGCCTTCGGCACCCTGACCGTGGCGCTGATGTACCTGGTGGCGCAGATGGTCGGCGCCGGCAAACTGATCGAGTTGCTGTTCGGCATCGACTACCTCTACGCGGTGATGCTGGTCGGCGTGTTGATGGTGTTCTACGTCACCTTCGGCGGCATGCTCGCCACCACCTGGGTGCAGATCATCAAGGCTGTGATGCTGCTGTTCGGCACCACCTTCATGGCGTTCATGGTGCTCAAGCATTTCGGCTTCAGTACCGAAGCGATGTTCGCCGGCGCCACTGCCGTGCATGCCAAGGGCAACGCGATCATGGCCCCCGGTGGTTTGCTGTCGAACCCGATCGATGCGATCTCGCTGGGCCTGGGCATGATGTTCGGCACCGCCGGCCTGCCGCATATCCTGATGCGTTTCTTCACCGTCAGCGATGCCAGGGAAGCGCGTAAAAGCGTGTTCTACGCCACCGGTTTTATCGGTTACTTCTACCTGCTGCTGATCATCGTCGGCTTCGGCGCCATCGTGATGGTCGGCACCGATCCAGCGTTCCGCGACGCCAACGGTGCGATCATCGGCGGCGGCAACATGATCGCCGTGCACCTGGCGCAAGCCGTGGGCGGCAACCTGTTTCTCGGCTTCATCTCGGCGGTCGCCTTCGCCACCATTCTGGCGGTGGTCGCCGGTTTGGCGTTGTCCGGCGCCTCGGCGGTGTCCCACGATTTGTACGCCTGTGTGATGCGCAAAGGACAGGCTACCGAGCAGCAGGAAATTCGCGTCTCGCGAATCGCCACGCTGTGCATCGGCGTGCTGGCGATCATCCTCGGTTTGCTGTTCGAGTCGCAGAACATTGCCTTCCTCTCCGGCCTGGTGCTGGCCATCGCCGCGTCGGTGAATTTCCCGGTGCTGTTCCTCTCGATGTACTGGAAAGGCCTGACCACTCGCGGCGCGGTCACCGGCAGCCTGGCAGGCCTGGTCTCGGCGATTGTCCTGCTGGTGCTGAGCCCGGCGGTGTGGGTCAACGTGCTGCATCACGACAAGGCGCTGTTCCCCTACTCCAACCCGGCGCTGTTTTCCATGAGCCTGGCGTTCTTCAGTGCCTGGCTGTTTTCGGTCACCGACACCTCGCCGCGAGCGGCCCTTGAGCGCGGCCGTTACCTGGCGCAGTTCATCCGTTCGATGACGGGTATCGGTGCCTCCGGCGCCAGCAAGCACTAACAACGACCGACTGATGCCAGGGAATAAAAATAATGAAGCCCGCACCCTACGAATCACTGTTTTCGCTAGCCGCCGCATTGAGTCTGCCCATGGTCGCACCCAGCGCCTTGGCCGACTTCATCGACGACAGCAAGGCCCGTATTGAAATGCGCAACCACTACATCAATCGCGATTTCCGTCAGGACAACGCGCCGCAATCCAAGGCTGAAGAATGGGCGCAGGGGTTCACCGCGCGCATCGAGTCCGGGTTCACCGACGGCACCTTCGGCTTCGGTCTCGACGCGCTGGGGGAACTGGGGTTGAAACTCGATTCCAGCCCGGACCGCCGTGGCACCGGGCTGCTGCCCTTCGGCCGGAACAGCCATGAGCCTGCGGACGAGTTCAGCGAGCTGGGGCTGACCGGCAAGCTGCGAGTGTCGAAAAGCGTATTGAAGCTCGGCACCCTGCAACCCTTGTTGCCGGTGGCGACCTACAACGACACCCGTCTGCTGGGTTCGACCTTTGAGGGCGGCTTGCTGACCAGCCAGGAAATCAGCGGTCTGACACTGAATACCGGGCGCCTGACCAAGGCCAATCTACGGGACTCCTCAAGCAACGATGACATCGGCTATGGCGCCGCCAGCAGCGACCACTTCGACTTCGCCGGTGGCAGCTACGCGTTCAGTCCGCAACTGAACCTGAGCTACTACTACGGCAAGCTTGAGCAGATTTATCGCCAGCAGTTCGTCGGGCTGGTGCATACCCAGCCGCTGGGCAATGGTTTCAACCTGCGCAGCGACCTGCGCTATTTCGACAGCCGGGGCGACGGCGCAGAGCGGGCCGGGCGTATCGACAACCGCAATTTCAACAGCATGTTCACCGTGTCCCACGGTGCCCACAAAGTCAGTGCCACGTACCAGCAGTTGTCCGGCGACAGTGCCTTTCCGTTCCTCAACGGCGGCGATCCGTACGTGGTCAACCTGGTGACCTACAACACCTACACCCGCGCCGACGAGGACTCCTGGCAGCTGCGTTACGACTATGACTTCGCGGCGCAAGGCATCCCCGGCCTGACCTTCATGACCCGCTACACCGACGGTCGCCACGTCAAGGCCGGTGCCGTCGACAACGGCCGTGAATGGGAGCGCGACACCGACATCAGTTACGTGATCCAGAGCGGCCCGTTCAAGGACGTCAGCCTGCGCTGGCGCAACGTGACTTTCCGTTCCGGCAATGGCTTGAACACCGCCCTCGATGAAAACCGCCTGATCGTCGGTTACACCGTGGCGCTTTGGTAATCCCTGAAAGGCGCGGTCGCGGCCGCGCCAACACCTTTCACAACCTGGAGGAATCGTGATGCCTCACGCCCCTACCCTGCAAAGTTTCATCGCCGGCCGCTGGATCGGCCAACACGGTGCCCAGGTGCTGCGCAGCGCCATCGACGGCCACGAGATTGCGCGCACCCACGAAGAGCGTCCGGACTTCGCCGAAGCCATCGAGCACGGTCGCCTCCAGGGCGTCAGCGGGTTGATGGCGCTGGATTTCCAGCAGCGCGCCCAGCGTCTCAAGGCATTGGCCTTGTACCTGAGCGAGCGCAAGGAACAGCTGTACGCGATTTCCCACCACAGCGGCGCGACCCGCGCCGACAGCTGGATCGATATCGAAGGAGGCAACAGCACGCTGTTCACCTACGCCAGCCTCGGCTCGCGGGAGCTGCCCTCGGGCAACATCGTCCATGAAGGCCCGGCGATGCAGCTGAGCAAACTGGGGACCTTCGCCGGCACGCATATCCTGGTGCCACGCGGCGGCCTGGCGGTGCACATCAACGCCTTCAACTTCCCTATCTGGGGCATGCTGGAAAAGTTCGCGCCAAGCTTTCTCGCCGGCATGCCATGCATCGTCAAGCCGGCCAGCGCCACCAGCTACCTGACCGAAGCCGTGGTACGCCTGATGGACGAATCCGGTTTGCTGCCGGCGGGCAGCCTGCAATTGATCATCGGCAGCACCGGTGATTTGCTCGACCGCCTGCAAGGCCAGGACGTGGTGACGTTCACCGGTTCCGCCGACACCGCGGCCAAGCTGCGGGTCAACCCGAACCTGATCCGTCATTCGGTGCCGTTCAACGCCGAGGCCGACTCGCTGAACTGCGCGATCCTCGCCCCGGATGTCACGCCGGACGATGAAGAATTCGAGCTGTTCATCAAGGAAGTCGCCCGGGAAATGACCACCAAGGCCGGGCAGAAATGCACCGCCATCCGCCGTGCGATTGTGCCGGCCAGACACATCGATGCGGTCGCCAGCCGCTTGCGCGATCGGCTGAAGAAAGTCGTGGTCGGCGACCCGTCGGTGGAAGGTGTGCGCATGGGTGCGCTGGCCTCTCACGACCAGCAAAAAGACGTCGCCGAACGCCTGGAAAGCTTGCTGCAAAGCAGCGATATGCTGTTCGGCGCCCGCGACGGTTTTGAACCGCGTGGCGAGAACGTCAGCCAGGGTGCGTTCTTCGCGCCGACCCTGTTGCAGGCCCGCGACCCGCACGCCGAGGGTGGCGCCCACGACATCGAAGCGTTCGGTCCGGTCAGCACCTTGATGGCCTATGACGATCTGGATGAAGCACTGGTTTTGGCCGCTCGCGGCAAAGGCAGTCTGGTGGCGAGCTTGATCACCAAGGACCCGCAGATTGCCGCCAAAGCCATCCCGGTCGCGGCAGCCTGGCACGGTCGCCTACTGGTGCTGGATCGTGAATCCGCCGCCGAATCCACCGGCCACGGCTCGCCCCTGCCACAACTCAAACATGGTGGCCCGGGTCGCGCCGGCGGAGGTGAGGAACTCGGTGGTTTGCGCGCGGTGAAGCACTACCTGCAACGCGCTGCGGTGCAAGGTTCCCCGACCATGCTGGCCGCCGTTACCGGCGAATACGTGCGGGGCGCCAAGGTCATCGAAACCGACGTGCATCCGTTCCGCCGGTTCTTCCAGGACTTGCAGATCGGCGAGTCGCTGCTGACCCACCGTCGTACCGTGACCGAGGCTGATCTGGTGAACTTCGGTTGCCTGTCCGGCGATCATTTCTACATGCACTTCGACGAAATCGCGGCCAAGGAATCGCAGTTCGGCAAACGCATCGCCCATGGCTACTTTGTGTTGTCGGCGGCGGCCGGTCTGTTCGTGTCGCCGGCACAGGGTCCAGTATTGGCCAACTATGGCCTGGATACGTTGCGCTTCATCAACCCGGTGGGCATCGGCGACACCATCCAGGCGCGCCTGACCTGCAAACGCAAAATCGATCAGGGCAAAAAGAGCCCGCAGGGCATTCCACAGGGCGTGGTGGCGTGGGATGTGGAAGTCACCAACCAGCTGGGCGAACTGGTTGCCAGTTACGACATCCTCACATTGGTAGTAAAACGCGAGGACTAACACCGTCCTGCAGGAGCCGGCTTGCTGGCGATGCAGGCAACTCGGTGCAACTGGATGACCGAGGTGATGCCGTCGCCAGCAAGCCGGCTCCTACAACAGCGAAACAACTCCGATCGCGAGCCGACGCTCAGCTTCAAGTACAGATTCTTGCGATGCAGGCACACCGTCTGCGAGACGCGAGAATCAACTCACCCTGCAGGAGCCGGCTTGCTGGCGATGCAGGCAACTAGGTGCAACTGGATGACCGAGGTGATGCCGTCGCCAGCAGCATCGCCAGCGCACCGCACACCATCAAGGTTTCACCCAACGCCTGTGCCCAGCCTGCCAGCATCAGCCCGCCACCAATCAACAGGTAATACAGCAAACCAAACAACGCACCCGCCGTGCCCAGCCGATCCCCGTAACCGGCCAGTGCCGAGCCGAGAACGTTCGGGATGGCCATGCCGAACGCCAGCACCACCAACAGCATCGGCAACACAAACAAAGGGCTTTCTGCAAACAGCAATACGCCACCGCCCCCGACCAGTTGCAGCGTCGTTGCCACCTGAATCAGCTGCGGGCCGCTCACACCTCGATGCAGCAGCCGCTTGTTAAGCCAGGCGCCAAGACCGGAACCCAACGCCAGAATGACCCCGCTGTAACCAAACCACTGCGCACTCAGGCCCAATCGCTGAAACGCGAAAGGACCGAGGCTGTAGTAGCTGAACAGAGCAACGTTGAAAAGCGCCACCAGCAGCGCCGAACGCCAGATATCGCGGTCGCCGAGCATTTGCCACAGCGTCTCGAACAGGGCTGGCGTTGCTACAGGTGGCGGTCGTGTTTCGGGCAAGACGCGCAGGCACCAGAGCCATAACGCCGAGGACAACAGCAACAGGCACGCCACCACACCTCGATAACCGAAACCTTCCACCAGGCTCGCCCCGGTGAACAATCCAATCGCCGGGCTCGCCGCCAGGGCGATGCCCATTGCCGAAAATACTTGCGCCAGCTCCGCACCCTTGAAGCGGTCACGCAGGACGGTTTGCGTCACCACCGAGCCCACTGCCGCACCGAACGCGGCCAGTGCTTGCGCCATCAACAATGCATCGAATGTGCGGACGTTCAGCGCCAGCGTGGATGCACCGGCGTACAACGCCAGACCAGCGAGCATTGACGGTCGACGTCCGAGGCGATCGCACATCCGGCCCCAGACCACCACGCCGAATGCGAAGGCCAGGAAATACACCGACAGCATCTGCGCAGCCTCTTGCGCAGTGACGGTGAACGCCTGGCCAATGTCTGCCAACGCCGGGCTGTAAAGGGTTTGGGCGATCTGCGCAAACATCAGCAAGGCAATAGCCAACACCAGCAGGCTTCTGGAATTCATCACGGCTTCACTCTTCAGGAAAAACTGGCGAGCAGCTTAATTAGCCGTGACTGACGTACTATCAAAATCCTGACAACTAATCGATGAAATCGGACAAACCATGGCTTGGCTCGATGCCCGCGCCCGATTCGACCCCGACCGCTACACGGCCCCCGTCATCGGTATCGCCGCGACCCTTGGCGATCACGATTCAGACGTGCATCAGCATCAACGTGGCCAGCTGCTGTTCACCCGAAAAGGCTGCACCCGAATTACCCTGGCGCAGCAGTTATGCCTGCTGCCACCCTCCCGCGCCGCGTGGATTCCGTCCGGGGTGGCGCACCGCGCAGTGATGCAGCAGAGCGTCGACTACCGCTCGATTTACCTGACACCCGCCTTGTGCGCCGAGCTCCCGCAACAGGTCTGTGTGATTGAGGTCAGCCCGCTACTGCGCGCGGTGCTGGAGCCGATCGCCCTCGCCGACTTCGACACCGATTGGCAGCACGGTAAATTCGTTCACCTGCTGGGCCTGTGCCTCAGCGAAATTCGCGATGCCGCTCAACAACCGATGCTGCTGCCGTTGCCTTGGGACAAACGCCTGGCGCCCCTGCTCGCATCGCTCGATCAGTTGCCACCCGAACTTCAGGTTCTGGAAGCGCAGATCGGCGCCAGCGGCCGCACCATCGGCCGAATCTTCCAGCGAGAAACCGGCATGAGCTATCAGCAATGGCGCCAACAGTGGCGGTTGATGCGCGCCGTCGAATTGCTCGCCACCGGACGAAACATCGGTTACAGCGCGTTCGAACTGGGGTTTGCCAGCGACAGCGCCTTCATCGCTTTCTTCAAGGACATGACGGGCATCCCCCCCGGTGCGTGGCTGAAATAATTACTTGACGACCGGCGACAAAAATAAATTGCCACTAAATATGACATTCGTCATATTACGCTCGTAATTAAATGCCGCTTCCTACAGGTAATCCTCCATGACCAGCATGCCTCACGTTGAGCCCGACCTGGCTGTCCCGGTGACCACTCCAAAGCCTCCCCTGCTCAAACGCCTGATCTTGCTGACTCTGGCCATTGCCGCTCTGGTGTTTGCGGGTTTCTACGCAGCCCATTGGTGGACCGCCGGCCGCTTCATCGAAGAAACCGACGATGCCTACATCGGTGGCGACGTGACGGTGATCGGGCCGAAGGTCGCGGGTTACATCGAAGAAGTGCTGGTCACCGACAACCAGAAAGTGAAGGCCGGTGATGTGCTGATCCGCCTCGACGCCCTCGACTACCGCGCCAACCTGGCCAAGGCCGAAGGTGCGGTCGCCGCAGAAGAAGCCTTGCTCGCCAACCTCGATGCCACGGAACAACTGCAACAGGCCGTGATCGGTCAGGCCCGCGCCGGGATCGATGCCGCCGGTGCCGAAACCGCCCGCTCCCGGGATGACGATGCGCGCTACAAAAAACTGGTCGGCAGCAACGCTGTCTCGGTCGAAAGCGCTCAACGCGCCAACGCCACCTTCAAGACCGCCCAGGCACTCAGTGCCCGGGCCCAGGCCGAACTGCTGGCCGCGCAACGTCAGTTGAACGTGATCGCCACGCAGAAACAACAAGCTCGCGCCGCGCTGATGCAGGCCCGCGCCGAGCGTGATCTGGCGCAACTGAACCTCGGTTACACCGAACTGCGCGCCCCCATCGATGGCGTGATCGGCAACCGCCGGGCGCGGGTCGGCGCGTATGCGCAGGCCGGTTCGCAACAGTTGTCGGTGGTGCCGGCGAGCGGGCTGTGGGTCGATGCCAACTTCAAGGAAGACCAACTGGCGCGCATGATTCCGGGCCAACGGGTGGTCATTCATGCCGACGTGCTCTCGGGCCAGGCATTCCACGGTCATCTGGACAGTCTCGCGCCAGCCAGTGGCTCGCAGTTCAGCGTGTTGCCACCGGAAAACGCCACCGGCAACTTCACCAAGATCGTGCAACGAGTGCCGGTGCGGATCGTGCTCGATCCAGCCGATGGCGTGCTCGGTCATTTGCGTCCGGGCCTTTCAGTGACCGCTGAAGTGGATACGCGCAAGGAGCCTGAAACCCCAGCCGTGGCCAGCGCGCCATGAGCCGCGCCCTCGCCGCCCCTGCGCAACCGTTCAACGCCGCCAGCATGGCGACGGCGACCAAGGTCTTTGCCTTCGCCACCATGTGCATGGGCATGTTCATTGCGCTGCTGGATATCCAGATCGTTTCGGCCTCGTTGCGCGATATCGGCGGCGGGCTGTCGGCAGGCACTGACGAAACCGCCTGGGTGCAGACCAGCTACCTGATCGCCGAAATCATCGTGATTCCGCTGTCCGGCTGGCTCTCGCGCGTGTTCTCGACCCGCTGGCTGTTCTGCGCATCCGCGGTGGGTTTCACCCTGGCCAGCCTGCTCTGCGGTGCGGCCTGGAACATCCAGAGCATGATCGCCTTCCGCGCCCTGCAAGGGTTTCTCGGCGGCTCGATGATCCCGCTGGTGTTCACCACCGCGTTCTTTTTCTTCACCGGCAAACAACGGGTGATCGCCGCCGCGACCATCGGTGCAGTGGCGTCACTGGCGCCGACACTGGGCCCGGTGATCGGCGGCTGGATCACCGACGTTTCCTCCTGGCACTGGCTGTTCTACATCAACCTGGTGCCGGGGATTTTCGTCGCGGTGGCGGTGCCGATGCTGGTGAAAATCGATCAGCCGGAACTGTCGCTGCTCAAGGGCGCCGACTACCTCAGCATGGTGTTTTTGGCGTTGTTTCTCGGCTGCCTGGAATACACCCTCGAAGAAGGCCCGCGCTGGAACTGGTTCAGCGACCGCACGATTCTGACCACCGCATGGATCAGTGGCCTGGCGGGCCTGGCGTTCATCGGCCGAACCTTGCATGTGGCCAATCCGATTGTCGATTTGCGCGCCCTGAAAGACCGCAACTTCGCCCTCGGTTGTTTCTTCTCGTTCGTCACCGGGATCGGCCTGTTCGCCACCATTTACCTGACGCCGCTGTTTCTTGGCCGAGTACGTGGCTACGGCGCGCTGGACATTGGTCTGGCGGTTTTTTCCACCGGGGTGTTCCAGATCATGGCGATTCCGCTGTACGCCTTTCTGGCCAACCGCATCGATCTGCGCTGGATCATGATGACCGGCCTTGGCTTGTTCGCGTTGTCGATGTGGGATTTCAGCCCGATCACCCATGACTGGGGGGCCAAGGAGTTAATGTTGCCGCAGGCCCTGCGCGGGATTGCCCAGCAACTGGCGGTGCCGCCCGCAGTGACGTTGACCCTCGGCGGACTGGCGCCCGCCCGGCTCAAACATGCGTCGGGATTGTTCAACTTGATGCGAAACCTGGGGGGCGCCATTGGCATCGCCGCCTGCGCAACGATCCTCAATGACCGGACCAATCTGCACTTCACCCGCCTGGCGGAAAACCTCAACAGCACCAACGAGGCGCTGAACCAGTGGCTGTCCCAGGTCGGCAACAACTTCGCCGCCCTCGGCCAGAGCGGTGACACCGGTGTCACCGCCAGCTTGCATCAGCTATGGCTGCTGACCTATCGCGAAGCACAGACACAAACCTACGGCGACGCATTTTTGATGATCGGGGTCTGCTTCGTCATCGCCACGGCGATGGTGCCCTTGATGCGCAAGGTGCAACCACCGGCCGCGCCGTCAGCTGATGCTCACTGATCAGGCCTGAGGCATTTTACGGAAGCCTACCGCCAGGCGATTCCAGCTGTTGATGGTGGAAATCGCCACGGTCAGGTCGACCATTTCCTTGGGGCTGAACTGTGCAGCGACCACGTCGTAATCTTCGTCCGGGGCGTGGGTCAGGCTCAGTTGAGTCAAGGATTCGGTCCACAGCAGCGCAGCACGTTCGCGATCGCTGAAGAACGGCGCCTCGCGCCAGGCCGTCACGGCGAACAGACGACGCGGTGTTTCCCCGCCCTTGATGGCATCGGCGGTGTGCATGTCGATGCAGAAGGCACAGCCATTGATTTGCGACGCACGCAGCTTGACCAGTTCGATCAGGTTTTTTTCCAGTGGCAGCTTCGAGACGGCGGTTTCCAGCGCGATCATCGCTTTCAGTGCATCAGGGGAAGCGGTGTAGAAATCGATACGAGGTTTCATGGCGGACTCCAGTAGCAAGTGGGGATGGAGCTAAGTTAATCCCGCAGACCCACTACTCAAATAGCCAATACTCCAGAAGTCGAGGAGGCCACTGACGATCCCTTGTAGGAGCCGGCTTGCTGGCGATGCGGACAACTCGGAGCAAATGGATGACCAGGGTGATGCTATCGCCAGCAAGCCGGCTCCTACAGGGTACGAAAAATAGTCTGTCAGGCTGATTGCCAGTACTCGGTCCGCGCCACTAGAGTGCGATCAATTCTTAATTGCAATCAGGCCAGGACGCCCGAAACGAGTATCTGTCCCCTATGTCGTCAGCCGACCAGCCTTCGAACCAGCAAATCCATACCCTCTATAGCGAACATCACGGTTGGCTTCAGGGATGGTTGCATCGAAAACTCGGCAACCGCTGCGACGCGGCCGATCTGGCCCACGATACGTTCCTGCGCCTGTTGACCCGGCAAGTCGTCAAACCCTTGGGCAGCGAGCCCCGTGCCTTGCTGACGCACATCGCCAAGGGCCTGGTGATCGATCGCTGGCGACGTCAGGACATCGAGCGCGCCTATCTGGAAACCATCGCTCAACTGCCGCTCGCCGAGGTCCCGTCGCCGGAAACCCGCCTGCTGATTCTCGAAACCCTGATGCGCATCGAAGCGTTGTTGCGCGAATTGCCGACGGTCACTCGCGACACCTTCATGCTGTCGCAGATCGAAGGGCTGACTTACGCGCAGATCGCCGAGCGACTGAGTGTGTCGCTGATCACCGTCAAACGACACATGCGTGCCGCGTTCATTGCCTGCCTGAGTGTCGCTTGATGAACTCGTCGATGATCAACCCGCAGATTCTCGGCGAAGCCGCCGACTGGCTGGTGCAGCTGCATTCGGGGACCGCAACGCCGTCCGACCATCAGGCCATTGCCCATTGGCGCAATCGCAGCGCCGAGCATGCCCAGGCTTGGCTGCGGGCCGAAGCGCTGCTCGGCGAATTTCGCAGCGTACCGGCCAACCTCGCCCTCCAGACCCTGCAACGGGCGTCGCGCAAAGAAGGCCTCAGCCGTCGCCAGACCCTCACGCGCATGGGACTGTTCCTGATGGCCGGCCCTTTGGGCTTCGCCTCGCAACATATGCCCTGGCAGCAATGGACCGCCGATCAGCGTACCGCCGTGGGCGAACAGAAACGCCTGCAATTGCCCGACGGCAGCGAGCTGCTGCTCAACACGGAAAGTGCCGTCAACATTGCCTTCAACGGGCATGAGCGACGCGTCATGTTGCTGGAGGGCGAAGTGTTGATCAACGCCGCGAGTGATCCGGGTGCACGGCCGTTTATCGTTGAAACCCCGCAATGCGTTGCCCGTGCGCCAGGTGCCCGGTTTTGCGTGCGGATCCACGGCTCGCGAAGCCAGGTGTCCGTGCTCGAAGGGCTCGTGGAGGTCACGCCGCTGTTGCTTTCCCAGAGCGCCACGCTCAAGGCCGGTGAACGCCAGAGCTTCAAGCTCGACCGGTTCGACTCACTGGAACGATTCGACACCCGTGCGCTGGCCTGGGACAAGGGCATGTTGCTGGCCAACAATATGCGCCTGGATGAATTGCTCGGTGAATTGAGCCGCTACCGCCCCGGCGTGTTGCGCTGTCATGCCGATGTCGCGGGTCTGCGGGTGTCGGGGGCGTTTTCCCTGCGCGATACCGACGCCAGCCTGCGCCTGCTCAGCGATACGCTGCCGCTGAAAATCAGCAGCCTGACCCGGTATTGGATGTCGGTCGAACCGCGGGTCTGACGGCGCTATAAATTATTTTCACTGCCCCCTGATACCTTTCTGCGTTTCGTTCGGTGTGTGGATAGACCTCTTCAATTCCACGCGCTCGACAGGAACGCCGAATGACTTCAACGCCACTGCAACGCCCCGCCGATTTCCCGCTCAAGGCCTTGAGCCTGAGCATTGCCCTGGCCTTTACCGCGTTGCTGCCCTTCACCAGTCAGGCCGCCGACAGTGTCAATGAAAGTGCCAGCCGCAACGTCAACATCGGGCCGGGGTTGCTCAGCCAGACGCTGGCGCAATTTGCCGTGGCGGTCGGGGTGCCGCTGTCATTCGATCCGGCACAACTGGGCGATCGCCAGAGTCCGGGTTTGCAGGGCAACTACAGCGTGCAATCGGGCTTCGCACAACTGCTTGAAGGCAGTGGTTTCGAGCTGATCAGCACGGGCGGGAACGGTTACACCATAGCGCCGCAATTGGCCGTCGACGGCGCGCTGGAACTGGGCGCCACCAACGTCAGCGCGATGCGTGACGACAACGCTGACACCTACGGCGGCGGCCAGATCGCCAAAGTGGCGCAGGTCGGCATGCTCGGCAATCAGCCGCTGAAAGACCTGCCGTTCAGCGTCACCAGCTACACCGCCAAAACCATCGCCGACCAACAAGCCCAAACCGTCGGCGATGTGTTGCTCAACGATGCCTCGGTGCGTCAGTCCGCCGGTTTCGGCAACTTTTCCCAAGTGTTCATGATTCGTGGTTTGCCGCTGGCGTCCGATGACATTTCCTATAACGGCCTGTACGGCGTTTTGCCGCGACAGATCATCGCCACCGAAGCGCTGGAACGGGTCGAGTTGTTCAAGGGGCCGAACGCTTTCGTCAACGGCGTCACGCCCAGCGGCAGCGGGATTGGCGGCGGCGTCAACCTGCAACCCAAACGCGCCAATGATGTGCCGACCCGCAGCGTCACCCTCGATTACAGCGCCGATGGCCGGGTCGGCGGGCACCTCGACCTGGGCCAGCGCTTTGGCGAAGACAACCGCTTCGGCGCGCGGATCAACCTGTTGCAACGCGAAGGCGACACCGCGGTCGACGATGAGGACCAGCGCTCGTCGCTGATCAGCCTCGGCCTGGACTATCGCGGCGATCGCCTGCGTGTGTCGACCGACCTGGGCTACCAGAAACAAGTGATCAATCAGGGTCGTTCGGTGGTGTACGTCGACTCGTCCTTGCAGAAAGCCCCCAAGGTGCCGGACGCCAATGCCGGCTATGCGCAGAGCTGGAGCTACTCGCAACTGGAAGACACCTTCGGCATGGCCCGCGCCGAATACGACCTCAGCGACAGCTGGACCGCCTACGTTTCCGGCGGCGCCAAACACACCCGGGAAAACGGCGTGTATTCGTCGCTGACCGTCACCAACCTCAACGGCGCCGCCCGTGGTGGCATGCTTTACTCGCCGCACGACGAGGATAACCAGAGCCTGATGGCCGGCCTCAATGGGCATCTGAATACCGGCCCGATCAGCCACCAGCTCAACCTCGGTCTGGCAGGCATTTGGGGCCAGCAGCGCTCGGCGTTCGAAACGATTGCCACCGCCGGGCGCTACAGCACCAACCTCTACGACGTCACCGATAAACCGCGTCCACGAGCCACTTCATTCGGCAGCGACATTAATGATCCGCGCATCGTCGGCAAAAACACCCTGCGTAGCGCGGCGGTGTCCGACACGCTGGGTTTCATCGATGATCGCGTGTTGCTGACCCTGGGCGTACGCCGCCAGACACTGAACGTCGACGGCTGGAACACCACCACCGGCGCGCGCACCTCAAGCTATGAAGAGTCGATCACCACGCCGGTCTATGGCCTGGTGATCAAGCCGTGGGAACACGTTTCGTTTTACGCCAACCGCATCGAAGGCCTGGCCAAGGGCCCGACACCGCCGACCAGCGCGATCAACCGCGACGAAACCTTCGCCCCGGTGCGCAGCAAGCAAATCGAAGCCGGCGTGCGTCT
The DNA here is from genome assembly GCF_007828295.1 of Pseudomonas sp. SJZ080. Taxonomy (NCBI): domain Bacteria; kingdom Pseudomonadati; phylum Pseudomonadota; class Gammaproteobacteria; order Pseudomonadales; family Pseudomonadaceae; genus Pseudomonas; species Pseudomonas sp. SJZ080. The sequence continues at coordinate 88,031 of NZ_VIUK01000014.1, forward strand.
GGACATGGACACTTATGGTGCGAGCCTGGGGGTGTACCGCATCGAACAGCCGTCGAGCTATACGCAGAACGGGATCTTCCGTGTCGATGGCCAGCAACAGAACAAGGGCGTGGAGCTGAACATCTACGGTGAACCCCTCGACGGCCTGCGTCTGCTGAGCGGCGCGACACTGATGAAAACCGAAATCGAAGGCAGCACCAACGGCGTCAACGACGGCAACCGCGCCGTCGGCGTACCGCGTTTTCAACTCAATGTCGGGGCGGATTGGGACGTGCCGGGGATTGAAGGTGCGGCGCTCAGTGCGCGGATGCTGCGCACGGGCGGGCAATATTTGAATGCCGCCAACACCCAGAGCATTCCGGCGTGGAACCGCTTTGATGTGGGGTCGCGGTATGCGTTCAGGCTTGATGAGAAGGAAATCACCTTGCGGGCCAATCTGGAGAACGTGGCGAACAAGGCGTATTGGGCGTCGGCGAATGGCGGGTACCTGACGCAGGGGACGCCCAGGACGTTGAAGGTGTCGGCGACTTTGGATTTCTGATCTGAATCATGCGGTGAGCCTGCAGCCACCATCGCGAGCAAGCCCGCGCCCACAATGGATCTGTGTCGAACGCAAATTTTCGGTTCACTGGAGATCAACTGTGGGAGCGGGCTTGCTCGCGAACCGCGCAGCGGTCATTCACTGCAAACCGCTAAGCCCGACTCCGCAACCACTGCAAAAACCCCTTCTTCTCCACCACCTTCGGCGCTTCCTGGGTCAACGACTGCGCCTTGTGCAAGCGGAAATCCAGCAGCGCCTTCATCGCTTCACCAATGTCGTGCCGCGCATCCAGGCACGGTTTGAGGTAGTCCTTCTCGATCCGGTACAAACTGCAGGCCGTCTTGGCGGTGAAGTCCGCCGGCAGCGCCGTGTCCGACAGAATTCCGCCCTCGCCGATCACCTCGCCCGGCCCCATGCGTCCGGACTCGAACTTGACCCCGGCGCGACTCAGCGCCACCGACACCACGCCGGATTCGATGATGAACAAATGATCGCTGACCTCCCCCGCCGGCAGGATCATTTCCCCGGGACGGAAGGTTTGCAGGGTCATGTGCTGGCTGAAAGTTTCTTTCTCTTCCTGGCGCAGGGTCGAGAAGATGGCCGAACTTTCCAGCAACGCCCTTGGGCGTGACAGACCCACCGGTGCATTCGATTCGACGTTGGACAACAGGCTCACACCCGACGCCTGCAAGTGCCGGAACGCAAGGTCGAACAGCAGATTGCGCACCATGCGTTTCTGATCCATCGAGACCACAAAGCCGCTGATTTCGTATTCCACGCCGGTAGCACTCGAACCTTTCAGTGAAACGCTCGGCGCCGGTTTGCTCAACAGATAACGGCAACCCTCCATCGCCCGTTCCAACGCATCGATGACCGTTTGCGGTCGTGCGTGCGGGCTGACTTGCAGGCTGATCGAGACGCCGAACATGTCGCTCGGCCGGCTGAAGTTGATGATCTTGGCCTTGGCCGCCAGCGAGTTGGGGATCACCGCCATACTGCCCTGGGCGGTTTGCAGGCGCGTGGCGCGCCAGTCGATATCGGTGACCCGGCCTTCGGTGCCGTCGATGGAGATCCAGTCATCCAGTTGGTAGGGTTTGGTGGTGTTGAGGACGATCCCGGAGAACACGTCACTGAGGGTGCTTTGCAACGCCAGGCCTACAATGATTGCCAACGCACCGGAGGTGGCCAGCACGCCTTTGACCGGCAGGTCGAGCACGTAGGCCAGCGCCGCGATGATCGCGATCAGGAAAATCACCGCGCCGAGCAAATCCTGGAGCAAGCGTCCGGTGTGCCCGACCCGCTGCATCATCACCGCACCGATCAGCACTGTCAGGGTCCGTGCGCCGAACAGCCACCAGCCAATCTGCAAACCGGTCGCCGCCAGGTGCAGCGGCACATTGTCGGCCCAGGGCGGGGGTTCCAACGGGTTCAAACCTTCGTTGAACAACAGGATGCTGAACAGCGAAAAAATAAGCACCCGCACCACCAGTTTCCAGTTGCTGCCGCTGGCACTGATCAGGCGCCACAGGCCGAGGTCGATGAGGATCAGGATCAGGGCGCTGACCAGCGGGTGGTTGGTAAGCAATGACAGCATCAAGCAACTCCAGCCATGTACGAATGGGCACAGTGTAGGAGCAAACGCAGGTCTGAGAACAACACAAAACACTGTAGGAACCGGCTTGCTGGCGATGGCGGTCAGACAGTCACCTGTTGCGTGATTGTGAGACCGCTATCGCCAGCAAGCCGGCTCCTGCAAGGGGCGATGTATTTCAGTGATTATTTGCTGTTGGTCAGCGTGTTGTAGCTGGTCATCAAATTGCGGTAGTCCGGGATGTGGTTGGAGAACAGCGTCGCCAGGCCTTCCACGTCGTTGCGCCAGTCGCGGTGCAGTTCACAGGCCAGGCCGAACCAGGTCATCAATTGCGCACCGGAGGACGACATGCGGTCCCAGGCCGATTGGCGGGTCAGCTCGTTGAACGTGCCGGAAGCGTCGGTCACCACGAACACCTCAAAGCCTTCCGCCAGGGCCGACAGCGCCGGGAATGCCACGCACACCTCGGTCACCACGCCGGCGATGATCAGTTGCTTCTTGCCGGTGGCCTTGATCGCCTTGACGAAATCTTCGTTGTCCCAGGCATTGATCTGGCCAGGACGGGCGATGTATGGCGCGTCCGGGAACAGCGCCTTGAGTTCAGGCACCAGCGGACCGTTGGGGCCGGTTTCGAAACTGGTGGTGAGGATCGTCGGCAATTTGAAGTACTTGGCCAGGTCGGCCAGGGCCAGCACGTTGTTCTTGAAACGGTCCGGATCGATGTCCCGCACCAGAGACAGCAGGCCCGCCTGATGATCCACCAACAGAACGGCGGCGTTATCCTTGTCGAGACGCTTGTAAGAAGTAGTCATGGGGTAATCCTCGCTTTTAATCGATGCCGAACAGTTCGGCGAACGGGTGTTTTGTTTGATCGTTCAGACGCGGCCAGACAAGCGTAGTCAGTCATGCCTTGCGCGGTGTAACCGTATATCCGTGTTTCAACCGTGCATCTGGCCAAACCGGCCGGACTGGAAGTCAGCAAAAGCCTGGTGAATTTCTTGCTCGCTGTTCATCACGAACGGACCGTGGCCGACGATCGGCTCGTCGATCGGCTCGCCGCTGAGCAGCAACACCACTGCATCGTTATTGGCTTCCAGGCCGATCTGGTTGCCATTGCGTTCGAACAACGCCAGTTGCCCCTCGCGCACCAGCTCCAGGCCGTTGACCTGAACCGTGCCGCGCAGCACGACCAACGCGGTATTGCGACCTTCATGCAGATCGAGGGTCAGCAACTTGCCGCCGTTGAGGCGCAGGTCCCAGACGTCGACCGGGGTGAATGTCCGCGCAGGACCGGTGTGGCCGTCGAACTCGCCGGCGATCAGACGCAGGCTGCCCGCCTTGTCCTTGAGCGGGATGCTCGGGATGTCGCCATCGAGAATCGTCTGGTACCCGGCGTCGGCCATTTTGTCTTTGGCTGGCAGGTTGACCCACAGCTGGACCATTTCCAGGGTGCCACCGGTTTTGGCGAAACCTTCGGAATGGAATTCTTCGTGGAGGATTCCCGAAGCGGCGGTCATCCATTGCACATCGCCCGGGCCGATCTTGCCGCCGCTGCCGGTGGAGTCGCGGTGCTCCAGTTCGCCTTTGTAAACGATAGTCACGGTTTCGAAGCCGCGGTGCGGATGCTGACCAACGCCACGACGCTCGGTGGTCGGGGTGAATTCAGCCGGACCGGCGTGATCCAGCAGCAAAAACGGGCTGATGTGTTTGCCCAGGTTGTCGTAGGAAAACAGCGTACGAACCGGAAAACCGTCGCCGACCCAATGGGTCCGTGGGCTGGTGTAGATGCCGATGATGTTTTTCATGCTGCCTCCAAATCTGTGGTTTGACGCGATGAACAAAGCTTAAAAGCGAACCCTTTGGTGCGCTAGACTGCAAAAATCAGCCTTAGCGTTCTATATGGAGAACGATGGTGGAAGACCTCAACACCCTCTACTACTTCACCCAAGTGGTGGAACATCAGGGTTTCGCCCCAGCCGGGCGGGCACTGGACATGCCCAAATCGAAGCTCAGCCGGCGCATCGCCGAACTTGAAGAGCGCCTCGGCGTGCGCTTGTTGCATCGCACCAGCCGCCATTGTTCGCTGACCGAAATCGGCCAGGCCTATTACCAGCGCTGTCTGGCCATGCGCGTCGAAGCGGAAAGCGCCGCCGAACTGATCGAACGCAACCGCTCCGAACCCCAGGGCCTGGTGCGCATCAGTTGCCCGACCGCGCTGCTCAATTCCTGGGTCGGGCCGATGCTGACCCGCTACATGCTCAAGTACCCGCTGGTGGAGTTGTTCATCGAGAGCACCAATCGCCGGGTCGACCTGATCCACGAGGGCTTCGACATTGCCCTGCGCGTACGTTTTCCACCGCTGGAAAACACCGACATGGTGATGAAGGTGCTGGGTAACAGCACCCAATGCCTGGTGGGCAGCCCGGCCTTTGCCGAGCGTTTGTCGAAGCCCGCCTCCCCGGCCGACCTCAGCGGTTTGCCCAGCGTGCATTGGGGGGCTGCGCAACGTGAATACCAGTGGGAGTTGTTCGGCGCGAACGGCGCCAGCGCGCTGATCCGGCACGCGCCGCGCATGGTCACCGATGACCTGCTGGCCTTGCGTCACGCGGTGCTCGCGGGCATCGGCGTCGCGCACCTGCCCTGCGTGGTGGTACGCGATGACATCGCCGCCGGACGCTTGGTGGAACTGGTGCCGGGCTGGGCGCCCAAGTGCGGGATCGTCCACGCGATCTTTCCGTCGCGCCGTGGATTGCTGCCGTCAGTGCGGGCGTTGATCGACTTTCTGGGGGAGGAATTCAGTCACAGCGATATTGCGTGAAGGACTCGACACACGGGGCTGGCAGAGTTTTTATTTCGGACATAATATCAGCGCAGATTACAACCATAATATCTGCGCTCGTCCGAGGACATGATCATGCAAAGCCCTAACCGAGAAGCCACCCTCGCCCAATGGATTGCTCAGGAAGATGCCATGCGCGCCCGTCTGGCTGCTCCCGGCAGTCTGTCGATGGCCGAGGTCAGCGCGCTGTCGCCCAGCGAATTTTTCGACGGCATCGGCAACGGTGAACTGCCCTCGCCGCCCATTGGCACGCTGATGGATTTCATCCCCATCGAATGGTCGGCCGGGCTGTTTATCTTTCAGGGCACGCCGGATTCGCGGCATTACAACCCGCTGGGCAGCGTACATGGCGGTTATGCGGCGACCTTGCTGGATTCGTGCATGGGTTGCGCCATTCACACGCAGCTGAAAAAGGGCCAGGGGTATACGACGCTGGATCTGCGCATCAGCTATGTTCGTGCGTTGACCGGCGCCAGTGGACCGGTGCGGGCCGAGGGCAAGATTGTCCATCTGGGACGCTCGACGGCGCTGGCCGAGGGGCGGATTTACGATGTGGATGGGCGGTTGTATGCGACGGGGTCGACGACTTGCATGATTCTTGAGGCGCGGGGGTAAGTCTTCAGACCGAGTCGTGGTCTTCGCGAGCAAGCCCGCTCCCACATTTGATCTGTGTCGGACACAAAATTTGTATTCACTGCAGATCAAATGTGGGAGCGGGCTTGCTCGCGATGTGGCCAGATCCACCACCATCAATCCCCCAGACTCCCCTCGATTCATGACTTGCGGTAAACATTGCTTTGCCCCACCAGCGGTTTTTCTCAAGGATGCGCACGCGGATACTCGTGCCCATTCCCACTGCAAACCCTGGAGTCATAGATGTCTATTCCCGCATTCGGTCTCGGTACGTTTCGCTTGCAAGGCCAGGTGGTCATCGATTCGGTGAGCACCGGCCTGGCGCTGGGCTATCGGGTCATCGATACCGCGCAGATCTACGAGAACGAAGCCGAGGTCGGCGAGGCCATCGCAGCCAGCGGCGTCGCCCGTGAAGAGCTGTTCATCACCAGCAAGATCTGGATCGCCAACTTCGCCAAGGATCGCTTGATCGACAGCCTCAAGGAGAGCCTGCAAAAGCTGCAAATCGACTACCTGGACCTGACCCTGATTCACTGGCCGTCGCCGGAAGACCAGGTGCCGGTCGAGGAATTCATGGGCGCCCTGCTCGAAGCCAGACAGCTCGGTCTGACCCGCCAGATCGGCGTTTCCAACTTCACCGTCGACCTGATGAAACAGGCGATTGCCGCCATTGGTGCCGAACACATCGCGACCAACCAGATCGAACTGCACCCGTACCTGCAAAACCGCAAGGTCGTCGAGTTCGCACAAAGCCAGGGCATACAGATCACTTCCTACATGACCCTGGCGTATGGCGAAGTACTGAAAGACCCGGTCATCCAGCAGATCGCCGATCGCCTGCAAGCAACGCCCGCGCAAGTGACGCTGGCCTGGGCGATGCAACTCGGTTACGCGGTGATTCCTTCGTCCACCAAACGCACCAACCTGCAAAGCAATCTGAAAGCCTGCGACCTGACCCTGAGCGACGCCGACATGGCGCTGATCGCCGGTCTTGATCGCGGCCAGCGCCTGACCAGCCCCAAAGGCATCGCGCCGCACTGGGATTGACCGTCAACCCTGCGCCAGGCTTTGGTCCAGCCGCATCATGGCCTGTTGCAACTGGTCGACCGCGACGTCGATCTGCGCAGCATGGCCTTCCCTGCACGCACACTCCAGTGCCTCGCAACACTCGATCAGGCTGACCGCCCGAACCATCAACGCCCCGCCCTTGATACGGTGCGCGAGCGTGTAAAGCACCTGCTGCTCGCCGCTCGCATGCGCCTCGAGCAGTTCATCGCGATCCGTGCGATTGGTCATGACCACGTCGCGTAGCAATTGCGTGATCAATTCATGATCGCCGCCGACGTATTGCAGCAGACCGCTCAGATCGATCTCGGTGTTTGAAGGTGCTTCGGTGGTCGATTCCTGGCCGCCGGTAAATTTCGAGGCCAACCAGGCACTCAGATCCGGCAGGCCGATCGGTTTGAACAGGCAGTCGTCCATGCCCGCCTCCAGGCAACGGGCTTTCTCATCGGGCTGCGCATTGGCGGTCAACCCCAGAATCAGCGTTGGCGGCAATCCTTGCGCACGCTCTTCATCGCGTATCGCCCCCGTCAACTCATACCCGTTGAGCACCGGCATGTTGCAATCGGTCATGACCACATCGAATTGAAATTCGCGCCACCGCTCCAACCCTTGCCGCCCCTCTTCGGCGACTATCACGCTATGCCCCAGATAGCCCAGCTGCCGAGACATCAACAGTCGATTGGCCGAGTAGTCATCGACCACCAGAATCGTCAGCGGACGCGTCTGCGGCAGCCCTTTGTCTTCGGACACAACGCAAGAGGGCAGCGCAGGCAACAGGGGCAGTTCGAGGCAGACATCGATCCGCGTACCACGTCCAAGCGTGCTTTCGAGGAGCAACCGCCCGCCCATCATTTCGCATAAAGTCCGGCTGATCACTAACCCCAGCCCGGAACCTTGCCGGCCTGAATGCGGATTGTTACCGGCCTGCACGAACGAACTGAACAGTCGCTGCTGATCGAGTGCGCTGATGCCAATGCCGGTGTCTGCAATGCGCACGCTGACCGCCAGATGCCCCGCCACGCCAGGTTCGACCCGCAGCGTCAGGCTCACTTCGCCTTCGCCGGTAAACTTGATCGCGTTGCCCAGCAAATTGGACAGCACCTGCTTGAAGCGCGTGGGGTCGATCAACACATCGCAATCGCTTCGATCGCCCAGTTCGACACGCCACTCCAGGTTTTTCTGCCGCGCCAGACCTTCAAAAACCCGGCATACCGACTCGACCAGCGAGCGCAAATTGGCCCGTTCCGGTGTCAGGGACAAATGCCCGGACTCGATACGCGCGATGTCCAGAATGTCGCCAATCAACGCCAGCAATTGTTGGCCGGCACTGGACGCCACTTCGATGGCCGGGCGGTCAATAACGCCTTCATCCGCTCGTTTCAATGCCAGTTCAAGCATGCCTAGCAGCGCATTCATCGGCGTGCGGATTTCATGGCTCATGGTTGCCAGAAACGTGGTTTTCGCACGGTTGGCGTCGTCCGCGGCGTCCTTGGCGTCCTGCAACTGACTGAGCAATTGCTGACGCAGACGAATCTGTCGACGCTGCCAGGCGATCCAGGCCAGCGCCAGCAACAACAAGGCGCCGGCGGCGGCAAAGGCCTGGAAAATGTCCCGGCGATGGCCCAGCCAGAAGCTTGGCTCGACCATCAGGTCATTGCGCCAGTAGCCCGTCATTTCATCGATTTCTTCCGGTGGAATGCTGAGCAGCGCCTTGTCCAGAATCGAATGCAGCAGGACCGCCTCACGACCGGTCGCCAGGGTGGCACGGGCCGGGTCGGTGCCGACGGTGCTGGTCACCTGCAACTGGTCCCGATACTGCCGGGAAATCATGACCCTCGCACCGATCAGCGAGTTGATGCCGCCGTCAGCCTTGCCTTGGGCAACCAGTTCCATCGCTTGCGCCGTCAATGACGCATTGACCAGTTCAATGTGCGGAAAGTGCTGACGAATGAATTCACCGGCACTGTTGCCCTGGGTGATGGCCAGCGTTTTCCCCGCCATGTCATCCAGTGTTCGGGGACTGCCCGGCTCAATACGTGTCACCAGCACATTAGGGCTGGTCAAAAACGGTCGGGTAAAGCGCAACTCGGTTTCACGTTCGATGCTGGGGCTGATCCCGGCGACCAGATCGATCTGTCCGGTCTTGATCCATTCCAGCATTTCAGCCACTGACCGGATGGGTTGAATGTCGAACTTCAGGCCTGTGCGCAGACTGATTTTTGCCAACACATCAATGCTGATGCCCCGGTACTTACCCTCACTGTCGCGAAAGGAAATCGGCATGAGGTTTTCGTTGATCGCCACTCGCACGCGCGGATGATCGTCGATCCAGCGTTGCTCGAGCACGCTGAAGAGCGGGGCCTGAGTACCTGCGATGGAGGTCCCGCTGCCGCCCCATCGACGCAGGATGTTCATCCGTTCATTGGTCGGGATCGCCGTCAGCGCCCGGTTGACGATGCGTTGCAGCTGAAGATTGTCGCGGCTCATGGCGAACGCGAAACGCCCGGACTCCAGAAGCGCAAAATCGGCCAGTTGAACATTGTTGAGGTAGTTTTTGCTGATCAGGTAGTTGGCGCTGATGGCATCGCTGAGGACAGCGTCCGCCTGACGGAACGCTACGGCCCCCACTGCTTCAAGCGTCGAGGGAAACAGCTCGACATCCGCCTTGGGATAAAACGCCCGCACGTGCTGCTCGGGCAAATAGTGGTAGAGCATCGCCAGCCGTTTGCCGGCCAGGTCAGGGTCGAGCGGCGCAGCCGAATCCGTGCGGGTCAGCACGACGGGTTGATCGTCCGCATAGGCGCCGGACATCCGCAACTGCGGGTCCTCGACCTCGTAACGATTGGCAGTTGCCAGCAGATCAGCCTTGCCTTCCTTGATCGCCCGCACTGCCTCGCCCCGCGATTTGTAGCGGCGAACATCGATTTCCACGTGCAATAGCTGCTTGAGCAGCCCGGCATAATCAGCCGTCAATCCTTCGTAATCCGTGCCGGTGGTGGTGATGTCGAAGGGCGGATAATCCGGCGCCGAGATGGCCAGCAACAACCGGCCCTTTTGCCGCAGCAACCGCGAGTCGGCATCCGAGAGTTTGACGTCATAGCCGTCGACGGTGGAGCGTCCCAGCAATGTCAGGGTTTGCGGTTGTGCGCAGACGCTGGATATCCATAGACAACCCAGCAGCGCGAGAAGTAGCAGGCAACGCGGACGTCGGAAGGTCTTCATTCAGATCAAATGATTGCGTTTGGCGAAATGACTCAGGTGAACATTGGATTCAATGTTGAGTTTTTCTTTCAGCCGGGTCTTGTAGGTGCTGGTGGTCTTGGGACTCAGGTTCATGAGTTCGGCGATTGCCTTGTTGCCCAATCCCTTGGCCAGGTACAGCAGGATGGTCAGTTCGCGGTCGGAGAGATTGTCGATCAACTCATTCTCGCTGCGTTGCATTGTGCTCAGCGCCACCGAACTCGACGGCAGCTTGGCGAAATAGGTGTAACCGGCCATCACCGCGAGTACCGCTTCGTGCAAATGCTGCAAATCGTTGGCCTTGGAAACATACGCCCTGGCGCCGGCACGCATGCAACGGTCTTGATAAAACCGGGGGTCTTGCCCGGTGAAAACCAGTACTCGGCATCGCTCGTCACTGGCCTGGATGCGAGCCAGTACTTCCAACCCGCCGAGACCGGGCATCGTCAGATCCAGCACCAACAGGCCAGGTTTATTCGCACGGATCGCGGAAAAGACCTCGTTGCCGCTGGATACCTCGTGAATCGGATCAAACCCCTCCTGTCTAAGCAGGATTCTGACGGCTGCGCGAACCACCGGATGGTCGTCCGCGACCACCACTGATCTCGCTGGCTTCATGGCAACTCCTGTGCAAAGGCACGACAATTGAGCAATCAATACCCATGAACCAGGTCCGGGTAGTACGTAGGGCTGCGCGAAGACTGTTGCATGGATATCCGCGCCAGACTACCTGACAGAAATGACAGTGCCGACGAACGGTAATCGAGGATCAACCGCTGTCATCAACCGCTGAATGCACGCCAGATCAGGCAGCGCGGCGAGGCTCATCTGAACCTTCTGCTGGCCGCAGGCAGGGATCGACGGCCACTTCATCTGCTCGCCGTCATAGATCAATGCGTGGTGAACCTGTGGGTTATCGAGGAAGAAACCGGGCAGGTCGAACGCTTCACCCGCCAGCGAGGCATTGATGACCACCAGATCAAAAGGCTCGCTCCCGTAATCGACCAGCGTCAGCAATTCCGCAAGGTCTTGAACCGGTGCCACGCGGTAGTAGTCGAGCCGGTTGAACAGGCGCTCGATTCTCAGCCGCTGGAAATGCTGCTCGTCGGCAATCAGGATACGTAACGCTTTGTTCGGCAACCGGGGCCCCCAGGAGGGTTTCAGATTCGTGAGGCTGCAAGGCTACGGAAGAGCCAACGAGCTTTCTGTAGGACTATTCCTAAAATCCAGGACGCCGGAGGGGGAAAATAAAGTCAAAAGATCGCAGCCTGCGGCAGCTCCTACAGGATTGCGGCGTACCGTGTAGGCGCTGCCGCAGGCTGCGATCTTTTACCCTCCGCACCATTACTCTGTCGTACTCGGACTCCAGAACGCCTGCACCACCAGCGTCGACGTCGAAATCCGCGCCACCAGTGCGTCCAGTTCATCCCCGTCCACCGACGTCGTCGCGAGCGTCGCTTCCACCTCGATTTCCTCGGTGCCGAATGCGTGTACGTCCACATCGCTCGCCGGGTAATTGCTGCGTTCGAGTTCCGCCTCGAGCAGCGCCAGTACTGCTTTCTGCTGCGAACGTCGGGCGATCACGTAAACGATGTTGGTGACTTCAGCCGAAATCACATCCAGCGGCTGACGGTTGATGTTATTGACGATCGGCCGCAGCAAGGTATTGGCCGCCAGCACGAACAGCGTACCGAGCAAGGCTTCAAGGACCAGGTCGGCACCGGCGCAGGCACCGACCGCCGCCGAGGCCCAAAGCGTTGCCGCAGTGTTGAGGCCACGCACGTTGCCCTCTTCGCGCATGATCACCCCGGCACCGAGAAAGCCGATGCCGGAGACCACGTAGGCGACCACCCGCACCGCCCCTTCGGCGCCGCCGAGGCGGTTGGCCATGTCGACGAAAATCGCCGCGCCCACCGCCACCAGCACATTGGTGCGCAGGCCGGCGGTGCGTTGACGGTATTGGCGTTCGAAGCCGATCAGGCCACCGAGGATGAAGGCCGCGCTGAGGCTGACCAGTGTGTCGACCAGCGAGGTCAGGTTGATGTTGTTGAGTGCTTGCATGATGAATCCTTTGAAAAACACACGCCCCCTGTGGGAGCGGGCTTGCTCGCGAAAGCGGTGGGTCAGTCAATGATGATGGTGACTGATACATCGCATTCGCGAGCAAGCCCGCTCCCACAAGGAGATTGTTGTACTGCGGCATTACTGCCAGCCGAACCGGCGGATATAGAACCCCTTCACGGCCTGGGTCAGCGCCATGTACGCCAGCAGAATCACCGGCAGGAACACGAAGTACAGCGATGGCAGCGCCTGCAGTTTGAAGTAGTGCGCCAGCGGTCCCATCGGCAGGAAAATCCCCACGGCCATGATGATCCCGGTCATCACCATCAGCGGCATGGCCGCACGGCTTTGCAGGAACGGAATCTTCGGCGTACGGATCATGTGCACGATCAGCGTCTGCGTCAGCAGCCCGACCACGAACCAGCCGGACTGGAACAGGGTTTGATGGTCCGGGGTATTGGCGTCGAACACGTACCACATCAAGGCGAACGTGGTGATGTCGAAGATCGAACTGATCGGCCCGAAAAACAGCATGAAGCGCCCGACGTCCGCCGGCTGCCAGCGCTGGGGTTGCTTGAGCATGTCTTCATCGACGTTATCGAACGGGATGGCGATCTGCGAAATGTCGTAAAGCAGGTTCTGCACCAGCAGGTGCATCGGCAGCATCGGCAGGAACGGGATGAACGCGCTGGCCACCAGCACCGAGAACACGTTGCCGAAGTTCGAACTCGCGGTCATTTTGATGTACTTGAGCATGTTGGCGAAGGTGCGGCGCCCTTCCAGCACGCCCTCCTCCAGCACCATCAGGCTTTTCTCCAGCAGGATGATGTCCGCCGCTTCCTTGGCGATGTCCACGGCGCTGTCCACCGAGATACCGATGTCGGCGGTGCGCAGGGCTGGGGCGTCGTTGATGCCATCGCCCATGAACCCGACCACGTGGCCGTTGCCTTTGAGCAGACGAACGATGCGTTCCTTGTGCGACGGCGTCAGTTTGGCGAAGACGTTGGTGGTCTCCACCTCCCGCGCCAGTTCAGCGTCCGTCATGCGCTCGATGTCGTTGCCCATCAGCAGCCCTTGCTGCTCCAGGCCGACTTCGCGGCAGATCTTCGCGGTCACCAGTTCGTTGTCGCCGGTCAGCACTTTCACCGCCACACCATGTGCGGCCAGCGCTTTCAAGGCCGGCGCAGTGCTTTCCTTCGGCGGATCGAGAAACGCCACGTAACCGATCAGCGTCAGGGCCTGCTCATCCGCCAGGCTGTAAGTGTCGCGCCCCTCGATCATTGGCCGCGCGGCAACCGCCACCACCCGCAGCCCTTCGGCATTGAACGAGGCGGTGACCTGACGAATTTGCGCCAGCAGTTCATCGCTCAGTGCTTCATCGTGTTCGCCGTGACGCACCCGCGTGCACACCGCCAACACCTCTTCCACCGCACCTTTGCAGATCAACAGATGCGGTTGACCGCGCTCGGCAACCACCACCGACATGCGCCGCCGGGTGAAGTCGAACGGGATCTCGTCGACTTTGTGAAACGCCGTGCCGACTTTCAGCTCACGGTGGATTTCGACGTGTTCGAGCACCGCCACGTCCAGCAGGTTTTTCAGGCCGGTCTGGTAGTAGCTGTTGAGGTAGGCCATTTCCAGCACGTCGTCGGAGTCGTTGCCCCAGACGTCGACGTTGCGCGCCAGAAAGATTTTGTCCTGGGTCAGGGTGCCGGTCTTGTCCGTGCACAGCACGTCCATGGCGCCGAAGTTCTGGATCGCGTCGAGGCGCTTGATGATGACTTTTTTGCGCGACAGGAACACCGCACCTTTCGCCAGCGTCGAGGTGACGATCATCGGCAGCATTTCCGGGGTCAGACCCACGGCAATCGACAGCGCGAACAGCAGCGCTTCGGTCCAGTCGCCTTTGGTGAAACCGTTGATGAACAGCACCAGCGGCGCCATGACGAACATGAAGCGGATCAGCAGCCAGCTGACTTTGTTGACCCCGGTCTGGAACGACGTCGGCGCGCGGTCGGTAGCACTGACCCGCTGGGCCAGCGCACCGAAATAGGTGCTGTTGCCCGTGGTCAGAGTCACCGCAATCGCGGTCCCGGACACCACGTTGGTGCCCATGAACAGGATGTTGTCGAGGTCCAGCGGGTTGCTCGTGTCGCTGTCCTGCTGGCGAGGGAATTTTTCCACCGGCATCGATTCACCGGTCATGGCTGCCTGACTGACGAACAGGTCCTTGGCGTTAAGCACCCGGCAATCGGCGGGAATCATGTCGCCGGCCGAGAGCACGATCAGATCGCCCGGCACCAACAATTTGATCGGCACTTCGGTTCGCAGGGCATCGCGACGCATCACCGTGGCGGTGTTGCTGACCATCGCCTTGAGCGCATCGGCCGCCTGGTTGGATTTGGTTTCCTGCCAGAAGCGCAGCAGTGTCGAGAGCACCACCATCGAGAAAATCACGATGGCGGCTTTCATGTCTTCGGTCAGCCAGGAGATGACCGCGAGCAATGTCAGCAGCAGGTTGAACGGATTTTTGTAGCAGTGCCACAGGTGAATCCACCACGGCAGCGGTTGCTCGTGCTCGACTTCGTTGAGACCGAATTGCACGCGCAATGCATCGGCTTCGGCTTCGCTCAGGCCGTCAGTGTGGCTGTTCAGGTTGTCCAGCAGTTGGTCAGTGTCGCTGTTGGCGGCGCTCACCAGGGTTTGCGCCAGTGTCGGCGGCACCTCGCGGCTGACCGTGGTTTCAGTGAAGTTTTCCAGCAGCGCCAGGCGACGGAAGTGTCGGGCGATGTGGCGGGTACGCAAGAATCCGGCGAAGAATTCCTTGAGCAAGGTCAGGTTCATGGCAGTTCCCCCAGGGTCAGCCGGGAAACCTTCCAGCAGGCGTGTCGGTGCGCCGCGATGACGACAACAAGTCGAACATCACGCACGGTTCAGCGTCGATGAGAGGACGTCGGGACACGGACCATGACTGGCCGCGATCGGGAGGCCGCTGCTCGCTTTTTCGGCGAGACAACGGCACAAGAAATGTGCGCGTTATCTTGCCGAGGATGTGCCGGTTACTGGAACCGGCCGACTACTGTCACTCGAACAAGTACCCACTGTGGGTCTCCGCTATTGATGAAAACGCGCGAAGCTTACGCCCCGATTTGTGGAGAGTAAACGAAGGATTGGCAAGTCGTTGGGGAATTGCGGGGTTCTTCAGGAAGGGTTCAGGATTCGATATTTTGTGCTGTTGTTCAGACCGCTATCGCCAGCAAGCCGGCTCCTACAGGTGATCGCATTCCCCTGTGGGAGCCGGCTTGCTGGCGATGGCGGCCTGACAAGCGCCAA
Organism: Pseudomonas sp. SJZ080; assembly: GCF_007828295.1. Taxonomy (NCBI): domain Bacteria; kingdom Pseudomonadati; phylum Pseudomonadota; class Gammaproteobacteria; order Pseudomonadales; family Pseudomonadaceae; genus Pseudomonas; species Pseudomonas sp. SJZ080. The sequence continues at coordinate 103,334 of NZ_VIUK01000014.1, forward strand.
AGATCCTAACTGGCTGTCGCCAACAACAAATCCATCACCGAACGACCATGCCCCCGGCTCTTGCCATGCTCATACAATGACCCGGCGATCTCATCCGCACGAATCGGCAGGATCGACAACAGGGTGTCGCTCAAACCATGGCTCGCCTGGCAGAAGCCCTGCATGTAGATGCCCGCCTTGCAGCGTTCGTCGGTGATCAGTTTGTAGTTGCGGTCCACCTCGAATTCACCGAGGTATTGCTCCAGCGGCGCCAACAGTTTGCGGTGCATCTGACGTTCATAACCGGTGGCCAGTACCACGGCGTCGTAATGACGGACCGTGACTTCGCCGGTCGCATTGTTACGCAGGGCCAGTTCGATGCCGCGCTCGTTGGCGATGGCCTTTTCGATAGTGGTCAAGGTACGGAAGGCATGACGGGCAATGCCCGAGACTTTCTGGCGATAGAAGATGCCGTAGATGCGTTCGATCAGGTCAATGTCCACCACCGAATAGTTGGTGTTGTGGTACTCGTTGACCAGACGCTCACGCTCGCTGCTCGCCTGCTGGAACACCAGGTCGGTGAATTCCGGCGAGAACACTTCGTTGACGAACGGGCTATCGTCCGCCGGCTTCAGCGCCGAACCGCGCAGGATCATGTCCACCTGCACCGACGGGAAGCTGTCGTTCAGATCGATGAAGGCTTCCGCCGCGCTCTGCCCGCCACCGATGATCGCAATGCTCATCGGTTGATTGTTCACGCATGGCTGCTTGGCCATCTGCGCCAGGTACTGCGAGTGGTGGAACACCCGGCCGTCATCCTTCAGCGCCTTGAACGCTTCGGGAATGCGCGGTGTACCACCGGCGCTGACCACCACCGAACGGGCAGTGCGCACGTGTTGCTGGCCCTGGGTATCGCGGGAGATCACACGCAGCGCTTCGACCTGCTGGTTGTGCAACACCGGCTCGATGGTCAGCACTTCTTCGCCATAACGGCTCTGTTCGGCAAACTGCCCGGCGACCCAGCACAGGTAGTCGTTGTACTCCATGCGGCACGGATAGAAGGTGCCGAGGTTGATGAAGTCCACCAGACGGCCGTGGTGCTTGAGGTAGTTGACGAAGGAATACGGGCTGGTCGGGTTGCGCAGGGTCACCAGGTCCTTGAGGAAGGAGATCTGCAATTCGCTCTGGGTCACCAGGGTGTTGCCGTGCCAGCGATAGTCCGCCTGCTTGTCGAGAAACAGAACATCCAGCTCGCCCTGACTCGGCCCGCGCTCTTGCAGAGCGATGGCCAGCGCCAGGTTCGAAGGGCCGAAACCGACGCCGATCAGGTCGTGAACGATGGGCGATGCAATTGCCTGTGTCATTTCCAGTGTCCTCTGGATGAACCCCTCAACAAGGGGAGGAAGCCTAAGTGACCTGGCGATCCTTGGGAGCACAGCAGGTCGTCTGTTGAGTAGGAACGAGGACAATGAAATAAAATTTAACAACAAACGCTCAGTGGGCGTCCCATTGCAGCATCCGCACCCGGCAATGCTTCATCGCATTGACGATGTGCTTTTCCACCAACGCGCGGGAAATGCCCAGGTGTTCGGCGATCTCCGAATGTGACAGGCCTTCAATCTTGCGCAGCAGGAAACTCTCGCGGCACAGCCGTGGCAACTCCGCCAACGCACGCTGGAGCATCTCCAGGCGCTGGCCGTGATCGAGGCAGTTGTGAGGGGACGGGGTGAAGTAGCGCTCTTCGTTGTCGAGCACTTCCAGCGATTCGACCTGACGCAAGGCATTGCGCCGATGGTCGTCGATCACCAGGTTCAGCGCGGTGCGATACAGGAAAGCCCGGGGCTGCTCGATCGGCGTGTCGCTGGAACGTTCCAGGACCCGCACATAAGCGTCATGCACCACATCTTCGGCCACCTGACGGTTGCCCAGCTTGGCGTTGAGGAAACACACCAGCTCGCGATAGTAGTTTTCCAACCATGACTCCCGGCCGCACGGGTGCGGTTTCTATCCTTGAGCCACCGCAACGACTGCCGAAATGGGCAGTGGCACGATAGTGGCAATTCGAGTGTGTAATTTATAGTAATTCTCATATAGATTTAAAGTATTGCTTCAATTTGCCCGATAAATAGTCTTCGATCTGTTTAATACTCCCTGCTTGCAACCGGCTATTTTATGCACCCGATCCCCTGCAGGAGCCGGCTTGCTGGCGATGGTCGTTAGCGATAACGCGTTCTGCCTGAATCAACGCGGCGCACTTTCGTCCATCGCCAGCAAGCCGGCTCCTACAACGTTTTGTGTTGTGAATATGATCCCAGCCGCTCCCGCAATGTGATTGTGTCGGCTTGTGTCGAGGGCTAAATTCCTCGCCGCGTCCCTCGTTTACAGGACAGCTCCCCGTCTCTGTCGGCTTCCCGACAGCGTTCAACTGTTGCCGAATTTCGTGCGCAGGCTGAGCGACGGGCCGATATCCATTGGCCGGAACCCTGCATGAAACGTCCCCGACAGACCCGACGCGCCCTGCTTGTAGCGCTTTGCCTGATCCCCGTTATCGCTGTGGCTGCCTGGCAGGTCATCCCGCCCGGCCGCGACAAATTCGCCACTGTGCAAGTCAGCCGCGGCGACATCGAAAGCAGCGTCACGGCCCTCGGCACCCTGCAACCTCGACGCTACGTGGACGTCGGTGCGCAGGCGTCCGGGCAGATCCAGAAGATCCATGTGGACGTCGGTGATGTGATCAAGGAAGGCCAGTTGCTGGTGGAAATCGATCCGTCTACGCAACAGGCCAAACTCGACGCCGGGCGATTCTCGATTGAAAACCTCAAGGCCCAACTCGAGGAACAGCGGGCGCAACACGAACTGGCCCGGCAAAAATTCCAGCGTCAGCAGAACCTCAAGGCCGGCGGTGCCACCCGCGAAGAAGACGTGCAAACCGCCCAGGCAGAACTGCGCGCCACCCAGGCGCGCATCGACATGTTCCAGGCGCAGATCCGCCAGGCCCAGGCCAGCCTGCGCAGCGATCAGGCCGAGCTCGGCTACACGCGCATTTACGCACCGATGTCCGGCACCGTTGTTGCACTCGATGCCCGTGAAGGCCAGACCCTGAATGCGCAACAGCAAACGCCGTTGATCCTGCGCATCGCCAAGTTGTCGCCGATGACCGTCTGGGCCGAAGTCTCGGAAGCCGACATCGGTCACGTCAAACCCGGCATGACCGCCTGGTTCACCACACTCAGCGGCGGCAAGCGTCGCTGGAGCAGCACCGTGCGGCAAATTCTGCCGGTGCCGCCCAAGCCGTTGGACCAGACCAGCCAGGGCGGCGGCAGCCCGGCCAGCTCGAGCAAAAGCGGCAGCGCCCGCGTGGTGCTGTACACCGTGTTGCTCGACGTCGACAACGCTGATAACGCGCTGATGGCGGAAATGACCACCCAGGTGTTCTTCGTTTCCGACCAGGCAAAAGGCGTGCTCACCGCGCCCGTCGCCGCGTTGCAAGGCGGTACGCAACCGAACATCCAGACCGCTCGGGTCGTGGCCAAAAACGGTGCTATCGAGCAACGCGAGGTGCGTACGGGGATAAGCGATCGCCTGCGGGTGCAAATCCTTGACGGCCTGCAGGAAGGCGATCACCTGTTGATCGGCCCGGCCGACGGGAGTGGCGGCTGAATGCTGACGCCCCTGATCGACCTGCAGGACATCCGCAAATCCTACGGCGGCGGCGATTCACCACAGGTTCACGTGTTGCGCGGCATCGACCTGTCGATCCATGCCGGTGAATTCGTGGCGATTGTCGGCGCCTCCGGTTCCGGCAAATCGACGCTGATGAATATCCTCGGCTGCCTCGACCGCCCGACCTCGGGCGAATACCGTTTCGCCGGGGAAAACGTCGCCGCACTCGACAGCGACGAACTGGCCTGGCTGCGTCGCGAAGCCTTTGGCTTTGTGTTCCAGGGCTACCACCTGATCCCGTCCGGCTCGGCCCAGGAAAACGTCGAGATGCCGGCGATCTACGCAGGCTTGCCGGCCGCCGAACGCCACGCCCGCGCCGCCGCCCTGCTCGACCGCCTCGGCCTGGCCTCGCGCACCGGCAACCGCCCGCATCAACTCTCCGGCGGCCAACAGCAACGCGTCTCCATCGCCCGTGCCTTGATGAACGGCGGCCACATCATCCTCGCCGACGAACCTACCGGCGCCCTCGACAGCCACAGCGGCGCCGAGGTCATGACCCTGCTCGATGAACTGGCGAGCCAGGGCCACGTGGTCATCCTCATCACCCACGACCGCGAAGTAGCGGCCCGGGCCAAACGCATCATCGAAATCCGCGACGGGTTGATCATCAGCGACAGCGCCCATGACAACCCGGACGTGCAAACCTCGGCCAACCCCGGCGCCCTGCAAGCGGTCGATCTGCGCAAGCGCCTGAGCGAAGGCGCTGAAGCCACCGGGGCCTGGAAAGGCGAACTGGTGGACGCCGTGCATGCCGCGTGGCGGGTGATGTGGATCAACAAGTTCCGCACCGCCCTGACGCTGCTCGGGATCATCATCGGCGTCGCATCAGTGGTGGTGATGCTGGCCGTTGGCGAGGGCAGCAAGCGTCAGGTGATGGCGCAAATGGGCGCGTTCGGCTCGAACATCATTTACCTCAGTGGCTCGGCCCCGAACCCGCGAACGCCGCCGGGCATCATCACCCTCGATGACGTCGCGGCGGTGGGCAGCCTGCCGCAGGTGACGCGCATCATGCCGGTCAACGGCGAGGAAGCCGGGGTGCGCTTCGGCAACCTCGACCACTTGAGCTACGTCGGCGGCAACGACACCAACTTCCCGGCGATCTTCAATTGGCCCGTGGTGGAAGGCAGCTATTTCACCCAGGACGATGAACGCAACGCAGCGGCTGTCGCGGTGATCGGCCACAAGGTGCGGACCAAACTGCTCAAGGACGTGGCCAACCCGATCGGCCAATACATCCTGATCGAAAACGTGCCATTCCAGGTGGTCGGCGTGCTCGCGGAAAAAGGTGCCAGCTCCGGCGACACCGACAGCGACGACCGCATCGCCATCCCGTATTCCGCCGCCAGCGTCCGGCTGTTCGGCACTCACAACCCCGAATACGTGGCCATTGCGGCAGCTGATGCGCGCAAGGTCAAAGAAACAGAAATGGCCATCGAACAGCTGATGTTGCGCCTGCACGACGGCAAGAAGGATTTCGAGCTGACCAACAACGCAGCAATGATCCAGGCCGAAGCACGCACGCAAAATACCCTGTCGCTGATGCTCGGTTCGATCGCCGCGATTTCGCTGCTGGTGGGCGGGATTGGCGTGATGAACATCATGCTCATGACCGTGCGCGAACGCACCCGCGAGATCGGCATCCGCATGGCCACCGGCGCCCGACAGCGCGACATCCTGCGCCAGTTCCTCACCGAAGCGGTGATGCTTTCGGTGGTCGGCGGCCTCGCCGGCATTGCCCTCGCGTTGATCGTCGGCGGCGTGCTGATCCTCAGCGAAGTCGCGGTCGCGTTTTCTTTGATAGCGGTACTCGGTGCCTTCGGCTGCGCCTTGGTCACCGGTGTTGTCTTCGGCTTCATGCCGGCTCGCAAAGCTGCCCGGCTCGACCCGGTCACGGCCCTTACCAGTGAATGATCGATCTATGAAAGCGCCACTCAGCCTGTTGACCCTCTGCGTGTTGCTCAGTGCGTGCGCCAGCCCGGACCCGCGTCAGGACAGCGGCCTGCAGCCGCCGCCCGCCTGGCAGTCGGCGCACAGTGAAAACGCCGTGTTGAGCAACGCCCGGTGGTGGACGCACTTTGGCAGCCCGCAGCTCGATCAACTGATTGAACAGGCCCGCGTCGGCAGTTATGACCTGGCGGCCGCACTGGCCCGGGTGCGCCAAGCCCAGGCCACCACCGTGATCGCCGGCGGCTCGCTGTTACCGGAAGTGAAGGCCGCAGGGAACGCCAATCGCCAGAAGCTGATGCGCGGCAACGGCTACAGCCAACTGGACGCCGACGACAGCAACAAGGCCGTGGATTACTTCGACGCCAGCCTCAGCGCCAGTTATGAAATCGATTTCTGGGGCGGCCAGCGCGCCTCCCGCGACAGTGCGCAATTCAGCCTGCGGGCCAGTGAATTCGATCGCGACACGGTGGAATTGACGCTGCTCAGCGCTGTCGCCAGCACCTATGCGCAAGCCCTGTCGCTGCAAGAGCAGCAGCGTATCGCGCAGCTCAATCTGGCGAACGCGCAAAAGGTCTTGAGCCTGGTACAAACCCGCTTCGACTCAGGCTCGGCCACCGCCCTGGAGTTGGCCCAGCAAAAGAGCCTGGTGGCCGCGCAACAACGGCAGCTGCCGCTGGTGCAGCAACAAGCCGACGAAGCGCGAATCACCCTCGCGGCCCTCCTCGGCCGTCCGGTTCAGGAGTTGAAGCTCGACGATCAGCGCTTCGACCAGCTCAATTGGCCGGCCATCGGCGCGGGCGTGCCCAGCGACTTGCTCAACCGCCGCCCGGACATCGCTCGCGCCGAAGCGCAGTTGGCAGCCGCACACGCCGATGTGACCGTGGCCCGGGCGAAAATGCTGCCCACAGTGACCTTGAGCGCCCAGATCGGTTCTGGCGCCGATACCTTCAACGATGTGCTGCGCAGCCCGTTCTACAACCTCACCGCCGGATTGGTCGCGCCGATTTTCAACAACGGCCGTCTCGGCGCCGAACGCGACAAAGCCACGGCCCGTCAGGAAGAACTGCTGGAAACCTACCGTGGCGCAATCATCAACGGCTTTGCCGACGTGGAAAAAGCCCTGACCGGTATTCGCGGACTGGACGCCCAGCGCCAATGGCAGAGTGAAGAGTTGAACCAGGCGCAAACGGCTTTCGACATTGCACAAAGCCGCTATCAGGCTGGGGCCGAGGATTTGCTGACGGTGCTGGAAACCCAGCGCACGCTGTATGCCGCGCAGGATTTGAATGTGCAGCTGCGTCTGGCGAGGTTGCAGGCGAGTGTTGCGTTGTACAAGGCGCTTGGGGGTGGGTGGCAGGTTTTATAGATTGCGGTGTCTGTCAGGCTGCCTTCGCGAGCAAGCCCGCGCCCACATTAGCCCTGCATGCACAGGTCCATTGTGGGAGCGGGCTTGCTCGCGAAGAAAGATAACGCAGTTCCCCTGATTAACTGGTCATCGGCTTGGCCTTCAGATTCCGCGCATACCACGGCCGTTGCGGTACTTTGCGGAACAGATCCTCCAGCTTCTTCTCGTCTTCACCAAAGGTAATCCGCAGCGCCAGTTTCATGGTTTCCGGGTCCATTTCCACCGACTTGCCTGCCTGCAACCCCGGCGTGGTGTTGCAGCCGTGGGTGCTCGGGCCAAGCCACGGATCGTCGATCTCGACCCAGCGACCGGGCGCAAACCATGGCACACCATTGACCTCCAGCCGACTGACTTCCCCCGGATGAAAGCGCTCGTGCGCACGGAACCAGTCTTCGAGACGGTCATCGATCCAGCCATGGAAATGCCAGAACACCGGGTTCACGTGGGAGGAAAACGGGTCGCCAAGGAAGTCGTTTTCCGCTGCGAACCAACGCGCGGAGAAGTCCGTCGTGTCGCGGGCAAACGGCACAGGCTGCCCGTTGGACGGGTCGCGGGGCACCGATGCCCAGCGCATGTGCAGCCAGTCATGCAGGCCAAGTTCGACCTCGGAACCGAACTGCCCCAAAGTCAATTTCGACAAGTAACGCGGGTCACGGTAGCGCGATTCCCAGACCTGAAAATTGCTGTGGTAAGTCTCGGCAGTCTTGAGATCGGCAACCCACTGCGAATACTCGTCATCATCTTCGGCGCGCCAGGCCGGTGGCAGTGCGGTGCCGTCGTGGTTGTCGAAGTAACGGGCAAAGCCCTGGCGATCGCGCACCAGCTCCGGTTGCGGCAACGGAAACTGCTGCCAGGACGGCAAATCCTGCAAGGAGCGCGCGGTGCCGAGCATATGGCGGTGCATGAAGAAAAAGTCGATGCCCGAGCCGTTGCGATCCTTGCGCGGCCCGCGCGCATCGCGCTCTTTGTCGCGAAGCCCCGGCTGCCAGCCGATACCGCGCAGGGCGTTGCGCTTGTCTTCGGACAAGGTGTGCCATTTGTCTCGAGAAGCGTGCCAGAGCTGATGGAACAGGCGGTGCTCGGGCGAAATCAGCCACGCCAGCAACGCCGGACCCAGGCCTGTGCGCTCGCGCGCCTCGGGGAACACTTGCTTGACCGCGACGAAACGATGGTCCTGAACGGTCAAGGCCAGCGGACGATCCAGACGCAACACGCGCCCGCTCAAGGTGCCGCTGCCAGCATTGCCGAAGGCGGCCCAGACTTCGTCCAGCTTGAAGGTGAATTCGTAGTCCGGCGTCCCGGTCGGGGATCGGCTATCGATCAGGCGCCAGCTCAACTCGGTGGTGTTCGTGCCGGCCAGGTCGCCGAGGACGCGATAGCGCGGCGTCGGTTCGCCGCGCAGCGCATCAAAAGTATCAAGAAAGCCATTGAGCCCACGGCCCTTGTGACCGACGTCGAGCAACACTTGCAGCCCCTCGCGAGGCAAGCCGTCGAGCCCGGCGTCACGGCCTTCGAAACGAATGTTCCAGACGCCTTGCAGCGTAGTGGCCAGACGCTGTCCAGCCACATCCGCGACGTCAAATGTGGCTTCGCCGGGGGTAATCGTCGGGTCCGGTCTTGTCAGTTCGCGATGCCCGTAATACGCCGCAGGCACGGCGGCGCCGGTCAGTGCCAGACCCGCCAGGAACCATCGTCGAGAAATCGTCATTGCCCTACCTGTGTCAGCCATGGAGCAGGCTTTATCCAAGCTAGAACGTTCGTTGCCCCGAAAAATTTAGAAGCTTTCTGTAGGAGCGAGCTTGCTCGCGATGGACTCAAAAGCGCCGCGTTCATCCAGAAAACTCGTGTAATCGTTTACGTCCATCGCGAGCAAGCTCGCTCCTACAGTGGATCACCATCACTAAATTTCTCACCCGGCCGCTCGTTCTTCCCAGATAGCAAAGGCCCCCGCGCCTGCACCCTCGACGGCGAACCTGACTGAGATGGCAATGACAAAACCTCGTTCGAAAAAGGCTCTTTTCATTGGCCTGCCCCTGGCGCTGGCCATCGCTGGCGCGGCAGGGTTTGCGGCCTGGGATTACTGGTTCAAGGACAACCCCGGCTACCCGGTCGCGGTGATGAAACAGGCCGATGAACTGCAAGAGCGCATCCTCTCGTTCGACAGCCACATCACCGTGCCGATGGATTTCGGCACCGCCGAAAACGAGGCCGACAAGGACGGCAGCGGCCAGTTCGATCTGGTCAAGGCCGCACGTGGTCGCCTGTCCGGCGCGGCACTGACCATTTTCGGCTGGCCCGAAATCTGGAACGGCGACAACGCCCCGCACCGCCCCACCGCCGGGTTCATCGACGAAGCCCGCCACGAGCAGGAAACCCGCTACAAAATCATCAGCACCCTGGTGCGCGACTTCCCCAATCAGGTCGCCATTGCCTACACCCCGGACGATTTCCGGCGCCTGCATGGCGAGGGCAAGTTCGCCGTGTTCATCAGCATGCTCAACGCCTACCCGCTGGGTAACGACGTCAACGCCCTGGACAAATGGGCCGCCCGCGGAATGCGCATGTTCGGCTTCAGTTATGTGGGCAACAACGCCTGGGCCGATTCGTCCCGGCCGTTGCCGTTTTTCAATGATTCCCGTGATGCGCTGGGCGGTCTGTCGGAGCTGGGCAAGCAAGCGGTGCATCGCCTGAACGACCTCGGCGTGATCATCGACGTGTCGCAAATGTCGACCAAGGCCCTGGAACAAGTCAGCCAGTTGAGCCGCGCGCCGATGGTCGCCTCGCATTCAGCGCCACGGGCGCTGGTGGACATCCCGCGCAACCTCAGTGACCAGGAAATGCAGCTGATCAAGCACAGCGGCGGCGTGGTGCAGATCGTCGGTTTCCCAACCTACATCAAGCCCCTGAGCCAGGCCACCCTGGACAAACTCAACGCCCTGCGTGCGCGTTTCGACCTGCAACCGCTGCAAGGCCTGGAGATGGCACTGATGCCGGGCGACCCGGTGATCACCGTGTGGTCGGAACAACGCTTCGGCGACTACGCCAGCCAGCTCTACGGCATCCTCGATGAAGAACCGAAAGCCACTCTCAAGGATTACGGCGACGCCATCGACTATGCGGTGAAGAAAATCGGCATCGACCACGTCGGCATCAGCTCCGACTTCAACGACGGTGGCGGCCTGAACGGCTGGAAAGACGTGAGCGAGGCACGCAACGTCACCGCCGAACTGATCAGCCGAGGCTACACCGAAGCCGACATTGCCAAGCTCTGGGGCGGCAATTTCCTGCGGGTCTGGGACCAGGTACAGAAGTCCTCCCGGCCTGTCGTCAAACACTGATCGTCACTTTGCCAAGCGAACCGAACTCATGACCAACCGTCGTACCTTCCTCAAACAGGCTGGCGTTATCGCGGCCGGCATCCCCCTGAGTTCCGCGGTCAGCCTGCCGGCGCTGGCCGCCACGCCCGCGCCGCTGCCCAAAGACAAATGGGCGCAATTTCGCCAGTTGTTCAATCAGGACCCCGATTACCTGCACTTCGCCAACTTTCTGGTGACTTCGCACCCACGGCCCGTGCGCGAGGCCATCGAGATGCACCGCGCCAACCTCGACCGTAACCCGGGCCTGGCCATGGACTGGCATCGTGGAGAAACCGAACGCCGCGAAGAAGAAGTCCGCGTGTGGGCCGGCCGTTACCTGAAAGCCAAACCCTCGCAGATTGCCCTGACCGGCAGCACCACCGAAGGCCTGGCAATGATTTACGCCGGCATCCATGTGCGCCCGGATCAGGAAATCCTCACCAGCGAACATGAGCACTACGCCGCCAACAGCGTGTTTGAATTCCGCACGCAAAAGGACGGCACCCAGGTTCGCAAAATCAAATTGTTCGAAGACCCGTACAAGGTGTCGACCGATGAAATACTGGCCTCGATTGCCCGCAACATTCGGCCCGAGACCCGTGTGCTCGGCATGACCTGGGTGCATTCCGGCAGCGGCGTGAAATTGCCAATTGGCGAGATCGGCAAACTGGTCGCCGAGAAAAACCGCGACCGTGAGGAAAACAATCGCATCCTTTATGTGGTCGATGGCGTCCACGGTTTCGGCGTGGAAAACCTCGATTTCCCGGACATGCAGTGCGACTACTTCATCGCCGGCACCCACAAGTGGATGTTCGGTCCACGGGGTACCGGGATCATCTGCGCGCGCTCCGACGAGATGAAGGACATCACGCCGACCATTCCGACGTTCTCCGAAGCGACCACCTTTTCGACCGTGATGACCTACGGCGGCTATCACTCGTTTGAACACCGCTGGGCGCTGACCGAAGCGTTCAAATTGCATCTGGACCTGGGCAAGGCCGAGGTTCAGGCGCGCATTCACGAGATCAACAGCTACCTGAAAAAGTGCTTGCAGGAGCACCCGTCGGTGGAGCTCGTCACGCCGTTGTCGCCCGAGTATTCCGCCGGTTTCACCTTCTTCCGCATCAAGAACCGGGACTGCGAGGAAGTCGCCAATTTCCTGATGGACCAGCGCGTTGTCTGCGACGCCGTCGACCGTGATGTCGGCCCGATCATTCGCCTGTCCCCGGGCCTGCTCAACACCGAGGCGCACATCGACCGCGTCATGGCGCTGTTGGCCAGCAAGCTCTGACACACCGATTCCCTTTAGCGAGAACGCTCATGAAAAACCTCCTGCACAGACTCGGGCTTCGACCCCGAACGTCACTCAAACATCTCGGTGCACTGACCCTGCTGGCGCTGCTCGGCGGTGCGCTGCCTGCCGCTGCCCAGGCTTCCAACGCGCCGCTGCCGGGCAAGGTGTTCAAGGATTGCCGCAACTGCCCGGAAATGGTGGTGCTGCCCGCCGGGACCTTCACCATGGGCACGCCGGAAGGTGAAGTCGGTCGCGAGCCCGATGAAGGCCCGATGCACGAAGTGACGTTCGCCAAGCCGTTCGCCATGAGCCGTTACCAGATCACCGCCGGTGAATGGGACCAATACATGAAGGAAACCGGGATCACCCTTCCCGACGGCGACACCCGCCCCGGTCGCGAGTGCATCAACAGCAAGCCACGTTATCCACAGGGCCCGCGTCAGCCGGCGGTGTGCATGAACTTTGCCGAGGTCAGCGCGTATGTCGCGTGGCTGTCGATCAAGACCGGCCAGCACTACCACATCGTCAGCGAGGCCCAGCGCGAATACGCCGCCCGTGCCGGCTCAACGGGACCGTTCCCGTTCCCCTTCGATGAGGGTACCGAGTACAGCATCGCCACCCATGCCAATACGTACGGGCCAACCGACGGCTACAGCTACACCTCCCCCGTCGGGAGCTTCCCGCCCAACGCCTTCGGCATGTACGACATGCACGGCAACGTCTACGAGTGGATCGCCGACTGCGAGCACACCGATTACGTCGGCGCCCCCACCGACGGCAGCGCCTGGGTCGAACCCAACTGCGAAGCCCTGCAGATTCGCGGCAACGACTGGGGCGAAGCACCGGTGTTCTCGCGCTCCGGCAACCGCAACAACATTTATCCGCAAACCCGTGGCGACTGGATCGGTTTTCGCGTGGTGCGCGATCTGCCTCCCAATGGCTGATGCCCTTCCCCTGCGGCCGCCGCCAGTCGGTGGCCGTCTAAATTAAACACCTGACCACACGTCCTATTGGGTATCTGCCTCACGACCCAAAGGAACTCTCTGCTCATGACCCAGCCTACGCGCGGTGCAATTCATGAATTGTTCACCCTCCTGAAACCGTTCCGGCTGGTGGTCAGCCTGTCGATCATTCTGGGCATGGTGGGCGGTCTGAGCGTGACGGTGCTGCTGGCCACAATCAACAATGCCCTGCATTCGGAAAGTGGCCTGACCCAAGGCGTGGTCGCCCTGTTCGGCGGCCTTTGCCTGTTGGCCCTGGCGAGTTCGATCTGCTCGGACATCGGCACCAACTACGTCGGCCAGCACATCATTGCCAAGCTGCGCAAAGAGCTGGGTGAAAAGGTGCTGTCGGCGCCCATCGAACAGATCGAACGCTACCGCAGCCACCGCCTGATTCCGGTGCTGACCCATGACGTCGACACCATCAGCGACTTCGCATTCGCCTTCGCGCCGCTGGCCATTTCCCTGACCGTGACCCTCGGCTGCATGGGCTACCTGGCGCTGTTGTCGTGGCCGATGTTCCTGATGATGGTGCTGGCGATCGCCATCGGCACCGGCATCCAGTTCTATGCACAAGGCAAGGGTATCAAGGGCTTCATGGCCGCCCGTGACGCCGAAGACGAATTGCAGAAGCACTACAACGCCATCGCCGGCGGCGCCAAGGAACTGCGCATCCACCGTCCGCGCCGCCAGCGCATGTTCACGTCGGGTATCCAGGGCACGGCGGACTTCATCTGCAACACCCAGGTGCGTTCGATTAATACCTTCGTGATCGCCAAGACGCTGGGGTCGATGCTGTTCTTCGTGGTCATCGGCCTGGCGTTGGCCCTGCAATCGTTCTGGCCCAGCGCCGACAAGTCGGTGATGAGCGGCTTCGTCCTGGTGCTGCTGTACATGAAAGGCCCCATCGAGCATCTGGTCGGCACCCTGCCGGTGGTCAGCCGGGCGCGGATTGCCTTCCGCCGCATCGCCGAACTGTCGAGCCAGTTCTCCTCGCCCGAGCCGCATCTGCTGCTCAACGACACCGGTAAAAAACCGGCCGTGGTCAACAGCCTGCAACTGGACAACGTCAGCTATGCCTTCCCCGCCGCACCGGGCAGCGAAGCATTCCGCCTGGGGCCGGTGAACCTGACCATCGAACAGGGCGACATCATTTTCATCGTCGGCGAAAACGGCTGCGGCAAGACCACGCTGATCAAGTTGTTGCTGGGGCTTTATGCGCCGCAGCAAGGCGCAATCCTGCTCAACGGCGAAGGTGTCGATGCGCAGAGCCGTGACGACTATCGCCAACTGTTCACCACGATTTTTGCCGACTACTACCTCTTCGATGACGTGGTGCAGGGCGATCAGCACATTCCCGAAGACGCCAACACCTACCTGCAACGCCTGGAAATCGCGCACAAGGTCAGCGTCAAGAACGGCAGTTTCACCACCACCGACCTGTCCACCGGCCAGCGTAAACGCCTGGCATTGGTCAATGCCTGGCTGGAAGAACGGCCGGTGCTGGTGTTCGACGAATGGGCGGCCGACCAGGACCCGACCTTCCGCCGGATCTTCTACACCGAGCTGCTTCCAGACCTCAAGCGCCTGGGCAAAACCATCATCGTCATCTCCCACGACGATCGCTATTTCGACATGGCCGATCAGCTGGTGCGCATGGAATCGGGCCGCGTGGTGACCGAGCGGGCAACCGCCTGAGAGCAGCAACACCCATCACTCGACGATTTTTTCGGGGTTTGTTTTCCGGTTTCGTCGAAGTGACGCGTCTAATAATAATTATCATTAACTAAAAAACTGCACACCTCAGGAGCGATTTGAGCAATGCAAAGCCCTACCCTGTCCCGCGCGCCGTTGGCACTGGCCATCGCGCCGCAAAAGAAATTCCGAACAGTCGTACCGGGTGCGTTGCTGACCCTGTTGCTGCTGGGCACGTCTGAAGTCCAGGCCGCGCCGGTGAACGTCAACGTTCCTTCGCAGTCGCTGGCCAGCGCGCTACAGCAACTGGGTCAACAGACCGACCTGCAGATTCTGTACAGCCAGGACATGGTCAACGGCCTCAAATCAACGGCGGTTTCCGGCAATCTGGAGCCGGAACAGGCACTGAACACGTTGCTGCTGGGGAGCGGCATTACGTTTCAACTGACTGGCAACACCGTTTCGCTGATTCCGGTCGCCGGCAACTCCAGTGCGCTGCAACTGGGCGCGACCGCGATCTCTGGCGTTGCGCCGGGGCCGACCACCGAAGGCACGCATTCCTACACCTCCGATGAAGTCAGCATCGGCAAGGGCAACATCAAGCTCAAGGACATCCCGCAGTCGGTGTCCGTCGTCACGCGCCAGCGCATGGACGACCAGAACATGAACAGCCTGCAAGACGCGATGCGTCAGGTCACCGGCGTCACCATCAAGACGTACAACTCCGGCTCCAGCCTGAACGACGTCTACATGCGCGGCTTCCTCGTCGACCAGGTGCAGGTTGACGGCGTATCGCAACCGACTGGCCAGGGTGACATGGGCACCAGCTTCGACCTCGCGATGTACGACCGCGTCGAAGTGTTGCGCGGCCCGTCGGGCCTGTACCAAGGCGCTGGCGAACCCGGCGGCACCATCAATGTGGTCCGCAAGCGCGCCCTGAACAAATTCGCCCTCGGCGGCGAACTGGGCGCAGGCTCCTATGATCACTACCGCTCGATGGTGGACGTCACCGGCCCGTTGAACGATCAGGGCACCGTGCGCGGTCGCTTCATCACCGCTTACGAAAACAACAAATCCTTCGTCGACTCCGCCCAGAACGAACGCCCGATGGTGTACGGCCGCCTGGAATTCGACCTCGACCCGTCCACCACCCTGTCGGTCGGCGGTGCCTACCAGCAGAACCATTCCACCCCGGCGTTCGGTTTGCCGGCGTTTGCCGACGGCAAGTTGCTGGACGTGCCGCGCTCGACGTTCGTCGACGCCAAGTGGAACACCCTGAACGAGAAAGTCTGGGAATCCTTTGCCGAGGTCGATCACGCATTGGATAACGGCGGTCAGTTCAAGACCACCGTCACCTACCGCGACGCAGAAACGCCACAGCGAAACTTCACCTGGGCCGACGGAGCAGTCGAGCCCAATGGCGACAGCTGGGCCGTGGCGTACGACTACTACACCCACATCAAGACCATCGGTGTCGACAGCTTCGTCACCACGCCGTTCGAATTCGCTGATCGCCAACACGAGTTCACCGTCGGTGCCGAGTACCAGCACCTGGACAAAGATTTCGAATACGGTGGCGGCGAGTACTTCCCGATCAACGTCTACAACCCGGGCAGTATCGATATTCCCAAGAACGACTATGAGCGGGTCAACGGCAACTGGTCCAAGTCTGACCAGTACGGCCTCTATACCCGCGCCAAGTTCAACGTCACCGACTGGCTCGACGTGATCGGCGGCAGCCGCGTGACCTGGTATGAAAGCGACGCGAAGAACGCCAACGCCTTCTTCAACACCTTCGGTGACGCGCACACCAGCATCAACCGCAAGGTCGTGCCCTACGGCGCCATCATCGCCAAGCTGACCCCGGAACTGTCGGCCTACGCCAGCTACACCGGTGTGTTCAAGCCACAGAGCGAAGCCGGTGCTGACAACTCGCCAATCGGACCGCGCAAAGGCAAGCAATACGAAATCGGCCTCAAGCGCGAATTCTACGACGGTCGCCTGAATGCCAGCATCGCGATGTTCCGCATCTACGACGAAAACCGCGCCGAATACAACTCCGACAACAATAGCTACGAAGCACAAGGCAAGGCACGTAGCCAGGGCTGGGAAACCGAGTTGAGCGGTAACCTGACCGACAACTGGAGCATCGTCACCGGCTACGCCTTCACCAGCACCAAACTGGTCAAATCCGCCGACGATAATGAGGGCAGCACCTTCAGCACCATCACGCCTAAACACAACTTCAACCTGTGGACCAAATACGACTTCACCGACGGCCCGCTCAAAGACTTCAGCGTCGGCGGCGGCGTGCGCGTAGTCAGCAAGACCTGGTACCAGCGTGAAGTGCGCTTCGAACAAAGCGGCTATGGCATCGCCACGGCGCAGGTGGGCTACAAGTTCAACGAGAACCTGTCGGCGACACTGACTGGCAACAACCTGTTTGATAAAAAGTACTACGATCGCGTGGATGCTTCGTGGGGGACTAACTTCTATGGGGATCCGCGGAATTTGACGTTGACGTTGCGGGCTAATTATTGATTGCTGTGTTCGTTAAATATTGAACACCACCGGGCCGCTTGCGGCCCGGTTTTGTTTTTGGGGATGGGTATTACCGGGGCGGCTCAATAGAAGCCGACTTGATTCCAACACAGCGCCCAGGTTGCTGCTGGCCAGAGCGTCTACGCCGACTATCCTCGAACATCTTCCGGAAAATACTGTGGAAGCTTGCAATCCGGCTCACCTGCAATGCAGAGCGCACTGCCGGAATCCATATAGTCCTTGTGAGACCCCTGCCCAATGAAGGCGGAACCATCGCCATGGCAATTAGCGCCATCGGCCCCTTCATCCGCACAGTAAGCAGGCTGACCTTCCCACTGGAAAATAATGACCTGTTCAGGGCTCGGATTACCCGCGACGGTGCGGCTCTCGAATTGGCGAGCCTGTGGCGCAGTTGCCTGAGTGTCTACTGCCTGGGTTGAGCGTTGGGCATTCGCCTGCGCAGCTTGGTCCTGCTCACGGGCACGTTTGTCTTCTTCGATTCTGGCGACATGCGCATCGAACATCTGCACCATTCGATCGACGGACTCGACGCCTGCCTTTCCGGTGGGTTCGAACAACGTCCACAGATAGAGCTCATCAGACACGCCATTGATGATCCCCAGTGAATGTTTCCCATCGGTAATCTGGAAAGCAACGATTCCTGCAACGCCTGCGACACTTTTCAGAAATCGCTTCGGTACCACGCCGAAAACGATCTTCAGTTGCTTGCCTCCAGCGATATCGGCGGTTGCCGCCACGAGTTTGAGACCACTGGACAGCTCGACCTGCCGGGCTTCGTCGGTGTCCACGTAATCGATATCGACATTGGACAAACGATCATTGTCGTCCAAGGCATCCTCAAGCTCCATGGACGTATCGATGCCCATCCTTTTCAGCATGTTCTCTCGTTGTTCCGGGTCTTGGCCCTTCATCCCGGTCAACGGGATCAGGTCAATGGGAGTCAGCTCTTCGACAGCGTCGATGGCGTTGTTGGAGAACACATAGAACGGAAGATAGAGGGTCAGCGAAACGATAGTCGCGCCGAGCCAAAGCTTAAATAGAGTGCGCATAGAGCGTCCTTGCTTCTTGAGGTTGGAGGGTGTGCAGCTGCCGGTAATCAGCGTCGGCGGGGGAAAGCTGGCTTTGCAGTTTACGAGATACTGGCTACCTGAGCTGCCATTCGAAACGACATCATAATGCCATTATTGAAAATTGTCCGTCCTCCCGAAGTTTTGGGTGGAGTCCGCCCCGTCGCCCAAAATGGCGGAGTGAGTGAAAACAGGTACCGAAAACGTGCCGCTGACGATTGAACTCGCGCGACGTCCGCTGCTTGACTTGCCGCTGGCTGGAGCCATTTCCGCAGCCCTCCCCTACACCCCGGGTATTGCATTGACTTGACCCGCCCATTTGCAGTGATTACCGGCAGTGAACGGCAGATGTATCCCTTCTGTTAGCGTCGAGACACTGCTTCTCATTGTTGGTACGTCCTCACCGCAGCGATGAGCATCTGCCGGATATGATCCCTCAGGGTAATGGGCTCCAATACTTCTATATCCGCAGCGTTCGCCATTAGAAAAAGTCGCAGCCCTTGAGAGTCGCGAGTCTTGCATGTCAGCAACCATTTGTTCCCGAATGGCTCCAGCTTCTGGTCTTTTTCGAGTGGGTTTTCAGCAAGCCGGTTGTACAGGTTGTCACTTAGAAGAAGGCGCGTTAATTGCGGGGGCGTGTAAACGCTCACAAGGTCTTTCTGTGCTTCGTCTGAGAGAACATCGTAGCCTTCTGGGTCGTTGATATTCCGCTTTCCAGGCTCGACTTTTGTGATTCGATGAAGCATCAGCGCGCAAAGTTTATTGGGACCATTGCGGCTGTATTTACCACGCGGCAATTCAGGATCAGGCTCTTTGCCGAGCCACTTCTCTTCGACAACATAGGCGGAGAGATAAATATTGGAGTCCTGGTGGGACAGCCCCAGCGGTTTTAGTTGGTAGATGCACTCAACGCCGTCGGCATCGCGAGGAAGGTACCCAACCTCCAAGGGAGTGTCCTTCATGATGGCTGTCTGCAAACATTTGAGATGTTCGGGGTTGTGCTTACCAGGCTGCAGTACCGTAAATCGGGTGCCGGAGGTAATACGCTTAGTGAAATCCAGCTTTCGTTCGCAGCCGTCTTGCATGACCAGCTCAGCGTAGTGCCGCAGGCCCTTGAGCTCCTCAGTCGCTGACTGCAGGCCAAAACGTTCGGCGTGCTGGAAGATCGAAGTGAGTGACATTGCGTCTGAAGGTGACAGTACTAGCGAGTGGCTTCGGCCAACCGCTTTCCAGAACAACTCCCTCTTGTCATCTTCC
The DNA here is from genome assembly GCF_007828295.1 of Pseudomonas sp. SJZ080. Lineage (NCBI taxonomy): Bacteria > Pseudomonadati > Pseudomonadota > Gammaproteobacteria > Pseudomonadales > Pseudomonadaceae > Pseudomonas > Pseudomonas sp. SJZ080. The sequence continues at coordinate 122,620 of NZ_VIUK01000014.1, forward strand.
CCCGCTTCGGATTCGACGTAGTGAAGTTCTTTCAGCACCTTCAAGTCCCTGCGGGTGGTTCTTTCGTGATGAACATCACTTCCATCACCATTGCGCGAAACCCAGCCGACCAGTCGCTTGTGAAGGTAGGCGGTACTGACCGATTTGCCGGCTGCAAGAAGGATTTGCCGCAAGTAATCACGGCGGTGAGCACGATTTATCATTTTTTTTCGATAGGGACAGGAAGTGACCCTATTTGATTTCATGATGCTCCTCATTGGCAAGGCAATCACGTTGAGCACGTCGAACCCCACCCGCGGGGCAGGCGGATGAAGGAGGCATCAATGAGCAACATCGAGATGTTAAAAGCGCTGGTGTTTCAGGCCGCGACCGGGGGGATCAATGCAACTGATCTGCGTCGGCGGGTAATGCAGGAAAAGGTCCACCCAAGCGAGGCTGAATTCCAGTCGATTATTCTGGGGTTACAGGAAGAAGAACGCCTGTGTGGCCAAGAGGTTGACGGCCAGTGGATTTACACCGCAATCGACAAGAACGATCCTGGCTTTTCCCCTCTGGAGTACAGCCCACAATTTGCCGAACGGATCATCGCGGCGTCGTGTGGCGAATTCAAAGAAATCGACGTTGATGAGATGATCAGCCAGCTTGACGACATGATCGCGAAAGCGCGATCACGCAAAAACGATAACAAGTAACCGCCCGCGACTGGGCACACGTAAGCCAACCTCAGCACTCGCTACCCACTGAAAGGAAATCGATTCCATGGTTACAGATGTGACGTCTGCCATTAACAATGCCAAACCAGGCATCAAGAAATACCTGGCACTGATGGATCAAGTGGCGAAGGTGAATGTCTCGACGGATGCAGAGTTTCAGCGAGCTTATAACGGGTTCTATCGAGTCCAGCGTCGGCAGGCATCCTGGTATTCCACCTATTACAACCTCATGGAGGAGTTGAAAGGTTCGAAGCCCACTTTTGGTGACGTTCTAGACCGTGTGTACGAAGTAACTGGACGCTACGAACCGTCTTTTTCCAGCAAACTGGTCGCGACGTTATGTGATGACAAGCCTGTATGGGACCAGCACGTCCTTAAAAACATTGGCCAGAAGGCTCCATCCTATGCGTCTCACACCAAGATTCGTGACGCCAAACTCCTCTACGCCGATATCGAAAACTGGTACAAAACTTTTCTGACGTCCGACAAGGGTGTCAATTGGATCAACCAGTTTAACGACCTGATACCCGAGCACGGCAAGCTTACCGATCTCAAGAAAGTGGATTTAATACTCTGGCAGATGCGCGACTAGCGGTTTGATTCGATATTTTTTCGCACTTACCTCGTGTGCAGGAACCGCGCAGCCACTGCGGTTTTGCATAGCTTGTTTAAGCGGCCTACAGGTTACTTCGTGAAAGCTACATCACCTTGCGTCGTTGCCTACAGGTACGCCAGAATCCGCCGGCTTGTGCGTCATGAGCATGGTCTCTATCGTTTCCCTGCCACTGCAAATCAGTGGTCGGGTTTGGTAGCCCGTTTCGCTTAGGCGTATAGCTTCACCTTATGCAGTCGCTTTCTCAGGGCTCTGATTTATGGTGGCCATGCGCAGGGCTCCCTCGGGGGCGCCGGGGTCCTAATGCGACCGGTCTACCAACCCGCGTATGGCCGCCACCTTCGTTTGGTAGCGAGGGTGATGGCTCCTTTGCTTTTCGCGTTAGGAGTTCCATCTATGCCCAAGGTCACACCCAACCCGCCGGAACTCGATCCGGCCTCCCCCAATGAAAACGTCGACTCCTCCACTAACCCCAGGCCTGATATCCAACCTTCATTCGCCGACATCAAAGCTACCCCACGCACCATGAACACGATGTTCATCGTCAATCCGGAATTCGATATCGAAACCCTGTTGGGCTATGCGTGTGAATCACTGGCCTCGGCCGAGGTGATGGCCAATGATCTGGCTGATCATTTGCAGGGATCGTCGCGCAATTCGCTGCTGGGTATTTCGCAGGTGATCATGCTGGCGGAGTTGACGGTGAATCGGGCATTGGACCATCTGGATCCGATAGAGGACGTGCATTAGTCCGGCAATCGCACTGCGTTATCGTTCTTCCTCGGAACGTCGCCGGGCCAAGCTTTAATGCCAATCATTCAAGCAAAAGTTGATTCCTGTGGGAGCGAGCTTGCTCGCGATGGATGCCAACGATAACGCGTATTTTCTGGATACACGCGCCGTCCTTAAGTCCATCGCGAGCAAGCTCGCTCCTACAAAGTCACAAGCGATAGGATCGCCCACGAGAGTGCGGAACGATCGCTGCGAGTGCATCAACTCAGGCTTTCGGTGATCTGCCCCGCCAGTTGCTCCAGCATCCCCGGCACTTCCTGAACCATCTCCCCCATCCGTGCGAAGTCGTGGGTCATCCCCGCTTTCACATCCAGCACCACAGGTTGTCCGGCGGCACGCAATTTTTCGGCCCAGGCCAGGCCTTCATCCAGCAACGGATCGTATTCGGCCAGCCACAGTACGGTCGGTGTCAGCCCCTGCAGGGTCTCGGCGAACAACGGGGAAAAGCGCCAGTCACGACGATCATCGGCGCTACGTTGGTACTGCTGATAGAACCACTCCAACGTGGTCGCTTCCAGCAGATAGCCCTCGGCGAAACGTGCGAGGGACGGGCGTTTTTCCACGGCGTCGATCACCGGGTACAGCAACACTTGCAGCCGTGGCGTGAGCGGCCAGGCTTGTGGATTCTGCGCGATGGCGATCGACAACGAAGCCACCAGGCTGCCGCCGACGCTGTCGCCGGCCAGTGCGATTCGCGTGGCGTCCAGGCCCAGGGCACCGGCGCCGTTGGTGGCGAGCCAGCGCGTCACGTCTTCGGCATCCTCGTAAGCGGTGGGGAAACGGTGTTCCGGGGCCAGTCGATAATCCGCCGACAGCACCGCAAAACCACCCGCCAGCGCCAGGCGCCGGCACAGGGTGTCGTGGGAATCGAGGCTGCCGACCACGTAGCCGCCGCCGTGAAAGTACAGCAGCACCGGACGTTCCTGAGTGCCCAGCGACGGGCGAGCGTAGAGGCGCGCATTCAGCAAGTGGCCGTCGCGGGCCGGAATGCTGACGGCGGTCACGGTCAGCGCGCCCATTGGTGCGGCGTCGAGCAGCTGCGAGGTTTGTTCGAATTGCTGGCGTGCTTCGGTCGGGCTCAGCTCGTGCATGGGCAGGCTTTTGCCGGTGATACGGCCGAACTCGGCCAGCTCCAGAAAACCTTCGATGTCCGGGTGCAGTGCCATGGGCGGTCGTCTCCAAAAAATAAAAAGCTCGCCCTATAAACGATCCGCGAGGGCCGTTCATTAGGGCGAGCTTGTTTTGGCGCGGTAAAACCTCAGTCCTGCGCCACCACCTCGCGACCAAGTGCCGTCACCACGGCGCTCAGGCATTCCTCCCGTTGCAGGATATCGAAGTGGCTGGCGCTGACGGTTTGCACTTTGCGCAGCCGTGGTTGCTGACGCTCCAGCGTCGCGCGTTCGGCCGTCGGGTTGCCATCCGCCCACCAGCAGTACAGTTCGGCGTGCGGCAGCGGCAAGGTCTCGACCTGCCGCGACAGCGCCTTCAAGCGCGTGCTGACCATGAACGTCTGCGCCAACTCATCGGCCCCCAGCAATGCGTAACCGCTGGCCTGCTCGCCTTCGGTGTCGATCACTGTGCGAATGATCCGCGCGACTGCGTCCTGATCGCCCGAGGTTTCGACACTCAACGCCTGAGCAATCACGTCGCTGTCCATGCTCAACGTTGCCCCGAGGAACTCGCGCAGGTCCGCGCGCCACTCATCTGCACGGGCGACAGCGTTGGCCTGGGTCGGCACAAAGCTGTCCACCAGACCGACGAACGCCACACGCTGGCCCTGTTGTTCAAGCAGGTCGCCAACCATCAACGCCAGCGCCCCGCCCAACGACCAGCCCAGCAAATGGTACGGGCCTTGCGGTTGTTTGCGACGGATCGCTTCGACGTAGTCCGCCGCCATTTGCCGCAGCGAAGTGTCGTGCCATTGACGGTCGAGCAGCATGCGGCATTGCACGCCGTACACCGTGCGCAGACCTTCCAGTCGACGGGCCAAAGGCTCGTAGTCGAAGACGGTGCCGAACCCCGCGTGCAGGCAGAACAGCGCCGGTTGATCGTCCACTGGCTGGTTCAACAGCAGCAGCGGTTCAGGGCTCTGTTTGAGCGGTTGCTCATCGACGCCGGACAACCCGGCGATGGTCGGTTTGGCCATCATGTCGCGCAGTTTGAGCTGGAAGCCCGGCTCATTCAGCGCTCGCACTTTCGAGATCACCTTGAGGGTGCGCAGCGAGTCGCCGCCCAACTCGAAGAAATTGTCGGTGATGCCGACTTTGTCGACGCCCAGCACTTGCTGCCAGATCTCGGCCAGCGCCCATTCCAGCGGGGTGCGCGGGGCCACGTAGTCGCGGCCTTCGAAGGTTGGGTCCGGCAAGGCCTTGCGGTCGAGCTTGCCGTTCGGTGTCAGCGGGAAACGCGGCAACACCACGACCTGCGTCGGAACCATGTAATCCGGCAGGCTTTCACGCAAGGCCGCCTGGCAACGCGGGCCCAGACCGTCGTCCTCGGCAGCGACCACATAACCCACCAGTTGCGGACCCTGGCCACTGTCACGCACCACCACGAGGGCGTCGTTTACTCCGACCTGCTCACGCAGACGAGCTTCGATTTCACCCAGTTCGATGCGGAAGCCGCGCACTTTGACCTGATGGTCGATGCGTCCCACGTAATCGAATACGCCGTCCTCGCGGCGGCGCACCAGGTCGCCGGTGCGGTACAAGCGACCGCCGTCGCGGCTGAACGGGTCGGCGACGAAACGCTCGGCGGTTTGCCACGGGTGACGGTGGTAGCCACGCGCCACGCCACGACCGCCGATGTACAGTTCGCCGACCATGCCCACCGGCAACGGATTGAGGTCCATGTCCAACACATGCAGGCTGCGGGTGCCGACGCGGCAGCCAATCGGCGCATACATCGCCTCGCAGTGGCCGTCGGCAGCGATTTTCCACAGCAGCGGCGTGACCACGGTTTCCGTCGGGCCGTAACCGTTCACCAGGTATTGCGGTTTGAGCGTGTGCTTGACCCGTTCGAACGTGGCGTCCGGCACCGCATCGCCACCGAAGCAATAGATGCGCACCGGCGGTGGATCGCCGCCCTGCAACTCGGCGTGTTCGGCCAGTTGCAGCAAGTACGCCGGCGGGAAGCAGGCGACGGTGATGCGCTGACGGTGCAACACCGCCAGCGTCTGCTCGGCGGTCCACAAGGCGTTGTCGCGCACCACCAGGGTCGAGCCGCTGATCAGTGCGGTGATCCAGCGTTCATGGGCACCGTCGAAGGCGAACGACATGAAATGCAGTTCGCGATTGCCAGGGTCCATTTCATACAGCTCGGCAATCGCCTGCACGTGCATGCTCAACGGCCCGTGAGCCACAGCGACGCTCTTCGGTTTGCCGGTCGAGCCCGAGGTGTAAATCAGGTACGCCAGTTGCTCGGCGTGTACGTTGTTTTGCGGCGCCAACACCTCGACGTCGAGGTTCAAGCGATCCACGGCGACCATCGGCGTGCCCGGATTGAGCTGCGCCGTGTCACGCAAACGCTCCTGGGTCAGCAGCAAACGCATGTCGCTGTCGGCCATCATGTAGCGCAGGCGCTCCTGCGGATATTGCGGGTCCAGCGGCACGTACGCGGCGCCGCACTTCATCACCGCCAGCAGCGACACCACCAGCTCCAGCGAACGCTCCATGAACACGCCGACCACGTCTTCGGCCTGCACGCCCTGCTCCAGCAAGTGGACCGCCAGGGCATCGGAACGACGATCCAGCTCGGCATAACTCAAGCGCTCGGCATCGCGGTCGGCGTAACTGAGCACCAGCGCGGTGTGATCCGGTTGCAGACGTGCGCGCTCACGGATCAGCTCGTGCACCGGCCGTTCGTGGTCGTCGGCCAGCGTCGGCAGTTCGCCGTCGAGTTGCCGGCCTTGGTCCAGCGTCAGCAAACCGATCTCGCCCACGGCGCGCCCGGCGTTGTCGCACAGACGTTGCATCAGGCTTTCCATGTGGCTGCGCAGCACTTCGACGGTGGCCAGGTCGAACTGATCAAGCGGGTGCATGTACTCAATGCGCAGCCCTTCATCGAGGCTGACCATCAAGTCCATGGCGAAGCTGGTCAGGCCGAAATCGGAGACGTCTTCGAAGCGCAGGGAATCACCGTTCCACTCGCGCAACGTGCGGTCCACCGGCTGGTTTTCGAAAACGATGATGCTGTCGAACAGCGACTGCCCGCCCTGCCCGGCCCAGCGCTGAATATCGCTGAGCGGGGTTTGCTGGAAGTCGCGGATGTCGAGGTTGTACGCCTGGATCTCGCGTAGCCAGTCACCGACGCTTGCTTCGGTCGGCACGCTGTTGACCACCGGCAAGGTGTTGATGAACAGCCCGAGCATGTTCTCCGAACCGTTGAGGGTTTCCGGTCGGCCCGACACCGTGGCGCCGAACGTCACCGTGCGCTGGCCGGTATAACGCTGCAACAACAGCAGCCACGCGGCTTGCACCAGGGTGTTGAGCGTGACTTGCTGTTGCTGGGCAAACGCCTGCAAACGCGCGGTTTGCTGAGCATTCAGGTGCGTATAGATCGCGTGATAACCCGCTTGCGGCGCCTTCACCGGCAATGCGCGGGCCAGGTGCGTGGCGCCTTCGAGGGTCTTGAGCTTGTCTTTCCAGAACGCTTCGCTGGCCTCGACGGCTTGGTGACCGAGCCAGTCGATGTAGTCGCGATACGCGGCCACCGGTTCCTGCGCGTCGCCACTGTAATGACGCAGCACTTCACCGATCAGGCGAGACACACTCCAACCGTCCATGAGGATGTGGTGGTAGGTCCAGATCAGGCGATAACGGTCGTCTTCCAGACGCACCAGCAGCAAGCGCAACAACGGCGCGCGGTTCAGCGAGAAGCCACGTTCACGTTCATCAGCGGCCAATTGGCGCACACGCTCGGGCTGGTTATCCAGACCGCGCCAGTCGAGTTCGGTCAGCAGCGTCGGCGCATTGCGCAACACCACTTGCAGCGGCTCCTTGTCGCCCTCCCACAGGAACGCGGTGCGCAGGATCGCGTGACACTGCGCGGCGTCGGCCCAGGCTTCGCGGAAGCGCGGACCGTCAACGCCACGCACGCCCACTTCGATCTGGTTGACGTACAGCCCCGAGTCGCCGTCCTGCACCGAGTGGAACAGCATGCCCTGCTGCATCGGCGACAGTGGATAAACGTCGTCCACCTCGTCCGCCGTCAATTGCAGCGCCTGATATTGCGCTTCGCTCAGTTCGGTTTTCAGCGCTGGCGTATCCATGACCGGCGCCGCTTCCACGGCGTCCACTGCCTGGGCAACCGTCGCCAGTTCAGCGATGGTCGGGTGACTGAACACGTGTTTCGGCGAAATGCTCAGGCCGGCCTTGCGCGCACGGCTGACCGCCTGGATCGACACGATGGAGTCGCCGCCCAGTTCGAAGAAGTTGTCCTGAATGCCGACCTGCACTTCAAACAACGCCTGCCACACGTCTTGCAGCGTGGCCTCCACGGCATTGCGCGGTGCGACGTATTCACGCACGTGCTGATCGGGTTGTGGCAAGGCACGGCGATCGAGTTTGCCGTTCGGCGTCACGGGCAGTTGCTCAAGCACCAACACATGGCTCGGTTGCATGTGCTCGGGCAGCGCATTACGCAGGTGCTGCTTCAGCCCGTCGAGTGCCAACGACTGACCGACCACGTAAGCCACCAGTTGCTTGGATTTACCGACATCCAGCGCGATCACCACCGCCTCGCTCACCTGCGGATGTTCCAGCAGGCAGGCTTCAATCTCACCCAGCTCGATGCGCAAGCCACGGATCTTCACTTGATGATCGAGGCGACCGACGTATTCGATCACGCCGTCCTCGCGATAACGCGCCAGGTCGCCGGTGCGGTACAGGCGCTCGCCCTGCACGCCGAACGGGCTGGCGACAAAACGCTCGGCCGTCAGGTCCGGACGACGGTGGTAACCCCGCGCCAGGCCGACACCGCCCAAGTACAGCTCACCGACACAACCCGCCACTTGCGGTTGCAGGCTGTCGTCGAGGATGTAGGTCATCAGGTTGGCGATCGGGTAACCGATCGGCACGCTGATCGAGCCGTCATCGACGCACGTCCAGTGAGTCACGTCGATGGCCGCTTCGGTCGGCCCGTACAGGTTGTACAAACCGACGCCGGGCAGCACGCGGAACAGGCTGTTCTGCAAATCCGCCGACAGTGCCTCACCGCTGCACATGATCTGTCGCAGGCTGGCGCAACGCTCAAAGCCCTCGCCCTGAACAAACGCCTGCAACATCGACGGCACGAAATGCAGGGTGCTGACCTGATACTGCTCGATCAAACGCACCAGTTGCGCCGGGTCGCGATGGGCGCCCGGCTCGGCCACCGCAAGGCGTGCACCGACCATCAGCGGCCAGAAAAACTCCCACACCGACACGTCAAAACTGAACGGCGTTTTTTGCAGCACGGTGTCGCGTCCGTCCAGCGGGTACGCGCCCTGCATCCACTCGATGCGGTTGTACAACGCATCGTGACGGTTGGCTGCGCCCTTGGGTTTACCCGTAGAGCCGGAGGTGTAAATCATGTAGGCCAGCGATTGCAGCTCGACCACGCACGGCAGGTTTTCGTCGCTCAAGCCTTCGACTAACCGAGCGTTATCGTCCAGGCAGATCGCCGCGGTGCCCGCCGGAATCGGCAATTGCGCCAGCAGATGACGCTGGGTCAGCAGCACATGCACGCCGCTGTCCTCGAACATGTGCTCCAGGCGCTCGCGCGGGTAATCCGGGTCCAGCGGCACATAAGCGCCGCCGGCCTTCATGATCGCGAGCAAACCGATCACCAGTTCCAGCGAACGTTCGGCGGCAATGCCGACCAGCACTTCGGCGCCGACACCTTGGGCGCGCAGGTAGTGCGCCAGTCGGTTGGCCTGTTGATTGAGTTGACGATACGTCAGGGTCTGACCGGCAAAAACCAAAGCCCGGGCGTCCGGGGTTTTCAGCACTTGGGCTTCGAAGCACAGGTGGACCGGACGCACGTCGGGCCAGGTCACGGCGGTGTCGTTGAAGCCTTGCACTTGCTGTGCGGTCTGCGCAGCGTCGAGCAGGCTCAGGCGACCCAAGGCTAGTTGCGGTTCGCGCACCATGGCATCGAGCAACGCCACCAGACGCTTGCTCAGGCCGTCGATGGCCTCGGCGGTAAACAGCATGGTGTCGTAATTGAAACGCAGGTCCAGGCACTCGCCCAGCTCGGCGGCGATGGCCAGCGGGAAACTGGTCTGATCGTGATGGCTGATACCGGAGAACTTCAGCACGCTCGGATTACCACCCTCCAGTGCCTCGGCGACCGGGTAGTTTTCGAACACTAGCAGCGTGTCGAACAGCGACTCGCCGGAGTGCCCGGCCCAACGCTGTACATCCGCCAGCGGCGTGTATTCGACATCGCGCAATTTGAGATTGAGCGCCTGCACCTCATCCACCCATTGGCTGACCGTGCGCTCGGGGTGCGGCGTGGCGATCACCGGCAAGGTGTTGATGAACAGACCGACTTGCTGCTCAATGCCCTGCAACTCGCTCGGACGCCCCGACACCGTGGCGCCGAACGCCACCGTGCGCTGGCCGGTGTAGCGCTGCAACAGCAGCAGCCACGCCGCTTGCAGCAAGGTGTTCGGCGTCACGCGGGCCTGACGGGCAAACCCGCTCAGGCGTTCGCTGGCCGCCCGGTCCAGGCTCAGGTGAACGGTGCGATGACCGTCGCTCTGCCCTGCGACCGGTCCCGGCATCGCGCCGGCCAAACGGGTCGGCTCGTTGAACGCCTGCAACTGCTCCAGCCAGAACGCTTCGCACGCAGCGCGATCACGCCCGCCCAGCCACGTCATGTAATCACGATAACGACCGCCGCTCGCCACCGGCATCACGCCGGAGTAACGCTGCAACACTTCGCCGAACAGCTGCGAGGTGCTCCAGCCGTCGAGCAGAATGTGGTGGTTGGTGAAGATCAGGTGATGGGTGTCGTTCGCGGTCTGCACCAGGGTCAGGCGCAGCAACGGCGCGGCTGTCAGGTCGAAACCGCGCAGGCGATCGTCTTCGGCCAGACGGTCCAGGGCCAGTGCCTGATCCGCTTGATTGCGCCAGTCGAGCACGGTCAATGGCAGCGTGGCCTGGGCCAGAATCACTTGCAGCGGTCGCGAACCATTGCTCTCACTGAAGAACGCGGCGCGCAGCACTTCATGGTTTTCCAGCGTCTGTTGCCAGGCGCTGCGGAACGATTCGACGTCTATGCCCTGCACGTCCACGCGCATTTGCGGGATGTAAGCGCCGGCATCCGGGGCGAACAAACTGTGGAACAACATGCCTTCCTGCATCGGCGACAGCGGGAAGATGTTTTCGATTTCACGCATCGCCAGCGGCAGTGCATCGAGCTGCGCCTGATCGACGCTGACCAGCGGCACATCACTCGGTGTCAGGCCACCGGCACCGCTGAGGCAGTGTTCGATCAGCTGTTGCAGCTCGGCGGCATAGGCCTCGGCCAGACGCTGCACGGTGTGCTCGGCAAACACTTCGCGGCTGAAGGTCCAGCTCAGGCGCAGTTGCCCGGCGTAGACCTGACCATTAATGCTCAGGCCACGGTCTAGCGAGGCCGAAGCACCTTGCTCGGCACCACCGCTTTCCCGGGCCGGACGCCACGGTGCCTGCTCATCGAAACTGGCATCGAACTGGCCCATGTAGTTGAAGGTGATTTGCGGCTGCGGCAACGCCTCAAGACCGGCCTGCGCCAGATACCGCAGGATACCGAAACCGATGCCTTTGTCCGGTACGGCGCGCAGCTGTTCCTTGACCGCCTTGATGCTCCCCGCCAGATCGCTGGTCGGGGTCAACTTGACCGGGAAGATCGAGGTGAACCAGCCCACGGTGCGGGTCAGGTCGATGTCGTCGAACAGGTCTTCACGACCATGACCTTCCAGTTTGACCAGGGTCGAAGGCTGGCCAGTCCAGGCACCCAACACCCGCGCCAACGCCGTCAGCAACAGGTCGTTGACCTGCGTGCGGTACGCCGCTGGCGCGTCTTGCAGCAGTTGGCGAGTGAAGGTGCTGTCGAGCACGGTTTCCACGCTCACGGCATGTTCGCTGGCCAGACTGCCCTGTGGATGATCGGCGGGCAGGTCCACCACCACGTCGTGGTATTGGCGCTGCCAGTAATCGGCCTGACTCGCCAGTTCAGGGCTTTGCGCATGGATTTTCAAACGCGCCGCCCAGGCTTGATAGGCGCTGGATTTGGCCGGCAGGCGCAGGGGTTGCGCCTGACGCGCCTGGTCGTAGACCGTTTGCAAATCTTCGAGCAACAGACGCCAGGACACGCCGTCCACTACCAAATGATGCACCACCAACAGCAAGCGTTGACCGGCCGCGCCCATGTCCACCAGCAAGGCGCGCAACAGCGGGCCGTCGTGCAAATTCAGGCTGGCTTGTGCGGCGTTGCAGTGCTCAAGCAACTCGTCGGCCTTCGCGGCCTGACGCTGCCACAACAGTTCGGCGCTGTTCCAGTGCTCGGCCTGAGTTTGTTGCCACACGCCATCCACCTGACGCAATCGCAGGCGCAACGCGTCGTGATGTTCCAGCAGCGCGGCCAGTGCCTGTTGCAGGCAGGCGCTGTCGAGCGGTTCGCGAAGTTCCAGCAGTACCGACTGGTTCCAGTGATCGCGGGCCTCGATGGTTTGCTCGAAAAACCAGTGTTGGATCGGCGTCAGCAACACATCGCCGCGCACCGGTCCCTGATCGATGACCAGACCGGCACTGCGCTGAGCGACTTTCGCCAGGCTCTGCACGGTCTGGTGTTGAAACAGATCGCGCGGGCTGATGCGGATCCCGGCCTGACGCGCACGGCTGACCACCTGAATCGAGATGATCGAGTCGCCGCCCAGTTCGAAAAAGTTGTCGTCGATCCCCACGCGCTCAAGCTTGAGCACGTCTTGCCAGATCGTCGCCAGCGCGGCTTGCATCTCGTCCGCCGGTGCGGTGTAAACCTGTTGCGCCAACGCGGCATCAGGCTTGGGCAACGCGTTGCGATCGAGTTTGCCGTTGCTGGTCAGCGGCCAGTGATCGAGCTTGAGCAAATGCGCCGGCACCATGTAATCCGGCAGGCCCGCTTGCAGGTGTTCGCGCAACGACTGGCGCAGATCGGCGACGTCCTGAGTGACGGTGAACCAGGCGACCAATTGCTGACTGCCATTGATCTCGGGCGCCAGCACCAGCGCTTGTTCGATGGCCGGGTGATTTTGCAAGCGATCCTGAATTTCTCCCAGCTCGATGCGAAAGCCACGAATCTTCACTTGATGGTCGATACGCCCGGCGTACTCGATGCTGCCGTCGGCGCAATAGCGCGCCAGATCGCCGGTGCGATACAGGCGCGCACCCACTTCATCGGCGAACAAGTCCGGGACAAACCGCGTGGCAGTCAGGTCGGCGCGCTGGTGATAACCGCGCGCCAGTCCGGCACCGCCGACGTACAGCTCACCGACGCAGCCCTTGGCCACCGGGTTCAGGCGCGGGTCGAGCACGTACCAGCGCAGGTCGGCAATCGGCTCGCCCAGCGGCGAACTGTTGGCGCCGTCGAGGTCGGCGCGGGACAACGGCCGGTACGTCACGTGCACCGTGGTTTCGGTGATGCCGTACATGTTGATCAACACTGGCTGTTGCTCGTCGAACGCGTCGTACCACGCACGCAAGCTCGTGACGTCCAGCGCCTCACCGCCAAACACCACATAACGCAAGGCCAGGCCCTGGGCATTGGCGCAGGCGAACGGCATCAACTGGCGGAACGCCGACGGTGTCTGGTTGAGCACCGTGACCTGCTCATCGCACAGCAAGCGGGCGAAATCTTCCGGGGAACGGCTGATGGCGTGCGGCACCACCACCAGTTTGCCGCCGTAGAACAGCGCGCCAAAGATTTCCCACACGGAGAAGTCGAAGGCGTAGGAATGGAACAGGCTCCAGACATCGTCCGCGTTGAAACCGAACCAGTGTTCGGTGGTGCTGAACAGGCGGGTCAGGTTGCTGTGAGGCAGCAGCGTACCCTTGGGTTTGCCGGTAGAACCGGAGGTGTAGATAACGTACGCCAGGTTTTCCGGGTGGGTCAGGTTCGGCAGATTCTCGGCAGACGCTTCATTCAGCCAGTCACTGGCGTGGTCGAGGCAAATCGCTTCGATGCCTTCGGACAACGGCAGTCGCGGCAGCAGCGCAGAATCGGTCAGCAACAGGCGCGTGCCGCTGTCAGCCAGCATGTAGGCCAGACGGTCCTGCGGATATTGCGGGTCCAGCGGCACATAGGCGCCGCCGGCCTTGAGGATCGCCAGCACGCTGACGATCATTTCCAGCGACCGTTCCAGCGCGATCCCCACCAACACGTCCGGGCCGACGCCGCGTTCGCGCAGACGCTGGGCGATGCGGTTGGCCTGTTGGTTCAATTGCGCGTAGCTGAGGGTCACGCCGTCGCAAGTCACCGCGATGTTGTGCGGGTACGCGGCGGCCTGGGCTTCGATCAGTTGATGCGCGCACAGCGTATTCGATTCATGGGGCGCGGCCGACATGGCGCTGCGGTTCCAGTCCAGCAAAGTCGCGTGTTGCTCGCTTGGGGCGAGCATGCGCAGGTCCGCCAGCGCGACCGAGCCGTCGGCGCAGATCGCCTGCAACAGGTTCAGCCAATGTTGCCCCAGACGCTCGATGGTCGAAGCGTTGAACAATTCGGTGGCATAGACGAACGAGGCGTGAATGCCGTCGTCGCTCTCCACGGTGTCGAGCATCAGCTCGAACTTGGTGGTCTTTTCATCCCAGATCAGCGGCTCGACGCTCAGGCCCGGCAAATCCCAGCGCTGTTTGCCGCCAGCATCGCGCTGGTGGTTGAACATCACCTGGAACAACGGCGTGTGGCTCAGGCTGCGCTCGACGTCGAGGCCATCGACCAACTGCTCGAAAGGCAGATCCTGATGCGCCTGTGCGCCCAATGCCGCGGTTTTGACCTCGGCCAGCAATTGCAGAAATGGCTGATCGGCATAGGGTTGGGTTCGCAGCACCTGGGTGTTGACGAAAAAGCCCAGCAGGTTTTCCACGTCCTGACGGGTACGGTTGGCAATCGGCACGCCAACGCGAATGTCCCGTTCGCCGCTGTAGCGATGCAACAGGGTTTGCAACGCGGCCATCAGCACCATGAACAGCGTGCAGCCTTCGCGACGGGCGAGATCTTTCAGAGCAGACGCCAGGGCCGCCGGCACGTTCAGCTCGACGCTGGCGCCCTGCTGACTCGGGATCGCCGGGCGACGACGGTCGGTCGGCAGGTTCAGCGGCGGATGCTCGCGACCCAATTGTTCACGCCAGTACTCAAGCTGACGCTCGGCCTCGCCGGCTTCCAGCCACAGGCGCTGCCAGCGGGCGAAATCGGCGTACTGAATGCCCAGCTCCGGCAGTTGCGGCGATTGTCCGGCACTGAGTTGCGCGTAGAGCTGGGTGAATTCCTGCAACAGAATCGGCAGCGAACCGCCGTCAGTGACGATGTGGTGGAACGTCAACACCAGCACGTGCTGTTGCGCGTCGAGGCGGATCAACCGGCAGCGCATCAGCGGGCCGTGTTGCAAGTCGAATGGCTGCTCGGCGTTGAGGGCGATCTGGCGATGCAGTTCGGCCTCGTCGGCGGCGTTTGCCTCGACCAGCGGCGCGCCCATCTGCGGGTGGATTTTTTGCAGCACCTGCTGCTCATCGAACACGAAGGTGGTGCGCAGCACTTCATGACGCTGCACCAGCGCGGCGAGGGTTTGCGCCAGCGCTGCGCGGTTCAGCTCACCGCTGAGGCGAAAGGCACCGGTCAGGTTGTACGCGGTCGCCTGCGGCTGCATCTGCCACAGAAACCATAAACGCTGCTGCGCATACGACGCCGGCAACGTGTCGACCGCCGGGTCCCTTGGCGGAATCGGCAGCAGCTCGAGGGTCAGTCCCTGGGCGTGCATCTTTTCTTGCAAGGCACGCCGCGCGTCCAGGCTCAAGCCGCAGAAACGCTGGGCCAGGGTCATCATTCTGTCCGGTGCAGCACTCATCGCGTGTGTTCCTCATCCACTTCATCGAACAACGCTTCCAGCGCGTCTACATCGTTTTCTTTGTGTTCACTGTGCTGACGGAACTGCTCGATTTGCGCCGCCAGGCGTTCCAGGGTGTCGCCTTCGAAGAACAGCTTCAGCGGGATCGCCAGGTTCAGCTCTTCCTGAATTCGCGCGCGAATCCGCGTCGCCAGCAGCGAGTGACCGCCCAGCTCGAAGAAACTGTCGTGCACGCCGACCCGCTCCACGTGCAGCGCTTCGGCCCAGATCGCCGCCAGGACTTTTTCCAGGTCGGTGCGCGGGGCGACGAAGGCACTGCGGCGCACGTCAAGGTCGAGCAAGGCCTGGCGATTGAGTTTGCCGTTGGGCATCAGCGGGAAGCGCTCCAGCACCTGCAAGCGCGCAGGTTGCATGTGCTCGGGCAGCGCTTCGTTGAGGTGACTGCGCAATTCGTTGAGACGGATGTCGGCAGTGTCGGCCGGGGAAATCACGAAGCCCAGCAGTTGCGGGCCGGTCGGCGTTTCACGGGCGATGACCGCGGCGTCTTCGATGCCGGGCGCGCTGCGCATGGCGGATTCGATCTCGCCCAGTTCGATGCGGAAACCGCGGATTTTCACTTGATGATCGACCCGGCCCAGGTACTCCAGCACGCCATCGGCGCGGTAGCGTGCGAGGTCGCCGGTGCGGTACAGGCGCTGACCGGCCTGTTTTGCAAACTGGTCTGGAACAAAACGTTCGGCGGTCAGCGTGGCGCGCTTGAGGTAGCCGCGAGCGATGCCGGCGCCGCCGACATACAGTTCACCTTCGACACCCACGGCCACCGGCATCAGGTCCGGGCCGAGCACGTGAATGCGCATGCCCGCAATCGGCTGGCCGATCGGGACGGTGTCTTCATCCTGACCGAGCGGCAGTTCCCACGCCGAACACCAGACCGTGCCTTCCGTCGGGCCGTATTCGTTGACCAGCGCCACCTGCGGCAAGGCCTCGCGATGTCGTGCGACCAAGGCGTTGCTGCACGCTTCGCCGGCGACGATCACGCACGCCAGGGCATGGTCGCCGAGGTGTTCGAGAATCTGCGCGTGGTAAGACGGCAAGGTCAGGTAGTGGGAAATCTCTTCACGCTGGATCAGCGCCGCCAGCAGCGCCGGGTCCTTGTAGCTGTCTTCGTCCGGCAGGCACAGGGTCGCGCCCTGCCCCAACGCCCAGAAAACCCCGGCCACGGAGCTGTCGAACGAGAACGACGAGAGCATCAGGAACGCGCGCAGCGGCTGACGATAAAACGCGCTGCGTGCGAGGGTCGAGGCCACCGCGTTGGCGTGACTGATCATCACGCCCTTGGGTTTGCCGGTGGAGCCCGAGGTGTAAATGACGTAGGCCAGATTCGCGCTATCGCCCAGCGGCGTCGGCTGTTCTTGTGAGGCGGACCAGACCTCGGCATCGGCCATCAACGAAATCACTCGCTCACTGTGCAACGCCTCTGGTAGCGGCTGGCAGGCCAGGACCTGACGCGCAGCGGCGTCCCGCAACATAAACGTCAGACGGTCGATCGGGTAGTTGGGATCGAGCGGCAGGTAAGCGGCGCCGGCCTTGAGCGTGCCGAGCAATGCAATGACGATTTCCAGCGAACGCTGACCGTAGACCGCGACGATTTCGTCCGCCGCCACGCCTTGGGCGCGCAGGGTATTGGCGACTTGGTTGGAGCGTGCATCCAGTTCGGCGTAGCTCAGGCGTTGGCCATTGACGCTGACGGCGATGCGCTGCGGATACAGGCGTGCCTGTTCGCTGAACAGGTCTTGCAGGTAGCGATGCGGCAGTGCCTGCTCGGCGGCCAGCGGGTTGAAGTCTTCGATCAAACGGGTCAGTTGTACCGCGTTGACCTGAGTCGCCTGGCCCAACGTCAGCTCAGGCGAAGTCAGCAACTGGCGGCTGAATTCGACAAACTGCTCCAGCCAGGCCGCCAGCATCGACTCGGGCACTGCGCCGGCCAGGCACGACAGCTGCAAGTGCTCCCCCTGAACCCGCAGGCGCAGGACTTCCGGGTTGGCGTCGTCCACTTCGAGGTTCGTGTCGGCATCGGCCTGAAACACCAGGCCATAACGCAGCGGCGTTGCGACTTCGGCGCTCAGTTCAAACTCGTTGAGGCAGTCGAGCCAGGACAGCGATTGCTCGACGCTGCCAGCAAACGAGGCCAGCGCTTGCGCCAGGGTCTCGTTGCTGCGGTTGTCGAAGGCCACCGGCAAACGCCGGGCGAAACGCCCCAGTGTCGCGTCGGTCTGCTCGTTGCGCCCGGCCACTTCCCAGCCCATCAGCAACTTTTCCTGATTGCCGATGCGCGCCACAAACGCACTCCACAGCAACAACGCCACACGCTGCGCTTCGACACCTTGAGCGTCGGCCACCCGTAGCACTTCGGCCAGCCATGCCGCGTCGTCGTGCGTCGCCTGATGGCGAGCCAGCGTCACCTCAACCGCTTTTTCGAAAGGCAGACGATGGGCCTGCGCGAACTGCTGTTGCAGGTTGCGCCAGAACGCCGCGCCTTCATGGCCGATGTCTTCCTCGCGCAGTTCTTCCTGCCACGCGGTGTAATCCAGGTACTGCAAATCGTCCTGATTGTCGGCCAGCGTTTCGCCGCGCAGCAGGCTCGCCAGCTCCATCGACAGCACCCGCAGCGACACTTCATCGAGGCTGCTGGCCGGCGCCAGCAGCGTGACGAAATGCTGACCTTCTGCGGTTTGCACGGGCGTCACCACCAACACTCGAGCCGGATCGGCAGCCAGGGTTTCACGGCTGCGGCTCAGGGCTTCAGCCACCGAAGACACGTTATCCAGCAGCGTCATCGGCAGCTCATCACACAGGCTCTGTACCGGCCACTTCATGCCCGGCAAACGGCGATAGACCGTGCGCAGGGTTTCATGGCGCTGACCCAATTCATCCAGGGCAAAGCGCAAGGCCTGCGCCTCCACAACTTGGGCGACCGGCACGGTCAGGGCAGCGAACAAGCTCTGCCCGCCCAGCTCCTGAGCACGCAAATAGAAGGCTTGCTGGGCCGAAGTCTGGAAAACGTCTACCGAAGGTTCGAGGGCGGTGGTGTTCATGTCGAGAGTCCTTATTCCTGATCCAGGTCGGCGCTTTTCTGCGCGATGGCCATGGCCGTGAGGATTTTTCTGTAGCCAGTGAATTCGTTGCGCGCATGCACGCTGAGGATGTTGTCCAGCAGGACCACGTCGCCCTTCTCCCAGGCGAACTCGACCATCACGTCGCGATAGATGCCTTGCAGGTGGCGGATGACGTCATCCGGAATGACCGAACCGTCGCCGAAGAAGGTGTTTTGTGGCAGGTCCAGCGGGCCGAATTCACGCAGCAGGTTGTCGCGGATGCTGTCCGGCAGGGTCAGCGCGTTGAAGAAGGTGCCGTGGTTGAACCAGATGCGCTCGCCGGTCAGCGGATGGCGCACGATCGCCGGGCCGTCTTGCCGGGTGCGCAGGCGATTGCCCGGCTTCCACTCGGCCTGAATGCCGATCTTGGCGCAGTAGGCTTCGACTTCGCCGCGATCTTCGCTCTGGAACACGGTCTGCCATGGCAGCCCCATGCCGTCGCCGTAGTTGCGCACGTACATGATGCGTTTGCGCTGAAACGCCTCGCGCACCGCCGGATCGATGCGCGCGAGGATTTCGCGGGTGTCGCCGAACGGGGTTTCGCCGCCGGTGGTCGAGGGCGTATCGCAGTAGAAATACAAGTGACGCGGGAACACCGGCGAATAGGAATGCTCGTTGTGCGGGAAGATTTTCTCCGCTGCCGGGTAGTCGGTGGAGCTGTAGATCTTGAACTGACCGCTGATCTGGGTTCGTGGCGAAGCGCGGAACAGGTATTCCAGGGCACCGTCGGAAATCGCCGCCACGCAGCGGTTGAACTCGGCAATGTCGGCCACCTGGAAGCCACGGAACAGAATCACTGCGTGCTCTAGCAGCTTGCTTTCGATCAGCGCGCGATTCTCCGTCGCCCACTCCACCAGGCTCACGCCGGGCACCGCCGGGCGGCACACCAGGGGCATGCTGACGCCGTCGAACATCGGCGCAAAACTCACCAGCCGGGTCGGGTCGGTGGACAGGCTCTTGCGCGCACCGCGGCCGATTTTGGGAATGGACTTGGTGGTTGAAACAGTCATAAACCCCTCCAGAAAATGATGACGGCGACGCCCGGTTGACGCCGCCGCAATAAATCAGTCCGCCGCGGTCTGCGCTGCCGGCGTGCCACGCATCGCCGAGCGGCGCTTGATCGCCATGGGCCCGCCCAGCAACGCCTTGCGTTGTTCGTTCAGGCGCGCATCGGCGCGGCGCTGCACATCGGTGGCCAGGTCCAGCAATTGGCTGACCGTCAGCTCGTCAGCGCGCAACAACGCTTGCAGTACCGCCTCGATTTGTTCGAACAGGCTTTGCAGCGTGCTCGGCAAGTACTGCCCGGCGGGTGTTTCGACACTCAGGTGAATGTGTTCGGCCTCGTTATAGAACGCAGCGACCATGCCGATCTCGGCGGCTTGACGGCCCGACGGGAAGTCCTCGACCAGCAGGCCGTCCATGGACGGCAAGCGACCGACGCCTTCCTGGTAGATCAACTTGATGTCGAACAACGGCGAACGTCCGGCCCGGCGTGGCAAACGCAACGCTTCCACCAATCGCTCGAACGGCAGGTCCTGATGGTCCGAAGCCTCCAGAACCGCACGGCGACAGGCTTGCAACAGTTGCCCGGCAGCCTGGTCGGCATCGACCTCCACTTGCAGCACTAACTGGTTAACGAAGAAGCCGACCATTTGTTCAAGCTCAACTTGATTTCGGTTGGCGACATCGGTGCCGATGCGCACGCGACTGACCTCGGTGCGCTGACGCAACACCAGGGTGAAGCCGGCCAATAGCACCATGAACAACGACAATCCACGCTGTTGGGCGAAGTCGCGCAACTGCTGACTCAAGGTCGAATTCAAGGTGAAATGCTGGCTGGCGCCTTCCTGCGACTGACGCTGATCGCCGTCGCCCGGCAGCTCCAGTACGGCTTGCGGTTGCCCGAGGCGCGCGGTCCAGTAATCGAGCTGACGTTGCAGCTCGCCGCCCTGCTCCAGCCACTGACGCTGCCATTTGGCGAAGTCGGCGTATTGCACGACCTGCTCCGGCAACTGCGCGACACCACCCCGGTTGAGGGTCGGGTACAGCGTGACGAATTCATTGATCAGTATCCGGAACGACCAGTCATCCGCCGCGATGTGGTGCACCGTCAGCAGCAGCACATGCTCCTGATCCGCGACCTGCAACACCCGCACCCGCAACAACGGCCCATTGCGCAAATCGAACGGCCGGGCGACTTCTTCACGGGCCAGTTGCGCGGCGTCGACGTCCGGCGCCGGCAAATGCCGCAGGTCGCTGGCGACGAAGTTCAACGGCAGTTCGGCGTGTACCCGCTGCCAGGCCTGACCGTCTTCATCAACGAATGTGGTACGCAACACGGCGTGGCGTTGCACCAAGATCTCGAAGGTCTGCTGCAGTGCAGAGAGGTTCAGATCCCCACGCAAACGCAAGGCGCCGGGCATGTTGTACATCGAGCTGTCCGGTTCCAGGTTCCACAGGAACCACAACCGCTGCTGGGCGAAAGACAACGGCTGGCGTTCGCCGGAGTGGTTCGCCACCAGCGCCGGGCGTTCGCAGACATTGGCGTCGTGCCGCAGCCCTTGTACCTGAGCGGCGAAATCCTGCAGGCGCGGGTATTCGAACAGGCTGCGCAAACTCACCGACAGGCCCAGGCGTTGACGAATCTGCGAGACGATCTGCGTGGCCAGCAGCGAATGACCGCCCAACTCGAAGAAGCTGTTTTCGCGATCGACACGGGTGACGTGCAACACCTGCTGCCAGATCTGCGCCAGCTCGATTTCCAGCTCGCCTTGCGGCGCGCTGCCGGCCACGGCTTCCCAGACCTCTGGCGCCGGTAACGCGGCGCGGTCGAGTTTGCCGTTGCGGTTAAGCGGCAATGCGCTCATCACCACCAGTTGCGCCGGCAGCATGTACTCCGGCAGGCGCTCGCCCAAGGCGTGGCGCACGGTTTCGGTGAGTGGCCGCGCATCGACGTTGGATTGCGTCGGCACGACATAGCCGATCAGTTGCTTGCCGCCGACGCCTTCGTGCACCAGCACTGCCGCTTCGCTGATCATCGGCAAGCCTTGCAGGTGCGCTTCCAGTTCACCGAGCTCGACGCGGAAACCACGGATTTTCACTTGGTGATCGATGCGTCCCAGGTACTCCAGCGCACCGTCTTCGCGATACCGCGCCAGGTCGCCGCTGCGATACAAGCGTGCACCCGGGGTGGTGGAAAACGGATCGGCGATGAAGCGTTCGGCACTCAGCCCCGGACGCTGGTAATAGTGCTGGGCAATGCCGGCGTCACCGCCGATGCACAACTCGCCCACGCAACCGGTTGGCAGCAGATGGCCCTCGGTGTCGAGCACGTACAGCGCTCGACCGGGCAAGGCGCGGCCAATCGGCACGCCGATCAGGTTTTGCGTGTCGGCCAGGGTGCACAGGTGAGTGCTGGAGACCACGGTGGCTTCGGTCGGCCCGTAGGTGTTGAGCAGGCGTACGTCGCCGAGACCGGCGGCATGCCAGAGTTTCAGGCCTTCCAGCGACATGGCTTCGCCGCCGACGTGGACCTGACGCAGCCGACCTTTGTCGCGCTGAGGTTGCGCGGCCCATTCCTGGGCCAGCAAGTACCAATAGGCCGCCGGCAAGTCCGCCAGGGTCACGCCCTGTTCAATGATCTGCCGGTACAAGGTGTCGGTGTCCCACAGCTCATCGCCGCGCAACACCAGCGCCGCCCCCACGCACAGCGGCGGGTAGCACTGCTCGACAAAGCCGTCGAAGCTGAACGTGGCGAATTGCAGCACGCGGTCGTCGGCGCTGAGTTGCGAATAGTCCGCCGCAATCACGCAAAACTCGCGCAGCGCGGCGTGGGCCAGGCACACGCCTTTCGGCCGGCCGGTGGAGCCCGAGGTGTAAATCAGGTAGGCGAGGTCTTCGGCACAGGCGAGGTTGACCGGGTTGGCCGTTGAATAGCCGGCCAGCGACGCCGCCGTCAGCGCCAGACGCGGCAAGCCATCGGGCAACGCGACATCAGCCAGCAGTTCCGGTTGCGCCAGCAGCAGATCCATCCCGCTGTCTTCGATCATGTAGGCCAGGCGTTCGGCCGGGTAGTCCGGGTCCAGCGGCACATAACTGGCGCCGGACTTGAGGATGGCCATGAGGCTGACGATCATCTGCGCATTGCGCCGCACCGACAGGCCGACCCGTTGCCCCGGCGCCACACCGTGCTCGCGCAGGCGATGGGCAAGCTGGTTGGCCTGGGCGTTGAGCTGTGCATAAGTCAGGCGTTCGTCGCCGACGATCACGGCCAACGCATCGGGCGTGCGGGCCGTTTGCTGCTCGAAACGTTGATGCGCCAGCAACGGACTGTCCAGCAGCGGCGCGGCGGGACGCGAGCCGAGCAACACCTGGGCTTTTTGCTGCGCGTCCAAGAGGCCGACGGCGCCCAGCACCTGTTGCGGCTGCGCGACGAATTGCTCCAATACATGCAGCAGGTTCGCGCCCAGCCGCTCGATCTGCGCGGTGCCGAACAAGGCCTGATCGAAACTGAATTCCAGACGCAGGCTGGCGCCGACTTCGATGCCGAGGGTCAGCGGGTAGCTGGTGATTTCGTGATTGCGCAGTGCACCGAAGGCCAGGCCCGCCGGCGCGCCTTGCTTGAGGGCTTCGGCCACCGGGAAGTTTTCAAACACCAGCAAACTGTCGAACAGCGCGTTGCCCTGCTGCCCGGCCCAGCCCTGAATGTCGTAAAGCGGTACATGCTCGAACTCGCGCAGGCTCAGGTTCAAGGCTTGCAGCTCGTCGAGCCATTGGCTGACCGGTTGTGCGGAGTGTGGCGTGGCGATGATCGGCAAGGTGTTGATGAACAGGCCCAACTGTTGCTCGATGCCCGGCAACGGTGCGGATCGCCCCGCAATCGTCGCACCGAACGCCACGCACGATTGACCGGTGTAGCGCTGCAACAACAGACTCCACGCGCCCTGCAACAGGGTGTTGAGGGTGATTTTCTGCTGCCGGGCGAACTCGGCCAGGCGCTGCATCGCAGTGCTTTCCAGCGTCAGGTGATGCTCGCCCATGCCGCGCCCCTCGACCGGTGTCGGCAAGGCTTGCGCCAGCAGCGTCGGCGTTTCGAGGGCGGTGAGCGCCTGCTTCCAGAACTGTTCGCCCGCCGTCAGTGGCTGCTGCTGAATCCAGCCCAGGTAGTCGCGGTATTGCCCCAGAGGTTTGGCCAGTGTCTGCCCGGCGTAATGCTGAATCACTTCGCCGAGCAACTGCGCGTTGCTCCAGCCATCCATGAGGATGTGATGACTGGTGTAGATCAGGTGCCAGGCGTCGCCGTCTTGACGTACCAGCATCAGGCGGAACAGCGGCGCGGCACTGAGTTCGAAACCACGGCTGCGCTCTTCGGCGGCCAGCGCATCGAGGTCGATATCGGCCGCTTCGATCACCTGCAATTGCAGGTCGATCTGGCGATGAATCACCTGATGCGCGCACTCCAGACCTGACCAGTGGAAGCTGCTGCGCAGAATGTCGTGACGGTTGATCGCCGCCTGCCACGCCCGACCGAAGGCCGCCAGTTCAAGCCCCCGGATATCCAGGCGCAGTTGGTTGATGTAGGCCTCGGCCTGTGGCTCATACAAGGTGTGGAACAGCATGCCCTGCTGCATCGGCGTCAGCGGATAAATGTCCTCGATGGCCGGTGCCGCGACGGGCAGTGCGTCCAGTTGCGCCTGGTTGATCCGTGCCAGCGGGAAGTCCGACGGCGTGACCTGGCCGGCCGGTGTGGCGCAGCAATGTTCGATCAGCGCGGTGAGTTCTTCGGTGTAGGCATCGGCCAGTTGCTGCACGGTGCTGTCGGCGAACATGTCGCGACTGAAACCCCATTGCAAAGAGAGTTGACCGCCATAGACCTGGCTTTCCAGCGTCAGCCAGTTGGCCAGCGGCGCCTCGTCACCCTGGGCCTGACCGCCACCTTCCAGCGCCGGTACAAACAGCGCATCGTCATCGAACTGGCGGTCGAACTGACCGAGGTAATTGAAGGTGATCCGTGGTGCCGGCAACCGTTGCAAGGTCTCCCGCTGGGCCGGCTCGCCGAGGTAGCGCAGCAAGCCATGACCCAGCCCTTTTTCGGGGATGGCGCGCAGTTGTTCCTTGATCGCCTTGATCGCATTCGCCGTGTCGGCCTGAGGTCGCAGGCGCACCGGGAACAGGCTGGTGAACCAGCCCACGGTACGCGTCAGGTCGAGGTCGTCGAACAGGTCTTCACGGCCATGGCCTTCAAGCTGGATCAGCGTCGAGTGATGCCCAGTCCAGCGGCAGATCACCCGCGCCAGCGCCGTCAGCAGCAAGTCATTGACCTGAGTGCGATAGGCCGACGGCGCCGTTTGCAGTAATTGCCGCGTCAACCCGGTGTCGAGCTTCGACTCGATCTTGTGGCCGTGGCGATGCTGCAGGCTGCCCAGCGGGTTTTCGCACGGCAGGTCGCGGGCATCGGCGTGTTGCGCCTGCCAATACGGCAATTGCTCGCTCAGCGTGCGGGCATGTTCTTGCAGATGACTGGCCCAGCTTTGGTAGGCGCTGGTTTTGTCAGGTAACGTCGCGGCGCCGCCACTCGCCAACTGCGCATAAGCCTGCTGGAGGTCTTCGAGCAGTACTCGCCAGGACACGCCGTCCACCGCCAAATGGTGCACCGCCAGCAACAGGCGTTGCGTGCCGTCGTCGAGACTGACCAGCAAAGCGCGCAGCAACGGCCCGTCGGCCAGATCAAGGCTGCGTTGCGCTTCGTCGCAAAGGGCCGACAACACCTCGGTCGACGACGCCCGCCGCTGCCACAACCCCGCCGTTTCGACCGGAGATCCATGGCGCTGCTGCCAGCCATCGACACCTTGGGAGAAACGCAGACGCAAGGCATCGTGATGGTTGATTACCGCGACCAGTGCAGCTTCAAGTGCTTCAGGGTTCAGCGCCTCGCGTGGCGTCAACAACAAGGATTGGTTCCAGTGTTGCGGCTGCGCGATGGCTTGTTCGAAGAAGTAATGTTGCGCCGGGGTCAGTACCGCCTCGCCGCTGACCGGCCCTTGGTCGATGGAACTGCGGTTGTCGAACGCCGCCACCAGCGCGAGGCTGCGCACGGTCTGGTACTGAAACAGGTCGCGTGGGCTGAGACGGATGCCGGCCTGACGGGCGCGGCTGACCACTTGAATGGAGATGATCGAGTCGCCGCCCAGCTCGAAGAAGTTGTCTTCGAGGCCCACGCGCTCCAGGCCCAACACGTCCTGCCAGATCTGCGCCAGCGCCGTTTGCATGGCGTCTTGCGGCGCGACGAACACTTGTTGCGGCGCCGCATCCGGTTGCGGCAGGGCCTTGCGGTCCAGTTTTCCGTTGGCAGTCACCGGCAAGGCATCCAATGGCATCAGGTAGGTCGGCACCATGTATTCCGGCAAGCTGCTCAGCAGCCAGGCCTTTAGGGTTTCCGGCCACTGCGCCTCGGCGTTTTCCAGCACCAGGTACGCCACCAGATGCTTGCCGCCCTGCACCAGCACCACGGCTTCGCGCACCAGCGGATGCTGCATCAGGCGGGTTTCGATTTCCCCCAACTCGATACGCAGCCCGCGCAGTTTCACTTGATGGTCGAGACGGCCGAGGTATTCGATCACCCCATCGGCACGCTGGCGTACGCGGTCGCCGGTTCGGTACAGACGCGCACCGTCATGGAACGGGCACGGCACAAACCGCTCGGCGGTCAGCCCCGGACGGCGGTGATAACTGCGCGCCAGACCGGCGCCACCCAGGTACAACTCTCCCGCCACGCCTGCCGGCACCGGCAGCAACTGCGCATCCAGAACATGGGTGCGCAGGTTGGCAATCGGCCGGCCGATGGGCACGCTGTCGGCGCCTTCGTCGACGCAGGTCCAGTGCGTCACGTCGATGGCCGCTTCGGTCGGCCCGTACAAGTTGTACAACCCGGCGCCCGGCAGCTTGGCGAACACTCGAAGCTGGGCGTCCAGCGGCAGGGCTTCACCGCTGCAGGCGATGCGTGTGAGGCTGGTGCAGGCTTCAACGCCCGGTTCGTGGATAAACGCCTGAAGCATCGACGGCACAAAGTGCAAGGTGCTGATGCCGAACTCGCCGATGAGGCGGATCAACCGCGCCGGCTCGCGATGCGCGCCCGGCGGCGCCACCACCAGACGGGCGCCGGTCATCAACGGCCAGAAGAATTCCCAGACCGACACATCAAAACTGAACGGGGTTTTCTGCAACACCGAGTCGCTGCCGTCCAGCCCATACGCCTGTTGCATCCAGCACAAACGGTTGACCAGCGCCGCATGGCTGTTGCCGGCGCCCTTGGGTTTGCCGGTGGAGCCGGAGGTGTAAATCACGTAGGCCAGGTTCAGCGGATTCACCGACACCTGCGGGCAGGTTTCGCTGTAAGCGTCCAGCCAGCCCTCGTCCTGATCCAGCGCGATGACCTTGATGTCTTCGGTCGGCAGCGTGCCAACCAAAGCGCTTTGGGTCAGCAATACACCGATCGCGCTGTCGTCGATCATGTAGGCCAGGCGCTCCGCCGGATACTCCGGGTCGAGCGGCACATAGGCGCCGCCGGCCTTGAGAATCGCCAACAGGCCAATGACCATTTCCAGCGAACGCTCGACGGCGATCCCCACCAGCACATCGGGGCCGACACCCTGCTCGCGCAGGTAATGAGCCAATTGACTGGTGCGCGCATCGAGCTGTGCATAAGTCAGCTGACGGTCGCCAAACACCAGCGCCGGCGCTTCGGGTGTGAGCAAGGCCCTGGCGTGAATCAATTCATGAACGCATTGTTCGACGGGATAAGTTTCGGCGGTGCGGTTCCAGTCGTGCACCAGCACCTGCTGCTCATCCGCCGCCAGCATCGGCAGCTCGCCGACCCGCTGATTCGAATCGACCACCATCGCCTGCAGCAGGCGCGTCCAGTGCTGCGCCATACGCGCGATGGTCGGCGCGTCGAACAGGTCGCTGGCGTAGGTCAGCGCGGCGTGCAGCTTGCCGCCCTTTTCATAGGTGTCGAGGGTCAGGTCGAACTGCGTGGTGCGCCCTTCCCACTCGATCGCACCCAATACCAGGCCGGAAGCGGTGCTGATGCTGGACATGTCCGCGACTTGCGGCTGGTGGTTGTACATCACCTGGAACAGCGGCGTGTGGCTGAGGCTGCGTTCCAGTTTCAGCGCTTCGACCAGACGCTCGAACGGCAGGTCCTGATGGGCCTGGGCACCGAGGGCGGTTTCCTTGATGGCGCGCAGCAAATCCTCGACGCGGGTGTGGCCATCGAGCTGGGTACGCAGCACTTGGGTGTTGACGAAGAAGCCGATCAGGCCTTCGATTTCCGCACGGTTGCGGTTGGCAATCGGCACGCCGACACGGATGTCGGTCTGCCCGGTGTAGCGATGCAGCAGCGCGTTGAACGCACCGAGCAACAGCATGAACAGGGTGATGTTGTGTTTTTGCGCGGTAGCGCGCAGTTGCTCGGCCAGTTGGGGGTCGACGGCAAATTCGTAGCGGGTGCCGCGATAGCTCGGGATCGCCGGGCGCGAGTGGTCGGTGGGCAGTTCCAGCACCGGGTGTTCGTCACCGAGTTGCGCTTGCCAGTACTCCAGTTGACGCGCCTGTTCACCCGCTTCCAGCCAGCGGCGTTGCCACAACGCGTAGTCGCTGTACTGGATCGGCAATGGAGCAAGTTGCGGTTGTGCACCGGCCTCGAAGGCGTCGTAGCAGCGGATGAATTCATCGATCAGCACGTTCATCGACCAACCATCGGAAACGATGTGGTGCAGGGTCAGCAGCAGGACGTGTTCCTGTTCGGCGAACTTGAGCAACGTCACGCGCAGCAACGGGCCGACAGATAAATCGAAGGGCAGTACCGATTGTTCCTCGGCCGTTTGGGCGACAGCCCGTTCGCGCTCCGTGGCCGGCAACGCGCTGAAGTCCACATGATTGATCATCAGCGGTGCGCTGGCCGGCACTTGTCGCAGGTTGCCATCGGCCTGGCGCTGGAACACCGTGCGCAGGGTTTCGTGACGATCCACCAGGCCGACAAAAGCCTGCTCCAGCGCAGGCCGGTTCAACTGCCCGGTCAGACGCACCGCGCCCGGCAGGTTGTAGGCGCCACTGTGCGCGTCCAGTTGCCAGAGAAACCACATGCGTTGCTGAGCGTACGACAACGCCTGGCGATCCTCGGCCTCGACGCCGGCAGGAATCGGGAACCGGGCGAAATCAATACCTTCCTTTTGCAAGGCCGCAAGGAACATCTGGCGCTTTTCCAGGGGCAACCCGATAAACCGGCGAGCAAGTTTCATGGAGTCTTCAGCATTCATTTCTAAGCATCCGGATCAGTGGCGGGAAGCACAAAGGCACGTCGTCCCTATAAAACGAATGCAGACCGGAAAAATTAGCGAATGAGAATAAGTGTCAGCGGGGAGGCGAACCGTGGGATCTAAGGTTGCTGCAAATAAAATGTGGGAGCGGGCTTGCTCGCGAAGGCGGTGGGTCAGTCAACATTAATGTCGACTGACCCACCGCCTTCGCGAGCAAGCCCGCTCCCACATTCGATATAGGTGGTTTTGAGATTGTATTAGGCAGTGACGGCCATCACGTGCCGGCGATGTTGAACATCGAGCTGGTCCTTGATCACCCGCAACACCTTGGCTTCGTGTTCATGGATGAAGAAGTGACCGCCGGCCAGCATGTCCACTGAGAAGCTGCCGTGAGTTTCCTTGCTCCAGCCGATCAGTTGCTCGGTGGTCGCGCGATCAGCCTTGCCGCCAAGCACGTGTACCGGGCATGTCAAAAGCGGACGCTGGATCGGCTCGAAGCGGCCGCACAGCAGGAAGTCTGCGCGCAGGATCGGCAGCGTCAGGCTCATCAACTCTTCATTGGCCAGCACTTCTTCGCGGGTGCCATTGAGGGTGCGCAGTTGCTCGATCAGCTCGGCATCGGTTTTCGGGTCGGCAAAACCCTGGTCGTAATCTGCCCGCATCGTCGGCGCAGCGGTGCCTGAAGCGAACAGCGCCACCGGCTCCGGGCAACCCAGCGAGCGAAAGGCATGAGCCATCTCGCAGGCCAGCAAAGCGCCGAGACTGTGGCCGAACAGCGCATACGGCGCCTTGAGCGTGGCTTTCTGTTCGTGCGCGAGTTGCAACGCCAGGCGCCGCATGTCGGTGTGCAATGGCTCACCGAACCGCGCGCCGCGCCCCGGCAGTTCCACTGGCTGCAACGTGAGCCACTCCGGCAGTTTGCGCCGCCAGCGGCTGTAGATCATGGCGCTCGCGCCTGAATAGGGCAGGCACAGCAATGTCAGCTGGGTCACCGGGCTTACCTCGAAAAGTTGTCTGTAAAGAGAACGGATGAGCGCCGAGGGGAATTAGTACAGAGCCCCCTGTAGGAGCCGGCTTGCTGGCGATAGCGGCGTATCAATCGACATTGATGTGACTGATACATCGCTGTCGCCAGCAAGCCGGCCCCTACAGGTAAAGCATTATTTCAGATGGCGATAAGTGGGGATTGCAGACCCGAGCACGACGGCGCCGGCGGCGATGGCCACCCCGAACCCGCTGCGCGCGCCAAACATATCCACCAGCCAACCCGAACTCGCCGCGCCAATCGCCACGCCAATGCTCAACCCGGTGACCAACCAGGTCAGGCCTTCGGTGAGCTTGGCCGGCGGCACAATCCGTTCCACCAGCGCCATCGCAACAATCAGCGTCGGCGCAAAAAACAGCCCGGCGACGAACACCGCCAGTGACAGCCCGATAATGTTGCTCGCCAGCAGCAACGGTAACGTAGTCACCGCCGTCGCCACCCCGCCGTACAGAAACAGTCGCGGCAACGGCACTTTCGAACGCAACGCCCCGAACGCCAGCCCGGCCAGACATGAGCCGATGGCATATACCGACAACACAATACTCGCCGCCGCCGGTTGGCCCTGTTGCTGCGCAAACGCCACGCTGACCACATCCACCACGCCCACTATGGTGCCCATGGCGACCATCAACAGCATCAGCAACTGAATCTCGCCGGAACGAATGATCGAGCCCTGATGGTGTTCTTCATGGGGATGAATCGCCGGCTCGGTGTCCCGTTGCAGGACAAACGCCGTGACCCCGATCGCCAGCATCAGCAAGGCCGCCAACGGCCCCGCCTCGGGGAACGCCACCACGCACAAGCCCACCGACAGCGGTGGGCCGACAATAAAGCAGACTTCGTCGAGCACCGATTCCAGGGCATACGCGGTTTGCAGTTGCGGCTGGCCGCGATAGACCTCGGTCCAGCGCGCCCGCACCATCGCCGACATGCTCGGCATGCAACCGGCCAGCGCGGCAAACACGAACAGCGTCCATTGCGGCGCCTGCAAGCGCGTGCACAGCAACACCAGCAACAACGCCCCGCCACCGATCAACGCCGACACCGGCAAGATCCGGCGCTGCCCGAAACGGTCCACCAAGCGTGAAACCTGTGGCGCGCAGAACGCGGTGGCTAAAGCAAACGTCGCCGCCACCGCGCCCGCGAGTCCGTAACCACCTTGCAGCTGGGAGAGCATGGTGATCAGGCCGATGCCGGTCATGAAAATCGGCATGCGCGCGATCATCCCGGCCAGCACAAAGGCTCGGCTGCCCGGGGCTTTGAACAGTTCGCGGTAGGGGTTGGCCATGGTTCGGCTCTCGATAAGGGCCTGCAAGTTGCCATAAGGCTGCTTAAGGGGAAAGGGTCGAATTGTTGGTTGAATGTGAAGGCCCCATCGCCAGCAAGCCGGCTCCTACAGTTGATCGCGTTTCTTCTACTGTAGGAGCCGGCTTGCTGGCGATGGGGTCATTTCCTTTCGCCAAATGAACTCTGCGCCGCCCAAACCAGTCACCTGATCAGGCCCTCACCGCAAGGCGCTCACTTACATGCAGATTTCCCTCGCCCAACAAGTCGCCCTCACCATCGGTGCCTCCGACTACATCGACAGCTGCAAGAGCCTCTATCCGGAGTTTCGCGCTAATGACTGATCATCATCCCGAACGACAAAGCGCCATCGACGCCCACGGCATCATTGGCGACATGCGCAGCGCGGCACTGGTCAACGACAAAGGCAGCGTGGATTTTTTCTGCTGGCCGGAATTCGACAGCCCGTCGATCTTCTGCTCGCTGCTGGACACGTCCGAGGCCGGCATTTTCCAACTGACGCCGGACCTGCCCGACGCCCGCCGCGAACAGATCTATCTGCCCGACACCAACGTGCTGCAAACCCGCTGGCTCAGCGACAGCGCGGTGGTCGAGGTCACCGACCTGCTGCCGATCGGCGACAGCGACGATGATCTGCCGGTGCTGATGCGTCGAGTGCGGGTGGTCAGCGGCCAAGCGACATTTCACATGCGCTGCGCCGTGAGGCATGACTACGCTCGTGCCAGAACCCGTGCGCGGCTGGACGAAAAGGACGTGGTATTCGAGGCAACCGATCAGCCGTCCATGCGCCTGTCTTCGGATCAGGTGCTGCATGTCAAAGGGGACGCGGCGGTGGCTGACTTCACCCTGGAACAGGGTCAGGGCGCGCAGTTCCTGCTGGGCGGCTTCGGCGATCCCCGCTTCAAGGCAGGGGCTGCAGACTTGTGCATGGAGCGCACGTTGAAGTTCTGGCGCGACTGGACCGGCCAGTCCAACTACCGCGGTCGGTGGCGGGAAATGGTCAACCGCTCGGCCCTTGCGCTGAAGCTGCTGACCTCACGCAAACATGGCGCGATTGTGGCCGCAGCCACGTTTGGCCTGCCCGAAACACCGGGTGGTGAACGCAACTGGGATTATCGCTACACCTGGATCCGCGACGCCTCGTTCACCGTCTATGCCTTCATGCGCCTGGGGTTTGTCCAGGAAGCCAACGATTACATGCGCTGGCTGCGCGGGCGGGTCAGCGACTGTCACGGCAAACCGATGAAGCTCAACATTCTCTACGCCATCGATGGCCGCCAGGAACTGCCGGAAACCGAACTCTCGCACCTGTCCGGCCATGGCGGCGCCACGCCGGTACGCATCGGTAACGGTGCGTACGATCAGGTCCAGCTCGATATCTTTGGCGAATTGATGGATGCGGTGTATCTGGTCAACAAATACGGCGACGCCATCTCCCATGAAGGCTGGAATCACGCGGTGGAAGTGGTCGATCAGGTCTGCGAAACCTGGCAGCAAAAAGACGTCGGCATCTGGGAAATGCGTGGCGAGCAGCACCATTTCCTGCATTCTCGGTTGATGTGCTGGGTGGCGCTGGACCGGGCGATCCGCCTCGCCTCCAAACGCTCCCTGCCCGCCCCGTTTGCCCGTTGGGACCAGACCCGCCAGGCGATCTACGTCGACATCTGGGAAAACTTCTGGAATGAAGAACGCGGGCATTTCGTCCAGCACATCGGCGGTACCGCACTGGATGGTTCGATGTTGCTGATGCCGCTGGTGCGCTTCGTCAGCGCCAAGGATCCGCGCTGGCTATCGACCCTCGAAGCCATCCAGAAAACCCTGGTACGCGACGGCATGGTCTACCGCTATCGCAACGAAGACAGCCAGATCGACGGCCTCACCGGCACTGAAGGCGCCTTCGCCGCGTGTTCGTTCTGGTACGTCGAATGCCTGGCCAGGGCCGGCCAGGTGGAAAAGGCGCACCTGGAATTTGAACAACTGCTGCGGTACGCCAATCCGCTGGGGTTGTACGCCGAAGAGTTCGACAGCCATGCGCGGCATCTGGGCAACACACCGCAAGCGCTCACGCACCTGGCGCTGATCAGCGCGGCAAGTTTTCTGGACCGGAAATTGAGTGGGGAGAAGAATTACTGGCAGCCGTGAGACCGCGTCGCACCCTTCGCGAGCAAGCCCGCTCCCACATTCGACCGGGTTCTTTCAGAAAGTATGCGATCGAATGTGGGAGCGGGCTTGCTCGCGAAGAGGCCATCAGCCAAATACAAGGCTCACAGGATCAGCCAAAGGACTGAAAACCTGGCGCCCTGTGCAATCCAGGCGCCTACAACCACTAAACAAAACCCGATAACCAACGCACAGAAAGTCATTAGCCCCTCTGGAAATCCTTTGTTGCCACTCACCACATCCCCACCTAACATCCCTCGTCAACGGGCACAGCGGAGCTGTCCAACACCCCCGAATTCAAGGAACCCGAATGACTCAGCGCATCCACCGCAGCATCGACACCCCACTCCGTACAGGCCTGAACCGCGATGAACTGTGGGAAGGCCCCGACAAAGGCCTGATCAAATGCTGGGAAATCGGCCGCCAGCGCGCCGCCCGCTTCCCCGAACTCGCCCAACAATGCCGCGTCGGCGAATTGCCGGTGCTGGGCTGGAAAGGTGGCGTCAGCCGTAGCCTGAAAAAACTCGAAAAGTACGGATCGCTCAAATACCTTGCTCAGTGGCAGGGTTTGCGCGGGGAAGATCTGGAGGTTGATTTGGACGAAGAACGGGTATTGACCTGCTCCCGGACCAGAATGGTGGTGACGTTTACGCCGGATCGCTCCAAATACTTTAATCAGATGGCGGAAACCGAAGTTCAGGAATGACCCCGGCAACCTGTCTGGAGAGTTAGATGAACAATGACGCACTGATCAACCATGCATTGACACCGCATCTGAAACTCGCCTACGAACAACATGGCCCCACCACGGGCGACCCCGTCATCCTGCTTCACGGCTTCCCCTACTCGCCCCGTGCCTACGACGACATCGCGTCAGTCCTTGGCGGAAAAGGCTATCGAGTTATCGTCCCGTATCTGCGCGGCTATGGCCCGACCCGATTCAACAGCACCGATACCCTGCGTTCTGGTCAGCAAGCCGCCCTCGCTCAGGATTTGCTGGACCTGATGGACGCACTCAATATCAGACAAGCCGCCCTCTGTGGTTACGACTGGGGCGGGCGGGCGGCGTGCATTGTCGCGGCGCTGTGGCCGGAGCGGGTTCGTTGCCTGGTGACCGGTGACGGTTACAACCTTCAGGACATTCCCCGTTCGACCCGGCCACTGGACCCGGAAACCGAGCATCGGCTCTGGTATCAGTACTACTTCCACACCCCGCGCGGCGTTGAAGGCCTGACCGAAAATCGCCGCGCCCTGTGCCAGTTGCTGTGGAAATTGTGGTCACCAACCTGGGCCGAAGGCCCCGAACGATACCCGCTCAGCGCATCGGCATTCGATAACCCGGATTTCGTCGCCGTCGTGATTCACTCCTATCGCCATCGCTTCATGTATGTCGCGGGTGATCCGGCGCTGGAATCGATTGAAGAGGCACTGACCCGGCAACCGCCAATCAACGTTCCGACGATCTCCCTCTGCGGTGCCGACGATGGTGTGGGCCCGGCGTCGGAAGTCGACGAAGACATCGCCCATTTCACAGGTTTCTATGAACGGCGCGTGCTGGCAGGCGTCGGGCATAACATCCCCGAAGAAGCGCCTGAGGCAACGATCAGGGCATTACTGGATCTGCTGGAGCGCTGACCGAAAACCGCTCGCGATAGGCTTGCGGTGTCACGCCCATGGCGCGCAGAAAACTGCGGCGCAGCGTCTCTTCGCTGCCGAACCCGCACTGGACCGCGACCCGTTTGATCGGCACGCCGGTGTCGCTGAGCAGGCGTCGCGCTGTTTCGACTCGAATCAGTTCGATAGCCCGCGCGGGCGTCTGGCCGGTGTCGGTGCGGTAGTGGCGGACGAAGCTGCGTTCGCTCATGCCGGCCTGTAGCGCCAGGGTGGGAATACCCAGATCCATGGTGAGGTGTTCGCTGATCCAGGCATGAAGGTCATCGAATCGGCTACCTTCCTTTTGCAATGACAGGGTCACGCTGAACTGCGACTGGCCGCCCGGACGTTTGAGAAAAACCACCAACTGCTGCGCCACTTCCAGCGCCATGTTGCGCCCCAGGTCTTCTTCGACCATGGCCAGCGCAAGGTCAATGCCGGCAGTCACCCCCGCCGAGGTCCACACCGGGCCGTCGTTGATGAAAATCGGATTGGGCTCGACCTGAAGCCGTGGGTGCCTCTGCGCCAACTGCTCGCAACGAGTCCAGTGCGTGACCACCCGACGGCCATCGAGCCAGCCACTGGCCGCCAGCAAAAACGCGCCGGTGCACACCGATGACACCCGGCGACATCCCGCCCCATGCTCACGCACCCACGCCACCAGTGCCGCATCCTCCGCCGCCGCGTAAACGCCCCAGCCTCCGGCAATGATCAAGGTGTCGCTGCCTTGCCCGGGCAACGGTTCGGCCAACAACGCCAACCCCGCCGACGACATCACCGCGCCGCCGCCGCAGGCGATCACCGTCGGAGCGTAAGGCGGCGGCAAACCTTTATGGCGGGCAATGTCGTTGGCCGAGGCGAACACTTGCAAGGGCCCGGTGACGTCGAGCAATTGCACATTGGCGAACGCGAGCACATGAATGGTCTTGGGCATGTTTGGCGTAATTCGTGGGGTAATTGGCGTATGCGCCAAATCCTACGAGCCTAGAGTGAAGCCGTCCACCCACTTCGCGAGAAAAACACCATGACGTTGCAGATCGGTTTTCTGTTGTTCCCGCAGGTTCAGCAACTGGACCTGACCGGCCCTTATGACGTGCTGGCCTCGCTCCCGGATGTGAAGGTGCATCTGATCTGGAAAGACCTGGTGCCCGTCACCGCGAGCACCGGCCTGGTGCTGAAGCCCACCGTTACCTTCGACGATTGCCCGGCACTGGATGTGATCTGCATTCCCGGCGGCAGCGGTGTCGGACCGTTGATGGAGGATGACGAGACGCTGACGTTCATCAAGGCTCAGGCGGCCCATGCGCGCTATGTCACTTCGGTGTGCACGGGAGCGCTGGTGCTGGGCGCCGCGGGCCTGCTCAAGGGCAAACACGCGACCACTCACTGGGCGTACCACGAATTGCTCGCGCCATTGGGTGCGATCCCGGTGAAGGATCGGGTGGTGCGCGATGGCAATCTGCTGACCGGTGGCGGAATCACCGCTGGCATCGATTTCGCGCTGACATTGGCCGCTGAATTGTTCGATAAGGACACCGCTCAGTTAGTGCAGTTGCAGCTGGAATATGCTCCGGCGCCACCGTTTGCTTCGGGCTGCCCTGAGACCGCGCCGGCCAGCGTGCTGGAGGACGCGCGGAAACGGGCTGCCGGGTCGTTGAAATTACGCTCGGAAATCACCGAGCGCGTTGCGGCGAAGCTCGATCAGGCATCAGTACGCTGATCCATTCCTCGGTGCAGCCAGTGTCCGGCTTCACCGAGGACTTTCCATCGCCCACAAAAAAACCCGCCTAAGCGGGTTTCTCAAGACCATTGCGACATCCTGTCAGCAGCCATCCAGGCCTATGGTCGATCATCCGTGATCCTGAGTGCATCCTGCGACTCAGTTGATGGATCCAGAGTAACTGCGATGTTGAAGCGTAAACAGACGACATACACGCGCTCTGGTGTAAGCCATTGACCATCAGCATGCCGACAGTGTGGGAGCGAACCTGTGTGGCATTCCGATAAATCCCCTCGCCACAAAGTCTCACCCCCAAAAAAAAAGAGAGCTTTTCAGCAGACGAAAAAAAACCCGCCGAAGCGGGTTTTCCCAAGACCATGTCGACTCCCTGTCGATAGCGTTCCGTGCTGATGGCCGATCATCCTTGATCCCGAAGCACTTCCTGTGCTCCGGTTGATGAAGCTAGATTACGCATCGGATCCAATCCGCAACAGGCGACATAGTTACCATCGCGTGTAGGACATTCGCTATACCACCCCTTCCGAAAACCCTTAGACGCATCAGGTGTCGAGCCTGGAAGCTACGAGTTTCGGGGCCTGCAGTCGCCTTTCAACTTGCAGCCATTACTCGCCCTGCTGCAAGCGGGCCTTGGTATTGATCTTCAGAAATTCTTCGATGTTGTTCATCTGCTCATCCCAGCCCCGGCTGTCCATGCGGAAGGCCTTGAGCCGCCGCGTCTGGGGAATGTGATCGAAACCGGACTCGGTGACCTTGAGCAAGGTGCCGTTATCCATGTCTTCAAGCTCGAACAGGACCAGCGTGGTGGGTTCCTGGGAGTAATCGACTTCCGGCTCGACGGCATACGGGTGCCAGCGAAATGAAAACACGCGTTCCGGCTCGACTCGCTCTACCAGGACGTTCCACAGCAAATGCTCATAACCGGGGTAGGTAATCTGCCCCTGAGTCCATTCGCCGGCGACAAAACGCTTGCCTTCCAGTGCCACGCCAAACCACTGCCCGAACGCTTCGGCGTTGGCCAGCACACGCCAGACCTGCGAGCGCGGCGCTTTAAGCAGGATCTTCCTTTCGATGCGATCTGATGCTGGGTTCATAAGTCACCTCCTGTACTGAACAGTAGGCCTGTAAGACCACAAGACCAACCTTAAAGTTGTATCAATCGGGCTGCTCAATCAACCCTGCCTGAAATATTCGGCCGCACATCCGCACCAAAGTTCGCGGTTGAGAACGAGAGTCAACCGATGGGAGCTGCTACCGTTTGCAGGGACGACATTGACCGGACAAGGAAGATTCATGCAGCCCTCACTCACGGAACGTTATCGCGGCGCCCTGCTGGGCCTGGCCTGCGGTGATGCCGTCGGCACCACTGTCGAATTCCAGCCACGCGGCTCGTTCAGCCCCTTGACCGACATGGTGGGCGGCGGCCCTTTCAATCTGAAGCCCGGGCAATGGACCGATGACACCTCGATGGCGTTATGCCTGGCCGAAAGCCTGCTGAGCAAAAACGGCTTCGATGCCGCCGACCAGATGGGTCGCTACCTCAATTGGTGGCAATGGGGTTACCTGAGTTCGACCGGGGAATGCTTCGACATTGGCATGACCGTCAGTGATGCCTTGACCCGGTATCAGCAAACCGGCGAGCCCTTCGCAGGTTCGACCGATCCCTACACCGCAGGGAATGGTTCGTTGATGCGGCTGGTGCCGGTGGTTCTGTATTACTTCCCCGACCGTAACCGGATCAGCGAGTTCTCCGCTCACAGTTCCCGCACGACACACGCCGCGCCTGAAGCCGTTGAGTGCTGCCAATTGTTCGCCGAGCTGATAGGTCACGCGTTACAGGGCGCGGCCAAAGCGGATTTACTCCGTTTGCAGGCCACGACCCTCCTGGAGCCAAAAGTCATCGCCATCGCACGCGGCGATTACTTCGACAAACCCGAAAGCGCTATCCGTGGCAGCGGTTATTGCGTTGCCTCGCTGGAAGCGGCGCTGTGGTGTTTTCATCACACCGACAGCTTTGAAGCCGCTGTCCTGACGGCCTCCAATCTGGGCGATGACGCCGATACCACCGCCGCCATCGTCGGTCAGTTGGCCGGGGCTTTTTACGGCGTGCAGGCCATTCCCGACCGTTGGCTGCAAAAGTTGCACAGGTGCGAGGACATCGAAGCTTATGCAGTTCGATTACTCCAGGCTTCAAATACTCCGGCCGCAACGGGATAAGGCTTCGCTACACTGCACCTCTTCTTTTCCTGTCACAGCGAGAACCCCATGCCTCCACGCTTTCTCCTGGCGCTGACGCCGTTGCTGTTCAGCACCGTTGCCCAGGCCGTCGATTGCGACAACGCCACCGACCAGGCCACGATGAATCAATGTGCGGCGCAGCAGAACAAAGCGGCGGACAAGGAATTGAATACGCTTTACCAGCAGATCACCGAACGCCTGAAGGACAGTCCCGACAGCAAGAAGCTGTTGGTCGGCGCGCAGCGGGCGTGGATCGGGTTTCGGGATGCCGAGTGCAAGTTCTCCGCGTCCGGGGTTGAGGGCGGGAGTGTTTATCCGTTGATTTACAGTAATTGCATCACGGATCTGACCAAAGCGCGGGTTGAGGCTTTCAAGATCTACTTGAAGTGTCAGGAGGGGGATTTGAGTTGTCCAGTGCCGGGACAGTAATGTCTCGGTTGTTGTTGAAGACAACATCGCCAGCAAGCCGGCTCCTACAGATTCGGCGTGATCCCTTGTAGGAGTCGGCTTGCTGGCGATGGCATCAGAGCAGGCGCCGGCCGTTACCGGACAAATATCTGCGCCGTGGTAATCGCCATATCCCCACCCGGCAATTTGATGCTACCCACCTGTTTCAAGCTGTCGGCATCAAAAATCGCCACATCGTTAAACGTCCCGGCCAGGTAAATCTTGCTGCCCTCCTTGTTGAAGGAAATGCAGTAGTAGGAATGATCCAGCGTCGCCGCCTGCAGCATTTTCTTTTCCTTGATGTCGTACTTCGCCAGGCGATTGAGCACGCCGAACATCAGGTTCGGATCCTTCGGCGAGCGCATGCCGCTGAAGTAGATCTCCGTCAGAGGACCGAAGTCGGTGGTTTCGGTCTTGCCGGTTTTCAGGTCGATGCTGAACAACCCGTAAAGGTACTCGGCGGTAGCGGGATCCTGCTTCTTGTCCTTGAATTTCGCCGCGGTGTAGAGCAACGAGAAGTCATGGCGATAGGTCTGCTGGTTCCACACGTAGAGCACGTCCGGCGCACTGTAGTTGGCCCGTTTCCAGTGACGGCTGGGAATCAGCACGTCGAACTTGCCGGTTTTCACATCGACCTTGTAGATGTCCGCCCCGGCCACGTACAGCGTACCGTCGTCGCCGCTTTGCATGATGGTCAGCTGCCGTGGCGCCGGAAAACTGCGCACCGGTTTGGCGTCCATGCCGGCGTCGGTGGCGTAGACATCCAGCCGAGGCTGCTGCACCTCGTAGCGGTCGTTGAGCATCAATGTCGGGTTGGCAATGGTGAACAGCTCCTTGCCGTCATGACTGAGGGTGAAGGCGAACATCGACTTCGCTTTCTCTCCCGGCTTCTGGGTGATGCTGGCGTGGAACACCTGTTTGCAACTATCCAGCTCGACGCCGTAGACATCCGCGTAGTGATTGTTCAGCACATAAGCGGTCTTGCGATCCGGCGATAACTGCACAGTGCCCGGACCGAAGGCGTCCGGCATCTTGCAGGTCTTGAACAGGGTGTCCGTGGCCAGGTCGATCACGTGCAGGTTGTTCGGATAATTGGTGGTCAACATGTACTCGTGACCGTCTTGCAGAGCGGTGTTTTCATCCGCCAGAACGTTGAACGAACAGACGCTCAGGACGGCAAACGCGGCCAGGCCGCAGGCTTTGATGCTGTGCATGCTGGAATCCTTCTTCTCTGTCCGATCACTTGTCTTTCGGGAAGACAGTGCCAAGGTTGCGCCAGTTGTCGTTGGACGCCTGGGCATCCTTGTTCCAGTCCGGGTAGGTGCTCATCATGTCCGGCACCTGGGCCGGCCACCAGCAAGGGTCCGAGCAGCCATAAAGATCGGCTTCCATCGGCTGGCACAACGACGACACACCGCCAAACGCATCGATTTCCCAACCCGGGTCGGTGGTCGAGGCACAGCCCGCAACAGAGCTCATCGCCACCACTTCTTCGATACGGTTTTCGGCCGCGGCCTCATCGAGTTTCAACGCTTTATTATTGATTGCCTTGAGATGTTTCATATCAGTGAGCCTTGCGCGGAGTGATGTAGCTGCTGATAAACGCAGGGTTGTGGGCCATGATCCGGGTGTAGACCTCGATGCCGAAGTCGACCCAGTCACGCATCAGTTCGCAGTAGTGATAGGTCGGGTGGGTCGGGTCGCCGTAACGGGCGTAGCTCTCGTGGTAGCAGCCGCCGGAGCAGAGATTGCGGATCTGGCAGTCTTCGCACCCGGTGTTAGTACGGTCGAGGCGCTGGGACAGGAAGTCGTTCAGCTCAACCTGTTTCACACCGCTGTGCACGTTGCCGAAGGTCGGCAGCGATGAGCCGGTAAAACGGTGGCACAGGTTCAGCTCCCCTTTGTGATCCACCGCCAGCATCTTCAG
This sequence comes from Pseudomonas sp. SJZ080, assembly GCF_007828295.1. Classification (NCBI taxonomy): domain Bacteria; kingdom Pseudomonadati; phylum Pseudomonadota; class Gammaproteobacteria; order Pseudomonadales; family Pseudomonadaceae; genus Pseudomonas; species Pseudomonas sp. SJZ080. Next base: position 163,788 of record NZ_VIUK01000014.1, read on the forward strand.
GCCCGCGCCGCATGGCAGGGCTTTTTTGTGGCCTTCGTGAATGTCGGTGATCAGCTGGTGCAGGTTGGAGAACCCGATGTTGCGGTGCTCCAGCGCCGCTTCCAGGTAACGCCGGCCTAGCCTCTTCATGCTGGCGAAGACTTCGATCAGCTCGTCGCTGGTCAGGTTGAAGGTGCTGATGTCGCCGGAGGTCACCGGGGCAAACCCGACTTCGGCAAAGCCCAGTTCATTGAACAGGTGATCCCAGATGGTTTCGACGTCGGTAACGCCGGTGGTCAGGGTCACCCGCGCGCCCACCGGACGACTGTTGTAACGCGACAGCAGCATCTCGGCCTTGCGCCGCACCACGTCATAGGTGCCCTGCCCGCCCACGGTGATGCGGTTGCGGTCGTGCACGGTTTTCGGTCCGTCGATACTGACCGAAAGCCCGAAGCGATGGGCATTCAGGTAGTCCACAGTCTCTTCGGTGAGCAGCGTGGCGTTGGTGGTCATGACGAACTCGACGAACTTGCCCGCCTCGCGGAAACGCTTCTCGCAATAGTCGACCATGTACTCGATCAGCTTGCGATTGCTCAGCGGTTCGCCGCCAAAAAACACCACGGTAAAGCGCTCTTCATCCGGCGATTCACGCAGTAGCATTTCTACCGACGCGACCGCCGTTTCGACGTCCATTTTCTTGCCGGCCGACGGCTTGTCGAGGTCTTCCTTGTAGCAGTACGTGCAACTCAGGTTGCAGCCAGTGTTGACGTTGAGCACCACGGTGTTGATCGCGGTGCGCTCGACCCGTTTGGTGCCGATGTCCGGGGTCAGCGGCGAACCGTCGCTGACCAGTTCCAGGGACATCAACTCACGCAAGGTCTCGGTGATTTCTTCGCCGTTGAAGCGTGAAGACAAACGCTGGATCAGGTCGTCCGACGAACAGCCGGGACCGCGCAACGTATCGATGATGGTGCCGGTCAGCTCATCGCTGGCGAACAGCGAACTGCTGGGAATGTGAAACAGCATGCGGTCGGCATCGACGTGCACTTCGTGCAGATTCCGCTCAACCAGATTCAAAATAGCGCCCATTGCAACCTCCTGTGCAAACCCCGCTTGGCGGGGCCTGCGGTCATTCCGAAAAAGTGTCTGAAGCCTTTGGTTTCAGCCAACTCACGGAATGGGTGGATTGTTCCAGCGTTGCACGGTGACGATCATGTGGCCTTCGCCGGTCAGGGATTTCCCTGCGTCGTCGACGGCGGCGATCACCTTCAGGTTGCCGGCATTGTTGGTGGACATTTTGCGTTGCGGGTTCGGTCCGGCATCGCCCGGTGTGAATACGCCGCTGTCAGCCTGCATGGTGCCGGCGAACTTGACGTCTTCGTCTTCCTTGGCGCGGTCGTCGAAGGCTTCGACCGACCACTGCGCCGGGAACACGCCGATGCGATACGGCTTGCCGTCGGCGCCCTTGCCCCAGGCTTCCGCGTCGAAACGCCCCTGGACTTTCGGCGTCGAACCACCGCCCTCGCCGATCCGCGCCACCGAGAACTCGGGCACGACTTTGACTTCGGCAATTTTACTGTAGACCGACAGGGTCGGGCCTTTCAGCGTACCGACGGTGACGTGGCGTAGGCCCGGCTGGGCATTGGCGGCGGCCTTGAGTTTGACCTTGATGCGATCCGCGTGTTGCTCCACAACCTCGACCACTTCCACGCCTTTGCCGAAGTTCGGTTTGCCGGTGAGACCGCTGCCGATCAGGGTTACTTCCGTCTCGACGCCGGCCTTCAGATAACCAGGCTGCACCGCCAGCAAACGACTGCTGCCCTGCTTGGCGGCGACGAAGTCCAGCCCACGCTCATCGTGCTCGGCTTCGAACATCCGCCCTTGCATCGCATTGCCTTGGGCGGCGAACACCTGACGCATGGTCACACCGTCGATGGTCACGTTGCCGCGCCATTCGTAACCGGTGTAGAGAATCGCGCTGCCGTCACCGTTGAACGGCGTGCCGTCGGCGTATTGGCCTTTGACGCTGACCTTGAACGTGTCGTCGCCATCGGCGCTTACGCTCATCACCCCGGCCAGTTCGCCTTTACCCGGCAAGTGGCCGCTGAAGCTCCAGTCGCCCACCAGCGCCTCGGCTTTCGGCGCGGTGCCCAGCCATTTTTTCCAGGCCGGGTTGTCCAGCGGATAACGCTTGGCCAACAGCGGCACCATTTCTTTGCGCGCCAGATCGAACCAGTCGCGGTCGCGGGACAGGGCCTGGTATTCGAGTGACGGCCACTGACCCAGGTGGAAGTTCACCAGACGCTCCCATTCCTGGGCCGGACGCCGTTGCAGGGCGACCCGCGCACCGGAGTGGCAGCGGCCGCACATCTGGCTGGTCTGGTCGTCGAATTTCTCGACGGTATTGAGTCGGCGTTCCAGCGCATACCGCACGCCGTCGGTCTCGCTCGGCGCCAGGCCCTGGGTGTCGGCCAGGTATTTGACCAGGGTGCGGCGGTCGTCATCGCTGATCTGCAAACCGTGCATGGTCTGCATCCGGGCGATGCTCATCAGCCAGCCTTCCGGTGTTTTGCGCTGGTGACTGATGCGGCTCAGGGCGTTATCGGCTTCGGGGGTATGACAGCCCTGACAGGTTTCCTTGAGGATGGTCTGGGCGTCGCGGGCTGCCAGGCTGTCAGGCGAATGCAACGCCACACAAGCGGCCACGGCCAACAGACTGGCGCTCAGGCCTGATCGGAGTTTTCTCTTCATCAACGTCGAACCTCGCACGGTGCTTTCTTATTTTTGTGGCTTATCGTTTTTATGGTTTCTGCCGCCGGCGGCGCACCGCAGACGGAGGCAAGAGAAACGTCTGCGATGAGCAATACACGGAGCGTGCCAGCTTGCCGATTACCTTTTTTATCAAACGGTTGCGTGAAGTTGCCTGCGGTTGACCCTGCCTGATCGAGAGCGCCTGCGTCTAATATCGCGACAGTTGTTGCAGTCTGAGACAAGCATAGATGCCATGGCCGGAACAGCTCATCGCCCGACGATTGACGACAGCCCCCCGCGGGGGCGAAATAAGTGTTCACCCATTGCCAGTCAGGGAGTCACACCATGGCAAGCATCACTATCCTCGCGGGGGACTTTCTGCAGGGTGACGGAGAGTACGCAGACGGCGTTTTCACCCTGAGAACGTCGCTTCACCCGTGGCCCGGCATCACCCTGCCACTCTCCTCGTTCAAAAGCGTGGAAGTCGCCAACGAGGACTCGATCAACAACATCAAGGATGCCATCGGCTTCGGGGTCGCCGGCGCCATGCTGCTAGGCCCCATCGGCGCGATTGCCGGGTTCATGCTGGCCGGGAAAGAAACCGAAGTCACCTTTCTGGCCACGCTCAAGGACGATAGAAAGCTGCTGGTTGCCGTGGATGGCAACACATTCGAGGAGATTTCCCGAAAAATCGCCGCCTGATGGCCCAACGCGAGCCGCACCGGTTACACGGTGCGGCTTGACGCTGATTCAGATCGAATAGGTGGTATGAATGCTTTTGTGCGCCTCGATTTCCTGGCGCATGTCGGCCACCAGCGTGGCGATGGCGTGGGGACTGTCCAGTGTCCACACCGGAACGTGGGTGGCGATCAGGTCCACTTTGCCAGTCATGCAGTCACAGACCCTGATCGTCAGAGACTGGTCCGCTTCCAGGTTGCAGGTGCAGACGGCGGGCAGAAAACTGTGTTCGATGATGTTTTGGATTTCCAGGGTTGAGAGAAACATCGCAACCTCCCTTACACCAGATGTGTGCCGGGCAAATGCTCCGTCATTTCACCCACCGAGCCTGAAAATTCTATTCCCCGAAAGTGGGGGACTCAAGGGCGCAACCCGGTTGCTCGTCGTCTCGACGGCTGGCGCCAGCATTCAAGCTTTCCCTCTTAGCGTCGATAACCTGCTTACACCAAACGTTCAGGGAAGACGACATGGCAATTTCTTTAAACGCTGCCTTTATCCAGCCATCAGCCGCTCAGCTCAGCCAGTCCAGCCAACCATTGACAGCCAAAACGCTGAGTGAAGACCTGCAGAAGACGGCGATCAACATCAATCCGGCGGCGATTTACCATCCAAGCGATGAAACGCCAGCAACCAGTCTGACCATAGAATCGATCGAGACCTGGATCGGCCGATCCCAGTCGCCTGATTTCCCACAGGTTGCCGAGCGTCACAAAAACGCCCATCAATCACTGAAATTCTCTTTCGAAGAGTTCCAGTCTGCATTGGCCCACGCCTACCCGGATCTCGCCGACAAAAAATTCGGCTTCACCCTCCAAGCGGATGGAAGCCTCAAGGCCCTCAACAGTTCAGGCCAGCTCAGTTCCTCCGACATGAATCGGCTGAACAATTTGCTGAATGCCTCCAGTTCGCTGAAAGCAGCAGCGAGCAGTTACCGCGACGCCTCCATCGATTTAGTGGCTGCCGACTCCGTATGGGGTGGCAGCTACGTGGGCGGGTACAACCTGAACAAGGACAATTTCGCCAGCACCATCGATCTGGGCGCCCTGTTCCTCAAGAAAGGTTCGGTGCCAAACGCTGAAACCCTGAACGGATTTTTCTCTTCTCAGTTGTGGAGCAAAGGCGAGCGAATGACCCAGGCGACGGAAGCGCAGATGCTGTCCGAGCGCAATAAGGTCGACGTGACGGCCTGATTCCGACAACAGGCGCAGATTGCCCGAACAAGCCCGGACCTCAGCATCGATCCGAGCTGAAACAACCGTCTCTTGAATCTCAGGCATCGTCGCGATTTGCGACAAAGCGTCAGGTCCTGTCGACCACGACTCTCCTCCAGCGCCCGCTGCCCAAGGGCTATTCGGCCCTTGCGGGCAGTTGGCACAGCCATTGCGAAAGCCTCGTTCTCACGAACAACAAGAGGCCTCGCCATGACGCTCCCTTACCTGCTTCCCGCCACCTCGGCGTTCATCCAGCGCGCCCCGCGCATGCTCATCGGCGGTGACTGGGTCGAGGCCGCCGACGGCCAGACCATGCCCCTGCACAACCCGGCCACCGGCGAGGTGCTGTGCGTGGTGCCGCGGGCCACGCCGGAAGACGTTGACCGCGCGGTCCTCGCCGCCCGCCACGCATTCGATGATTCCGCCTGGACTCGCACCCGCCCTCGGGAACGGCAGAATCTGTTGTGGAAACTCGCCGAACTGATGGAGCGCGACGCCGAACTGCTCGCGCAGCTGGAATGCCTGAACAACGGTAAAAGCGCCGCCGTGGCCCAGGTGATGGACGTGCAGTTGTCCATCGACTTCCTGCGCTACATGGCCGGTTGGGCGACCAAGATCGAAGGTTCCAGCGTGGAAGTGTCGTTGCCGTTGATGCCCAACGATCAGTTCCACAGTTTCATTCGTCGCGAAGCGGTGGGAGTGGTTGGCGCCATCGTCGCCTGGAACTTTCCGTTGCTGCTGGCCTGCTGGAAACTCGGTCCGGCCCTGGCCACAGGCTGCACCGTGGTGCTCAAGCCTGCCGACGAAACCCCGCTGACCGCGCTGAAACTCGCCGAACTGGTGCTGGAAGCCGGTTACCCCGAAGGCGTGTTCAACGTGGTCACCGGCACCGGCATCACCGCCGGTTCGGCCCTGACCCATAACCCGCTGGTGGACAAGCTGACCTTCACCGGCTCCACCGCTGTCGGCAAGCAAATCGGCAAGATCGCCATGGATTCCATGACCCGGGTCACGCTGGAACTGGGCGGTAAATCGCCGACCATCGTCATGGCCGACGCCGATCTGAAGACCGCCGCCGCAGGCGCTGCCAGTGCGATTTTCTTCAATCAGGGCCAGGTGTGCTGCGCCGGTTCGCGCCTGTATGTGCAGCGCAAGCATTTCGACAATGTGGTGGCGGACATCGCCGACATTGCCAACGCCATGAAGCTCGGCAACGGGCTGGACCCAAGCGTGGAGATGGGGCCGCTTATTTCCGCGCGGCAGCAGGAACGGGTTTACGGCTACATCGAAAAGGGCCGGGAAAGTGGCGCGACCATCGCCTGCGGCGGTGAGCAATTCGGGCCGGGATTCTTCGTCAAACCGACGGTGATCGTCGATGTCGATCAGAAGCATTCACTGGTGCAGGAAGAGATCTTCGGCCCGGTGCTGGTCGCGATTCCGTTTGATGACGAGGCCGATGCGTTGCGCATGGCCAATGACAGTCCGTACGGACTGGGGGCGAGTATCTGGTCGAATGATCTGGCGGCGGTGCACCGGATGATCCCACGGATCAAGTCCGGTTCGGTGTGGGTCAATTGCCACAGCGCCCTGGACCCGGCGTTGCCGTTTGGCGGGTACAAGATGTCGGGAGTCGGGCGGGAGATGGGGTATGCGGCGATCGAGCATTACACCGAATTGAAATCGGTGTTGATCAAGCTTTGATCTTCATCGTTCTTTAGGCCGCCTTCGCGGGCAAGCCCGCTCCCACCGTGATTTGTGTGTGCCGCAGATTGCGGATTCACCCCAAAAACCTGTGGGAGCGGGTTGCCCGCGAAGAGGCCGGCCCAGGCAACCGAGATTTCAGGGTTTGAACCCTTGCCCCAACAACCAACTGCGAACCATCCTGCCCTGCTCCATCGTCAACCCGGCTAAAGCTCGTTCCGCCGGTTCAGTGCGCAACCGCCGCACCAAAGGCGCCAGTTCAACCCCCTGAACATGCCAGATCCCCAACGGCTGATCCGCTGTGATCACCACCTCAGCCTCATCCACAAACCCCTCTTTCAACACTGGCGCTCGCTCGATTTTCAACGAAGAAAAGTCCGCCTCGGCATGCGCCACCTCCGCATCCGGCCACTGCCGCCGCGTCTGCCAGAATGGCTGATCCGGCCAACGCCGCTCATCGGCATAAAAATCCCGCCCGATCCGCGCAAACCGCAAAAACAACTGTTCCACCCGTTGCTGATGAAACCGCTGGGCCAACGTCGCCCGGTCAGGTTTTCGCAACAGCGTATTGATCACCGTCGGCGCCTGTAACGCCGAGGACAAGGACTGAAAGATGCCATTGCCCGACAGCGGATCCACCGCCATCGCCGCATCGCCGACCCGAATCCAGTGTTCACCACACACCTGCGGGCTCAGAATCGCGGTGCTGCTGCGGGCATGCAACTGAAGGTCGATCTCAGGTTTTACACCAAAGAACTCACGCGCCAATGCGGAACCCTGGCGCCGCTGGCGGCAGTAATCGAGCAACTGCGCCTTGCCCGGCAAGTGCGCGCTGGCCACGTCCACCGTCCATTGCCAATAGCACTGGCCGTCCGCTCGCCGCGCCATCCACGCCCAGCCGTCCTCAAGGCTTTCCACGGCGCTGGCGGTGTCGCCCGGCACACCTTGCCAGCGATTGAGCAGGCTGACCGTCTCCGGGCCGCGCAGGCCTTTGCCGAGCGCCGGTGCCTGGCGTCCGCGGGCCTCCACCAGAAAATCGGCGACCAGCGCTTCGCGTCCTTCAATCTCGACCCGATGTCCGCCAGCTGAGGTCTGAACGCTCAGCACCCGACCTTCGATTAACTCAACGCCCGCCAGGCGCAAGTCTTCACGAAGGCCTCGATCGAAGTTCGGGCGGTCCAGCAAAAATTCGATGTTTTGCGCATGCTGCTGACCGTTCCACGACACCTGCCGCTGAGACGGCAACGCCGCATCCGCCAACGCTTGATGCAGACCGGCACCGCGCAAGGCCTCCAGCACCCGGATGGAAACGCCTTCCAGCGCTGCAAACCGTCGCCACTCGCTGACCAGCGTGACGGCGTAACCGAGCCGGCGCAAACCCAGGGCCACCGCCGCGCCCGCCGGCCCTGCGCCAAGAATCAGAATCATGGGCCGAAACGCCGTTCAGGCCCGCGATAACGGGCGTTTTCCCGCAGCCAGTCAATGACCTGCTCATTGCTCGCCTCGGGCTGTGCAACCAGGAACCCCGCAATGTGCCCACTCAACGCCGCGCAGCCCAGACTGGCGCCGGATTGCCCCGGATACGTCCCGTGCACACACGCGGCGAAATCCGCCTGGGCACTGTTGAGCCACGACCATTCCTGTTCGGCGCAGCGCGCATCGCCGGTCACGCGGAGCACCTGTGGATAATTCGCCGGGAACACGCCCTCGCCCTGGGCCGGACTGGACGCACACAGCAAAATGCCCCGCGCCACCGCCGCTGCGCATGCCTCGCGCAAGAGGCTGCGATCCTGTCGCAACCCGAGGCTCAGATTGATCAGCCGCACGTCCTGCGCCACCAGCCAGTCGATGGCCGTGGCAATCTGCAAGGCGCTGGTGACGCCACGCTGATCGAACACCTGAGCCACGCAGAACACCGCCGAAGGGGCCCGCCGACCGATGGCCTCGATCACCGCGCTGCCGTGGCCCAGCGGATCATCGCGCAAAGCGCTTTCGGCCAGCCCATCCTCCAGCAACGAGAAGCGTCGCCCCGCGATCACCTGCACCCGCTGCGCCGCCGAATGACCGCTGTCTACCACCCCGATTCGCACTTCAGACTTCATGCTGCACCGTTTTCGAAGTGAGCACGCCATCGAGCAATTCGAAGCGCAGATCGGCGTCGGCCAGGGTTGAAGGGCGATGACTGATGAGGATGCGCGTGCGCCCGGCAAACAGGCGGTCGATGGCCTCGATCACTTCGCGCTCGGTGGCTTCATCCACCGCCGAGGTCGCTTCGTCCAGCACCAGAATCAGCGGGTCCTGCAACAGCGCACGGGCGATGGCGATGCGCTGTTTCTGCCCGCCGGACAACTGCTGACCGCGCTCGCCCAAGGGACTGTCGAGGCCTTCGGGCAATGAGGCGATCAGGCTGTCGAGTTGCGCCAGCCGCGCCACTTCGGCAATCGCTTCGCGGCTGGCGTCGGGCACGGCGTAGGCCAGGTTGTCGGCGAGGCTGCCGCGAAACAAAACAATGTCCTGACTGACCACGGCAATCCGCCGGCGCAACTGGAACAAGTCCAGTTCCCGCAGGTCGACCTCGCCCAGCAGTACCCTGCCGGACTGCGGATCATGGTGCCGTTGCAACAGGTCGATCAGCGTCGTTTTTCCGACCCCGGAGCCGCCGCTCAGAGCGACTTTCAAACCATAGGGAATTCGCGCATCGATGCCGCTCAGGGTGCTCGGCCGACCGGGATGGCTGAAGTGCACATCGTCGAAACGCAGTTCGCCGGAAGTCGGCATCGGCTTGGGTTCAACGGGGGTCAGCACCGTCGGTTCTTCACCACGCAATTCCATCACGCGCCCGAGGCTGACGGTCATCCGCTGAATCGCGACATAGAGCCCGAGCAAACTCTGAACCGGCCCGACCGCCATCCCCAGATACGTGGAAAACGCGATGAGCGCGCCCAATTGCCACGTCCCTTGCACCACCCAGTAACCGCCAATCAAAAACGCACAGGCCCGGGACAGCGAGGTCAACGTGCCCGGAACCGCCTGGGTGAAAAACTCGGTGACCTGCAGGCGCAGCAACTGACTCATGTAGCCCTGCCCCAACGCCTCCAGTCGTCGCGACTCTCGTTGTTGCTGACCGGCCGACTGAATGAATTTCATCACCGGCAGCGTCTCGACCATGAACGACGACATGTCCGCCGAACGCTCACGCAACTGGCGCACATCGCGCTCGACCTTGCGCCGCATCCAGCGCAGCCAGAGCACATCGAGCGGAATCAGCACCAGCGCCAGCAACGAAAGTTTCCACGACAAGGTCAGCAGCATCGCCACCGCGACCACCAGGCCGATCACGCTCGACACTGCCGAAAACAACGAGTCCACGGCGAAGCGCTGGATCTCGGCAACATCGCCATCGAGGCGCGACATCAAATCACCGATGCGCCGTTGCCCGTAGAAACTCGGTGACAGGGTTTGCAAATGCCGATAAAGGTCGTCGCGCAGCGAGAACAGGATCCGCCCGGACAACCGCGTGTGCAGGTAACGATTGATTCCTGACAAAGCCGTGCCGAGCAATCCGGCAACGATCATCAGCCCGGCGATCAGCACCAGCATGGGAAAGTTGCGCGCCAGTAAGCCATCATCGATCAATAGCTTGGTCAGCCAGGGTTGCACCAGCACCAGCGACGAGGCGCAGACCGACAAGCCGAGCAGCCCGGCAATCGCCAGACGATGCGGCCGCACAAAGCTGTAGAGCCAGCGCAATGCCGCTTGGAGGGCTTCGGGGTTCTGGCTGTCGATCAGCCGAACGATCAGGCGCAGCATTACGAGCGCAACTGTTTGAGCTTGCGATACAGGGTCGCGCGGCTGATGCCCAGGGCGTCGGCGGCGGCCGAGACGTTGCCCTGATGGCTGTCCAGAGACTGGCGAATCAGCTCCAGTTCGTTTTCGCGAATACTGCCCGACTGGGGGCGTTCGCTGGCGTTCAGTTCGTCGAGCATGCTGTCGGGCAAGTGGTCGACGGTGAGCACTGTGTCGCCCGGCTCGCGCATGGCCAGCGCGGTGCGCAGCACCATTTCCAGTTGGCGGATGTTGCCCGGCCAGTGATAGCCCGCGAGCAGGCGGTTCAGATCGTCATGCAAAACCATGGTCGGTGCGTCGAGTTTTGCCAGCAGTCGAATGACCAGCCCGCTGAAATCGTCGCGCTCGCGCAGGGCCGGCAACATCACGCTGATGCCGTTGACCCGGTAGAAAAGATCTTCACGGAAGTGTTTTTCTTCCACCAGGCGTTTGAGGTCGCGGTGGGTGGCGCAGATCAGGGCGACGTCGATGTCCTGTTCTTCGCCAGCGCCCAGTGGGGCGACTTTGCGGTCCTGCAAGACGCGCAGCAGACGCGCCTGCAAGGCCAGCGGCATGTCGCCGATTTCGTCGAGGAACAGCGTGCCGCCATGGGCCTGTTGCAGACGCCCGACCATGCCGCCTCGACGGGAACCGGTGAACGCGCCTTCGCGGTAGCCGAACAGTTCCGACTCGATCAGGCCTTCGGGAATCGCCGCGCAGTTCACCGCGACGAAGGGTTTGTCGCAACGACTGCCGGCCATGTGCAACGCGCGGGCAATGACTTCCTTGCCGGTGCCTGTTTCGCCGAGCAGCAGCACCGGCAATTCGTTAGCCAGCCCTTGGCGTGCCATACGCAAGGCCCGGGCATAGCGGACATTGCTGCCGGCCAGGGCGTCGAGATCGGGTTGCGGTTTAGCGGTTTTGGCGGTGCTGCGCGGCGGTGTGCTGACGTTGATCGAGCGCTGCGGCGCGCGCAGGGTTTTGTAGAAGAACTCACCTTTGGCGGTCTGCAGACTGCCGACGCCGCCCTGATGCAAACGCGACAGCAGTTGCAAGCCATCGACGCCGAGAAGCTCTTCGCAACGGCGGCCGACCAGCGCCGAGCGCTCGGCGTGGAGCAACTGACAGGCCTGGGCGCTGACCGCGAGCATCTGCCCGCCGAGGCTCACCGCCAGCAGGCCCTGCCAAGGGGATTCGAGGTATTGCCGACGGCTGTGGAAGGCCAGGACGATCTGGTCGGGGAAACTGGCGTTGAACACCCGGCTTTCGATCTGGCTGACGGCCATGGCCAGCAGCGCGGTGCTGTCGTGAACGCGGCCGAGCGGGCCTTCGCGGGTCAGGTCGAGGACGCCGAGGATGTCGCCTTGCGGGCAGTAGATCGGCACCGAGGTGCAGGAGAAGTCGGTCAGGCGATCGAGGTAATGCTCGCCGCAATCGATCATCGTCGGCCGGGCTTCCACCAGTGCAGTGCCCAGCGCGTTGGTGCCGCGAGCGGCTTCGCTCCAGCAGGCGCCGAGGGTGATGTCTTGCAGGCCACTGCCCTTGAGGCGATCGGCACGGCCTTCGACGGCGAGGATGGTGGCGTCGGAGTTGGCGAGGATGATCAGCCCTTCCTTGCCCTGGCGCTCGGCCAGGTAATCGATGGCCGGCAACGCCGCGTCAATCAGCAGGCGATTGCTCGACAACAGCACATCGAGGCTCGCGCTCGATTCCAGCGTCAGTTCATGTTTGCTGTTGAAATGCACGCCATGGCTGAGGCTGCGCCGCCACGACGCATCGATTTCTGCCCGCAACACGCCATCGGGGACTTCGCCCTCGAGATGGAGTTTTTCCCGGGCCAGCCGGGCTTCGCGGTGCAGCTTGGGGGAAGTTGTTTTTATCAGCGTCATCAAGCGCTCCGGATCGGTCCGCCCTGCGCTCTTTTAAGTTCAGCGCCCTGCCGCAATCTTTACGTTAACGTCAGGGCGATGGCAAGTGCCTTACGGCGTTTGGGATTCATCCGCTGCACCGAGTTATCGTTCTTCGCAAGCAAGCCCGCTCCCACACCCGATTGGGTATGAACCACAGACTTGTGTTCAACCCCGACCCAATGTGGGAGCGGGCTTGCTCACGAAAGCGGTCTCCCAGGCAACTCAAGGCTCAGATCCGCCACACCTCGGGCCCGACAAAAAACGCCCGCGCATTATCCTCAAGACTCTCCAGGTGATACCCCCCTTCCTGCACAATCAGACACGGCAACCCAAGGCTGCGGATCCGCTCCCCCAGCCGCTTGAACCCTTCGCGCGTCACCGCCACTTTGCTCTGCGGGTCCAGCTCGAAAATATCGAAGCCCAACGACAGCACCAGCACTTGCGCACCAAAGTCCTTCACCGCCGCCAGCGCCACGTCCAGTTGCGCAAGAAAATCCGCCTCACTTGAACCATGCGCCATCGGCAAGTTGAGGTTGAACCCTTCCCCCACCCCGACACCGCGCTCCTCCCCGAACCCGGCAACCCCCGGATAGAAGTTGGTCGGATCGCCATGCACCGAGACATACAGCACATCGTCGCGGTCGTAGAAAATCTCTTGAATCCCTTGTCCGTGGTGCATGTCGGTATCGAGCACTGCGACTCGATCAAACCCGCCGCGCAACACCTGTGCCGCCACCGCCGCGTTGTTCACATAACAGAAACCACCCGCCGCCTCCGCTCGAGCGTGATGCCCCGGTGGACGGCACAAGGCGTAGGCCGCCGGCTCGCCATCGAGCAACGCCCGGGCCCCGGCCACTGCACTTTGCGCCGACCAATAAGCCGAACGCCAGGTCTGTTCGCCTACCGGGCAACTGCCGTCCGCGAGATACCGGGCGGCCTGAGCCAGAATCCCGCGCAGGGCGTTAGGCTCGCGGACGAAGATGTTCGACATCACCTCATCGCCCCAATCTTCAGGGATTTCCTTCCAGCGCTGATGCGCTTCCTGCAGAAACGCCAGGTAAGGCGCACCGTGCACCGCCAACAGCGGATCAAGTCCGGCATCGACCGGTTGCTCGACTTTAAAGCCCAATGAGTGAGATGCCTGCACCAGTCGTTGCGCACGCTCCGGCACTTCCTGCGGCGTACGCATCTGCCCTCGCGAGTAGTAGCTGCGTGGATGATGAAGCAATTGTTCGGGATGAAAAAAACTGCGCATGGGTTGATACCTGTCAGTTAACGTAAATCCTGAATCCGGACGCGTTCTAATGTGGGAGCGGGCTTGCTCGCGAATGCGGAGTGTCAGCCGATATCAATGCTGAATGACGCACCGCCTTCGCGAGCAAGCCCGCTCCCACAGGGAATTGTGTTTATTCCACTTTTTCAGCGCGGCTCAACACGGCGTTCAGCAACACATCCGTACCCTGCCGCACATCTTCAGGCAACACATCTTCCGCTTCGTTATGACTCAACCCCCCAACGCACGGAATGAACACCATCGCCGTCGGGCAGAACCGCGCCAGGTGAATCGCGTCATGCCCGGCGCCGCTGACAATCGATTGTTGAGCGTAGCCCAGCGCATCCACCGCTTGTTGCACCGCCGCCACGCAATCGGCATCGAACGGCGTTGCCGGGCTGATCCAGTGTGGGGTAATCGTCAGCTTCAGACCGCGCTCATCGGCAATCGCCTGAAGCCGCGCGCGTACCTGCTGCTCCATCGCCTCGATGGCTTCGTCGCGGTGATGTCGCAGATCGACGGTGAAATTCACCAGCCCCGGAATGGTATTGCGCGACGACTTGTTGATGCTCAGCTCGCCGACGGTGGTCAGGCCTTCCGGCGCGAAATCGGCCGCCAGCCCCTCAATCGTCTGAATCATCCGCGCTACGCCGTACAAGGCGTCCTTGCGCAGCGGCATCGGCGTGGTGCCCGCGTGGGCGGCCATGCCTTCGACCCGCACGTCGAGCCAGCGAATCGCCTGGCCGCCGCTGACCACGCCGATGCTTTTGGCGTTGTCCTCAAGGATCGGGCCTTGTTCGATGTGCGCTTCAAAATACGCATCCACCGCGCCGCCCAACGGACGCTCACCGGCGTAACCGGTGCGCTGCAACTCATCGGCGACGCTGATGCCATCGATGTCTTGCACCGCCAGCGCCGCGTCCAGTTGCATGATGCCGGTGAACACCGCCGAGCCGAACATCGCCGGGGTGAAGCGCGCGCCTTCTTCGTTGGTCCACACCGCCACGTCCAGCGGCTTGCGGGTCTGGATACCGAGGTCGTTGAGGCAACGCACCACTTCCAGGCCGGCGAGTACGCCGTACACGCCGTCGAAGCGTCCGCCCTCAGGCTGGGTGTCGAGATGGCTGCCCATCATCACCGGCGCTGCCTCCGGATCAGTGCCGGCGCGGCGGGCGAACAGGTTGCCGATAGCGTCCACGCTCAAGGTCATGCCGGCTTCGCGGCACCAGTGGGCAAACAGTTCGCGACCGGCCTTGTCTTCATCGCTCAGGGCCAGACGACAACTGCCGCCGCGTGCGGTGGCGCCGATTTCGGCCATGGCCATCAGACTCGCCCACAGGCGTTCGCCATTAATCTTCAACATAAATCACTCCAGCTGAAAAACGGTGATTTGTAGTAGCCGGCTTGCTGGCGATGCCGTCGGAACAGTCGTCATCAATGTTGCCTGACAAACCGCTATCGCCAGCAAGCCGGCTCCTACAGGTTCGGTTGTGCGTAATCGCCTAGACACGCAACACCTTCGCCACCGGTTCACCGGCACGTAACCGCTCGAGCAAGCGCCGTTCGGCGTGATCGGACGCCAGCGTCTGTTCGATCACGCTGGCGGCCGTTGATCTAATGGGCGAGTTTGCAAGTTCAATAACCCAATAATCGGTCGGCGCTATTCAACAACGGTTCATCGGCATTCAAGCGCCGAAAGTTCTCCGCTACTTGCTCGGCAATACAGTCGTGGGAAGCTGCCGAAGCCATGTGCGGGGTCATCGTGACGCCGGGCATTGTCCAGAGGCGGTGATCGGCCGGCAGTGGTTCCTGTTCGAACACATCCAGTAGCGCGCCGCGCAGTTTTCCTCGTTTGAGGGCTTGTTCGAGGTCGTCGATATCGAGATGGCCGCCTCGTCCGCAATTGACGAGTGCGGCTCCGTTGGCAAGCTGCTCGAACGTTGACTGACCGAGGATGCCGCGCGTTTCCCGAGTTAGCGGCAACAGGTTGATCAGCACCTCCACGCCATCGAGAAACGGGTTCAGGTTTTGCGCACCGGCAAACGTCTGGACACCGGTTAACGCCTTGCTGCCGCGAGCCCAGCCACGAACGTCATAACCGGAAGCGGCCAGATCCTGGGCAATGGCGCTACCCAACGATCCCAGCCCCATCACCCCGACCTTGAACTGCCCCGCCGCCCGTTGCAGCGGCCGCTCCCAGTGTTGTTGACGTTGTTGTTCCAGCACCTGATCAAAGCCACGGTGATAGTGAATCACTGCCCAACGCACGTACTCGGTCATGCCCTGACGGTGGCCGGGGTCGACCACCCGGCACACAGGAAGATCCGGGCACGAGGGGTCGTTTTCCAGATGATCGATACCGGCGGCGACCGAGTGAATCACTTGCAGATTCGGCAATGCCGCAAGGCTGCCCGGCAACGGAAACCAGCACGCCGCGATCTGCGCATTCCTGGCCAGCGGATCATCCGCCAGCACGGTCGTGAGTTGCGGCGCGCTGCGGGCAAACGCGGCTTGCAGCTGCTTGAGCAGCAGGGTGTCGCGGGACAGCAAAACCACGGTGTTCATGACAGATAGGACTCGCGCTGGGATTCGATCAGGGTTAGTGCGGCCTCCCAGGCCAGGTCGATGATGTTGTCCTGCTCATCGCGGTCAAACTGTTCTGCCGTGTGCGCGCAGACTTCCGGGGACGGGTAATGCAATTCGCAACCGCCGGCCAGCGCGGCGACCTGCGCCTGACAGGCACGCTCAAGAAAGTGAATCTCCTGAAACGCCTGAGCCACGCCCGACCCACCGACCAGCAAGCCGTGGTTACGCAGGATCATCGCCCGGTGTGGCCCCAGGTCGTCGATCAAACGCCCGCGCTCATCCAGCGAGAGCGCGATGCCTTCATAGGTGTGATACGCCAACTTGCCGTAGAACTTCAGCGCGTGCTGACTGATTGGCAGCAAACCTTGCTTCTGCGCGGCGACAGCCATGCCGGCGGCGGTGTGAGTGTGAATCACGCAGTTGAGATCCGGGCGGGCCATGTGGATCGCCGAATGAATGACGAAGCCGGCGGCGTTGACCCGATGACCTTCGTAAGCCGGATCGACGATGCGCCCGTCCTGATCGATACGCACCAGATCCGAGGCTCGCATGCGGTCGAAAATCACCCCGTAGCGATTGATCAGAAAGTGATGCTCAGGCCCCGGAATCCGCAGGGTAATGTGGGTGTCGATCAAGTCGGTCATGCGAAAGTGCGCGACCAGCCGATACAGCGCAGCCAGTTCGCAACGAGCCTTCCACTCAACCGGGCCGATGTGTTCAGGTTTACTCACGAATACACCTCTTTAGCAGCGTGGGTGACGACCGGGTTGGCGCGCAGGCGGGCCAGCCCGCAAACACCGATCAGGGACAGGGCCGAGAGCAAGGTGAAGAACACCGCCAGCGGCAGCCACTCTCCGGAAAACTTGCTCGCCAGCAGCGTGCCGATCAGCGGCGTGGTGCCGCCGGCCAGCGCACAACTCAACTGGTAAGCGATGGAAATGCCCGAGTAGCGCAGATGCACTGGAAACGCCTGAGTCATGTAGCCGGCGATCACCGCGTACAACGCCGACAGAATCACCACCGCCAGGGCGATGCCGAGCGTCATCAACAGAATGTTTTGCGTACCCACCAGCAGAAACATCGGGTACGGCGTGACCATGCACAGTAGTGCGACGAGCTTGAGGAAGCGCCCCTCGCCGATGCGCTCGGCGAGCAGTGCGCAAAGCGGTTGCGAAAGCAGTTGAATGATGGTCACCAAAAACAGGCAATCGAGAATCGTCGAGCGCGCGATGCCTTGGTATTGGGTGACGTACGTGATCATGAACGTGTTGGTGAAGAAGAACCCGGCGGAGCCGATGGTCACCGCCGCAGCGGCGAACAGGATCTGCCGCCAGCAGGTGCGGATGACGTCTTTCACCGGGTATTGGGCGGTTTCGTTGTTGTCTCGGGCCTTGGCGAATTCCGGCGATTCGTGCACACCGGAACGGATCATCAGGCCGACCATCATCAGCACACCACTGGCGAGAAACGGCAGACGCCAGCCCCAGGACAAGAAGTCCTCGGGCTCAAGGGACGTCACCAGGCGAAAGGCGATCAGGGCCAGCAACAAACCCGCAGGACTGCCGAGCTGGGCGAACGAAGCGTAGAACGTTTTGCGCTTGGCCGGCGCATGCTCGCTGGCCATCAGCACCGCCCCGCCCCACTCGCCCCCCACCGAAACACCCTGGATCAGGCGCAAGACGATGAGACCGATCGGCGCCCAGATCCCGACACTGGCGTAGCTGGGCAGCAAGCCGATCCCGGCAGTCGCCAGGCCCATCAGCGCCATGGTCACCAGCAGCATTTTCTTGCGGCCCAGACGATCACCCAAGTGACCGAACACCATGCCGGCCATTGGGCGCGCAATGAAGCCAACGGCGAAACTGCCGAAGGCGGCCAGGGTGCTCATTACGGGGTCGCTGCTGGGAAAGAACACTTGCCCAAGCACCAGCGCCGCCGCGGTGGCGTAAATGTAGAAGTCGTAGAACTCGATGGTCGTGCCAATGAAGGCGGCGGCCGCAGCTCGTCGCGGTTGTGCGGTGGTGTGCATGCAAGGACCCTGTGTATTTATAGTTTTGGGCAGGTACTGAAGGCTGTTGATGGTTGCACTCTGTGGTGCTTGTGGGCTTTATCGCTTCCGTGCCAGGATTAGTCAATTTTCATATTCTTATCTTTGCTATTAGCACAGCTACTACTTGGAGTTGGCATGACCTCCACGAACCCTTGGGTGGGCCGACGTTTTCTCAACGATCGCCTCGACTGGAACCTGTTGCGCACTTACTTGGTGATCGGCCAGGAAGGCAGCATGAGCCGTGCTGCGGCGCGGCTGCACATAACGCAGTCGGCGGTCAGCCAGGCGCTTAAACGGCTGGAAGAACAATTGGAATGTGTGTTGATTGCCCGCAGCGGACGACGGTTCGATCTGACAGAAACCGGGGAGGAAGTCCTGCGCATTGCGGCGGATATCTATGGCGATATTTCGCGATTGGGCACGGTGGTGGAGAGTCGCCACGACGACGTGGTGGGCAAGATTCGCATCCTCACCGTCAGCGGCGTGCAGGCGCGACACTACGATGACTTCCTCGCCGACTTCCATGAAACCCATCCGAAAATCGAGCTGGAAGTCGAGGTGATGGGTAGCTCGAACATCATCAGTTCGTTGCTGCAGAAGACTGCGACCATTGGTGTCGGGCTGTGCCGCTTGCCGCAGCCGCGGCTGGAGCAGCGGGTACTGTTTCGCGAGCGATATGCGTACTTTTGTGGCCAGCGTCATCGACTGTTCGGGCAAGAAAACCTGACACTGGAACAGCTCGCGGCGGAGAACTTCGTCAGTTTCACCAGCGACCAACTCGGCGGCAACCTTTCGCCGCTGACACTGTTCCGCGACGAGCAAGGCTTTACCGGCAAAATTGTCGCTTCATCGACGAGTTTCGAAGAAATTTACCGCTTGATTTGCGCAGGCTACGGGATTGGCTGTTTGCCGACACACCTGGTGCGAAGGGATGTCGAGCAAGGTTTGCTCTGGCGTTTACCGCCGGAAGACGGGGTGGTGGATTTCGATATCCAGCTGCTTTGGAATCGCGAGCAGAAGATGAGTCAGGCCGAAACCGTGTTCCTCGAAAGCTTCCAGCACATGCTCAGTATTCGTGAGCCTGTGCTGTGAAGCCTTGAACGGTCAAACGTGAGGATCGCCAGGCGCTTTACTCGGCGTGGCGTATTGCGGCTTCAGATGACCGTCCTGATCGAGTAACCAGGCGTCCATGATCTGCCGCACCACCGGGCCGGCGACGCGACCGCCGGCCTCACCGTTCTCGATCATCACCGAGATCACAATCTTCGGATGCTCGGCCGGAGCGAAACCGACAAACAAGGCGTTGTCGCGGTTACGCTCCAGGGTTTTCGCCCGGTTGTAGCGCTCGCCCTGTTTGATCGCGACCACTTGCGCCGTACCACTCTTGCCGGCGATCCGGTACTGAGCCCCCTGCGCCGCCGCTCGCGCAATCCCGCGTGCGTCGTGCATCACCATTTGCATGCCGTGGTTGACCTGCTCCCAGTCACGCGGGTCCTTCAACAGGATGTTGGGCATCGGATGCTCATCCACTGGTGCAACACCGTCCACGGTCTTGGCCAGGTGAGGTCGGTTCCACACACCTTTGTTGGCGATCAGCGCAGTGGCTTGGGCCAGCTGCAACGGCGTAACCTGCATGTAACCCTGGCCGATGCCGAGGATCACGGTCTCACCGGGGAACCATGCCTGGCGGCGCGTGGCACGCTTCCAGGCCTGCGACGGCATCAGGCCGGCAGACTCTTCGAACATGTCCAGCGAGACCTTCTCACCGAGGCCGAACATCGCCATGTAGTCGTGCAGGCGATCAATGCCCAGCTTGTGCGCCAGATCGTAGAAGTAGGTGTCGTTGGAGCGCATGATCGCCGCGTCCATGTCCACCCAGCCATCGCCGCTGTGGTTCCAGTTGCGGTATTTGTGATCAAAGTCGGGAAGTTGGTAGTAACCGGGATCGAAGACGCGGGTCTGCGGGGTAACCACGCCGGCGTCAAGACCGGCGATGGCCACTTCCGGCTTGATAGTCGAGCCTGGCGCGTAGAGTCCGCGCAGCACACGGTTGAACAGCGGCCGGTCAATGGAATCGTGCAGTGCTGCATATTCCTTGAAGCTGATCCCGGTCACGAACAGGTTTGGGTCGAAGCTCGGTTTGCTGACCATGGCCAGGACTTCGCCGGTCGATGGATCGAGTGCGACCACTGAACCACGACGATCACCCAAGGCTTCTTCGGCGGCTTCCTGAAGTTTGACATCGAGGCTCAGAACGATGTTTTTGCCGGGGATAGGATCGGTGTGTTTGAGCACTCGCAGAACGCGGCCCTGAGCGTTGGTTTCGACTTCTTCGTAACCGACCTGGCCGTGCAACTCTGACTCGTAGAACTTTTCAATCCCGGTCTTGCCGATGGATTGAGTGCCACGGTACTCGACGGTATCCAGGGCTTTGGATTCTTTCTCGTTGATGCGACCGACGTAGCCGATCGAATGCGCGAAGTGCGCGCCCATCGGGTAGTGACGAACGAATTGCGGCTCGACATCGATCCCCGGCAGACGGAATTCGTTCACGGCAAGTACGGCGATTTGCTCTTCACTGAGTTCATAGAACAGGGTGACGGGCACGAATGGATGACGTGCCTGCTTCATCGCCTTGTCGAACAGCGTCCGGTCTTCAGCGGGCAGGTGCAGGAGGTTGACCACCTCATCCAACTCTTCTTTGACGTCGGAGGCGCGCTCGCGGGTGATGGTCAGATTGAAGCTGGGGCGATTGTCCGCGAGCACCACACCGTTGCGGTCGTAGATCAACCCGCGCGTGGGGGTGATCGGCAATACGTGGACGCGATTGTTTTCGGAGATGGTCGAGTGATAGTCAAACTCGACCACTTGCAGCACGTACATGCGCACCACCAGTGCGCAGGTGATGCCGACGACGAACAGGGCGCAAGCCATCAGTCTTTTGTTGACCAGGCGTGTCTCTTTTTCGTGATCCTTGATCGGTATTGGTTCGGGCATTTCTCTAGCTGCTCTTTGACTAAAATGGGGCGCCGATCCTCAGGCTTGAAATCAGTCCGTTAAAAAACGAGCTGCACCATACCAAAAACCGTGCGGTCTCTTTAGCGCGATTTCCTCTAATGGTTGTCCTTGAAGGCCAAATCGACAGTTGGCTCTTTGTGTGGACTCGTGCGTTTTGCTCAAGATTGTTATTCCCATTCGTGCATTTTTCTTGCCGATAGGCCTGTGGATACTGAGTGCATGTCATTCCATTTTGTTGTCTGGGAGTCTTTTCATGCATTCACGATTTAAACGATTACTGGGCTCCAATGGGTTTTCCATTGGCCTGGAGTTGCCACTGGATAACGATTGGTCCAGTGAGGGTCAGCGGCGGCGAATTGCTGAGGAACGGCCTTTCGGTGTTCCGGACCTGAAGCAACATGCGGCGATGGCGCGGCTGGCGGACAAGGCTGGGTTCCGCGCGCTGTGGGTCCGCGATGTACCGGTTTACGATCCGAATTTCGGCGATGCCGCACAGGTGTTCGAAACCTTTTCCTACCTTGGATACCTGGCCGGAATCACCGACAACATCATGTTGGGTACGGCGGCGGTTGTATTGCCATTGCGTCAGCCCTGGCTCACCCTGAAGGCCGCAAACAGTATTGATGAATTGAGCGACGGGCGTTTGCTGCTTGGCGTGGCCAGCGGCGATCGGCCGATGGAGTATCCGTTGTTTGGTGTGGATTACGATCAGCGCGCAGAGATCTTCCGCGATACGGTGGAATTGCTGCGCGACCAAGGGGTAGGCCGTTTGCCGGAAGGTGCGCAATTGCTTCCGCAGCTGGACCAGGCATTGCCATTGTTGGTGGCAGGTCTTGGTCAGCAGTCACCTGCCTGGATTGGTGAACATATGGATGGCTGGCTCGCCTACCCCGGCACGCCGGATGAACATCGTCGTCGGGTGGGACTTTGGAGGGAAGTGGGTGGGGATAAACCTTACATCAGCTTCGTTCACCTGGACCTGGCGACCAATCCTCATGCTCCGATGCGACGTGTACGGTTCGGCGGTATTTGCGGGCGGTTGGCGTTGATTGATGAGCTTCAGGCATTGCGTGAAGCCGGTGTGCAGCATGTTGGTCTGCATGTGCGTCGTAGCGAACGACCGGTTGCCGACGTGATCGAAGAGATCGCTGAATACGTTCTGCCGATGTTTCACTAACCATATCGGTGAGTTCAGGGGCAGCCGAAAAGGCTGTCCATTTTTTGCGCCACTTTCCTGCGGGCAAAACAAAACCCCTACCTGCATACGCAGATAGGGGTT